>RFVF01000016.1 GCA_009922615.1 Pseudomonadota bacterium
CCGCCACCTCGCGGCTCGCGAGCAGGTGAATCGCCGCCAATGCCAGATGCGCCCAACCAGCCATGCGGACCAGCGTCACTACATCCAGCCAGCCCACCAAACTGCCCACCGGTGCCTGCGAAAGGAAGCGGATCAAGACGTCGGGAACCAGCCAGGCCGCCAGCGCCGTGATCGCGCAGACGACTGCTTCGAACCGCGCCAACCCCGCGAAGTCAGGTGGCCGCCAGCATGGAATCAAACGGCCCATTGACTTTTCTCCCGCCCGCCTTGGTTTACCAGTGCTTCCATGGGTTCAGCCCTTCTTGCTTGCACCGCCGGTAGAGCAATGTGACGTAGAGCACGTTGGTGGCGAGGATGCCGGCGAAGAGCGCGTTCATCAGGTTCATGTGGACCTGCCCTGGCAGTTTTTCGTTCACAAAGTGGATCATGAAGTAGCCACTGATGTCGCCCAGCAGGATGCTCAGGCCAATGTAGAACGACTGCCCCTTGAGGCTGTTTCGCCGCCAGAACATCGCGGGCAACTGCGCACTCACCACGAAGGTGTTGACCCAGCTTGCGTGGACGCCGTAGGGATCGGCATACGCGAACACAAACGCGGACTCTGCCCACAGCATCACCCCCACGCCGATCAGCACCATCGGCCGGAACCATTTTTTCACTTCGGGTTGGGTGAAGTCCTCAGGGCCAAATCGCAGGCAGGTGTAGAGAATCACCAAGTCCAACCCGAGCCAGATCATGTTGCCGATCCGTGGGCCGCTGGGAAATCCCAGCACGGTCGAAGCGAGCGTCTCCCAGGCCACGTTGGCGCACAAGGCGGCAATGGGGATGCCAAACGACTGTTCCCGGAACGCGCGGCGCAGGATCAGGAGGTAGGCAACAGTCCAGAAGACATAGCCGCCGAGGTTGGCCAGCAAGGGCCCAAGTCCGTCAGCCGGGGTTGTGTTTATCGTCGCCAGCATGGCCTTGGATGGGTTTAGAAACGGGCCGTCAATTGCAAGAATACCTCGCGCGGCACCGGGGTGGCCTGGGTGGGGTTGACCGCTGGTGTGGAATACTCAAAGTGCTGGTGCGCGAACAGGTTTCGCCCCACCAGCGCCACCTCCCAGTTCAGATGCGGCTGCCAGGCCAGGCGCGCGTCCATGGTCGTGTAGCTGGGGATGGTGACGCTGTTCGCCGTAATCCGGTCCACGTAGCGCACCCCGAGGTCCAGGGTCCAGTTGTTAGGTAGGTTAAACGCGGACCGCAACCCCACCTGCTGCTGCGGCGTGGAGCCAAGCTGGTCCAGTGGGGTGCCGCGGTCGAGTTCCAGCTTGATGTAGGAGTAACTGGCCGTCAGCCGGCACCATTCACTCGCCAGCCAGTCAGCGGAGAGTTCGGTGCCAAACGAATTGAAATCCGCCGAGTTGTCCGACGTGACGGGCAGTAATAGATGCGGTGCCGGGAAAGGCACGAAGCCCGGAACGCCGGTGACGGACCCAAACCCCTTCTCGTAAACATTGTAAAACGCGGCGGCATCTAGGGTCACATCCTCCCGAGGACGGACGCGATAGCCGACTTCGTAAGCGGTCAGTTCCTGCGCTCCGAGGTTTGGCGAGCCACTGAAGCTGGCCATGACCGGCAGGCCAAAGGCGGTGCCCACCGGTCCAAACTGTGGCACGGTCAGATCCGTGTTTGCCCGAGACGGAATCTGCACGGCCTTCGAGAACGCCGCCCAGAGCGAGTGCTTCTCATCGGGATTCCAGGACACGCGCACATTGGGCTGGGTCTCCAAGCCGGTGATGTCGTTCGCCTCGAGTTTGCTGCCCAGCGTCAGTTTCAACCGCTCGGCAAAGAACAGGAAATCCGTCTGCGCGAAGCCGCTGAAAATCTGTTGCTTCCGCATCGTGGGACTGTAGGTGAAGTAGTTGTTGCTGCGGCTGTCCGTGGGCAGATAGCGGTAGTTGGCACCGTAGATAAGTTTCCACCAATCCGTCAGGCCGACGGAATGTTGCAGTTCCACATCCACCAGCTCCTCCGTCTGCACATCGAACCGATGCTCGCGGAAGGAGCTGAAGTAGGTCTGAAAATGCAATTGCGAGTCCGTGCTGAAATCGTGCTCGGCCCGGAATAGCGCGTTGCCACCCGAGTAGTCAATTGCCTGCTGCTCCGCCGTGAAAAACGGGGGCACCGCCGTCGGCCTCAGGAAGGTGTCGCGCGTATTGACGTCGAACAGGTCGCCCCGCAGCGTGAACTGTGTGTCCGGCAGGTGCCAGTCCAGCCGCATCCCCCCCTGCGTGGAATCCCACCGGTCCGTGCCGGTCGGATGCTCGCCCCGGTCGGCATACTTGAAGTAGATGCGCCCGGTGAGGTCATCGGTGATGTGGCCCTCGTGCCGCGCCTCGCCAAAGAACCGTTCCTGTGTGCCGCCGCCGGTATTGAAATAAGTGCCCTGCGATTTCTGGGTGTCTTTCGTGATGATGTTGATCACGCCATTGACCGCGTTTGCCCCCCACAGTGTGCCGCCCGGCCCTCGCACCACTTCGATATGATCCACGTCCTCGAGCAGCACGTCTTGTGCGGCCCAGAACACACCGGCAAACCCCGGCGAATACACCGTGCGCCCATCCACCAGAACCAGCAGACGGTTGGTAAAAATATCATTGAGGCCGCGCGACGCCACCGCCCATTTGCTCGCGTCCACCTGTGACACGCTCATGCCCGGGGCGAGCCGCAACACATCGGGCAACGTCCGCGCCCCGGACCGCCGGATTTCATCCCCAGTGATCACCGACACTGCTGCCGCAGCCGTGAACGGGTCTTCCGGTCGCTTCGAGACGGAGGTGATCGTGATCTTCTCCGCCTTGAGCCAGCGCAACTCATCCGCGAGCGCGGTGCGGGCGGCGGAGTTGGTGGACATCTGCTCCTTCATCTTGACCGGTTGAAGGAGCGTATCTTGGGCGCTGGCCAAGCACGGAGACGCCAGAAGCAGGGAGAGTTGAAGCGACCGGCTGGCGGTGCGCTGCCAGTCAAGCGAGCCAGGGGCTAAAAACGGGGCGGGGTTCATGAAGAAATGGGTAAAGACAGCAAACATACCCCCAACAGGGTATTTGTTGAACAGTCCGTGTCTCGTCGCTTTATTAGCATTCGCATTGCGGGAACAGCCGAACTAAACCAACAACCCCCTGCCCCGCCAAGCTTTTTCCCGATGACCTTCCACGCGATTGCCAAACGTGGTCAGGTCCGCTTCAATGCCCGCGCTATGGCCCGCCAACGCACCGCACCCAAACCGCTCGTCGGTCTCATCATGGGCAGCCAGTCTGACTGGGAGACGATGCAGCACGCCGCTGCGCAGCTCGACATGCTGGGCGTGCCCTACGAAGCCGAAGTGGTTTCTGCACACCGCACGCCGGATCGGATGTTCGAGTATGCGGAAACGGCGGCGGCGCGCGGCCTCGAAGTCATCATCGCCGGTGCCGGCGGCGCGGCGCACCTGCCCGGCATGACGGCGGCAAAGACTTCGCTCCCTGTGCTCGGCGTGCCGGTTCAGTCCAAGTCCCTCAACGGTCTCGACTCGCTCCTCTCCATCGTGCAGATGCCGGGCGGAATTCCCGTCGGCACGCTCGCCATCGGCAAGGCTGGCGCCATCAACGCCGCGCTCCTCGCCACGGCAATCCTCGGCAACAAGCACGCGAAGTTTCGCAAGGCCTACGACCAGTTCCGCGCGGAGCAGACCGCGAAGGTGCGGGAGAACCACAAGCTGCCGGGGCTGAAAGCGGGGATTACGCCATGAATCGCTGGAAGCGTCTGCGGTGGGGGATAACCTGGGGGTTTCAGATCGCCGGACTCGCCTGCATTCTCAGCTCTTTGTCCACGTTGCTCGTGGTCACCGTCACCAACTCTTGGGTAGGCGGGATGTTCGCATGCATGCCGCTCGTTGGGATTATTATGTGGGTGAAGACGGCGTTCCTCTATATACTCGGCAGCGGCGAGGCACCTTACTGGGGACTGAGACCCAACCAAGAGTTTTTGCGATGGTTTGCTGCCACCTTGGTCCTATTTTACCCGATGCTGGTCTGCTTGTCGCTTTCTGGTGTGGCAGCCGGACAGTTCGGGTGCTCAACGAAGGCTGCAACGCTTGCCAACGCCGTTGCAATCTTGCTCGTGCTGGGAATTCCGTTGCTGTCGCGCCCAAGTGCGGCAAAAGGCTCAACGCAGATGCACATAATGTTTCCAAAATCAGCCTCTGTCGCAAGCCAGAGCGGTCGGAAGGAGCCGCTCGAAATTCAACCGCCAGAAAAACTCGCATACGCTTTGGCACTAGGAATCGGGTTGTTTCAGTTGGCGGTCTTCGCCAAACCTCCACCATTGAAGCTGGCCAAAGCGGCGCCTCCCAAGACTGTCCCGGCTCCGCCTCCGCCAGTCGCTCCGCCAGTGCCTAGTTCGCTCCAGTCGTGAACTTCCCTCTCCTCCCCGGCTCAACCATCGGCATCCTCGGCAGCGGCCAGCTCGGGCGCATGCTGACCATCGCCGCCAAGCAGCTCGGCTACCGCGTTGCCATTTACTCGCCGGATGCGGATACGCCTGCCGGCCAGGTCGCCGACGTTGAGGCCGTCGGCGATTACCTCGATGAAGAGCGACTCGCGGACTTCGCGCAGCGCGTCAGCGTCATCACCTTCGAGTTCGAGAACGTCCCCTCACGCGCGTCCGAGGTCGCCGCGCAGCACACCCTCGTCCGCCCCGCCGGCAGCGTGCTGCACATCACGCAGGAGCGTCTGCGCGAGAAAACCTTTCTCCGCGACCACGGCTTCCCCACCACGCCCTTCCGCGAGGTGAAAACCTACGCCGACCTACACGCCGCCGCGCGCGACCTCGGCCTGCCCGCCGTGCTCAAGACCGCGAGCTTCGGCTACGACGGCAAGGGCCAGCAGAAGGTTTACGCGCAGTCCGATCCGGCGGAAGTCTTCGCCAACCTCAAGGGCGCGACCGGCATCTACGAAGCCTTCGTGGACTTCGAGAAGGAAGTCTCCGTCGTCGCCGCGCGCACGGCGGACGGCCAGTTTGCCGCCTTCCCCGTCTTCGAGAATCGCCACGCGAACCACATCCTTGACGTCACCTTCGCGCCCGCTGCCATCAGCCCGCAGCTCGCGAAGGAGGCGACCGAACTCACCGCGGGCATTCTCGAACAGCTCGGCGTCGTCGGCCTGCTCACGGTGGAACTCTTCGTCACGAAGTCCGGCAAGCTGGTGGTGAACGAACTCGCTCCGCGCACGCACAACAGCGGCCACCTCACGCTGGATGCCTGTGTCACCAGCCAGTTTGAGCAGCAAATCCGCGCCGTGTGCTGTCTGCCGCTTGGCTCGACCGCGCTGCGTCAGCCCGCCGCGATGGCGAACCTGCTCGGGCACCTCTGGGAAAAAGGGGAGCCGAACTGGGCCGCCGCCCTGTCCGATCCGCACGTGAAGCTCCACCTCTACGGCAAGGCCGAGGCGCGCAAGGGCCGCAAGATGGGCCACCTCAACGCCTGCGCCCGCGGCGTGGACGCCGCGATCGCCCGCGTCACGGCGGCGCGTGAGCGGTTGGTGAGTTAATCTGTGGCTGAAAAAACCTTGCCTCCCTTTCTCCGTGTGCAGCCCGATGGACTTTTTGTCGCGGTCAAAGTTCAGCCGCGCGCGAGCCGCAATGAAGTCGGCGGCTTGCATGGCGGCGAGCTGAAAGTAGCCGTCACCGCGCCACCGGTGGACTCGGCGGCGAATGAAGCGGTGGTGGAATTGCTCGCCGAAACGCTTGGCCTTCCGCGCCGTGCAGTGACGCTCGTGCGCGGCCAGACGTCGCGTCACAAGGTGCTTCGGCTGGATGGTCTGACCGCGCCGGAGGTGGCGCTGAAGCTCGGCTTTTGAATCGGCGCTGCTATCCTCGCCGTCAGTGAATCACATGAGTCATCACGGACCTCGCCCTGAACACCTCGCCCTGACGCGCCGCGAGTTGCTGACGCGCTGCGGCATGGGAATGGGCGCGCTGGGCCTCGGCGCGTTGTTCGGCGAGCTGGGCTTGTCCAGCGCGCGGGCCGAGGTGAACGCTGCTTCACCACTCGCACCCAAGGCTCCGCACTTCGCCGCCAAGGCCAAGCGCGTCATCCACATCTTCCTCAACGGCGGGCCGTCGCACGTGGACACGTTCGACCCCAAGCCATCGCTGGACAAATTCCACGGTAAGACTCTGCCTTACGAGCTGCGCACCGAGCGCCGCACCGGCACGGCCTTCCGCTCGCCCTACAAGTTCCAGCCCTACGGCAAGAGCGGCATCGAGGTGAGCGAGATTTTTGCCAAGACCGCCGAGAGCATTGACGACATTTGTGTCATCCGCTCGATGCACGCGGACGTGCCGAACCACGAGCCGTCGCTGATGTTGCTCAACTGCGGCGACGCCCGGCTGCCGCGCCCGAGCATGGGTTCGTGGGTGACCTACGGCCTCGGCACGGAGAATCAGAACTTGCCCGGCTTCATCGCGATGTGCCCGGGCGGCTACCCGATCCAGGAATCGCAGAACTGGCAGTGCGCGTTCTTGCCCGGCGTGTTCCAAGGCACCTACATCAACACCGCCGAGACGCGCATCGAGCGGCTCATCGAGCACATTTCCAACAAGCAGATGGCCTTGCCCGAGCAACGCGCGCAGTTGGATTTCCTGCAACAATTGAACCAGCGCCACGCCGCCGCCCGAGCGCGAGAAGCGCAGCTCGAAGCGCGCATCCAGTCCTTCGAGCTGGCCTACGGAATGCAAATGGAGGCAGCGGACGCCTTCGACATCAGCAAGGAGCCTGCGCACATCCGCGCGATGTATGGCGAAGGCACGCAGGCGCGGCAGATTCTCACAGCGCGGCGGCTCATCGAGCGTGGCGTGCGCTTCGTGCAAGTCTGGCACGGCGCGGGCCAGCCGTGGGACAGCCACGACGACATTGAAGTGAACCACCGCCGCCTCGCGAAGGAGTGCGACCAAGCCATCGGCGCGCTGCTGAAGGACTTGAAGCAACGCGGCCTGCTTGATGACACGCTCGTGATTTGGTGCGGTGAATTCGGTCGCACGCCCACGGTCGAGTTGCCCACGCCCGGCTCAAACGCGGGCAAAATCAACGGCCGCGACCACAACCATCACGGCTTTACCACCTGGCTCGCGGGCGGCGGCGTCAAGGGCGGCACGGTTTATGGCGCGACGGATGAATTTGGCTTCAAGGCCGAGGTGAACCCGGTCCACGTCCACGACTTGCAAGCGACCATCCTACACCTGCTCGGCTTCGATCACGAGCGCCTCACCTTCCGCCACGCGGGCCGCGACTTCCGGCTTACGGACATCCACGGCAACGTTGTGCGCGACTTGCTGGCGTAAAGCAAGGAGCGGGCGAGGTTCCGTGACGGCCAGCTACTGCTTTCCCTTCTTTTTCGCCTTGGCGGCACCGACTTGCTCAGGATCGCTGAACGGCGGTTTGTCGAACGTGCTGCCGTCACCGGTCACGCGCGGGTCTTGGCCCTCGTTAAGCAATTTCATCAAGCGTTCGGACAACGCCCGTTTCTGCGCGGCGAAGGCGGGATCGGCGGCGAGGTTCTTCACCTGGTCGGGGTCATTCTTCAAGTCATAGAGCTCCTCGGCCGGGCGCTTCGCGAACGCGAGGGCGAAGTGCGCTTTCCACTGCGCATCGTGCTGGTGGGCGATGAGCCACGTCTTCGTCGGACTCGCGTCCATGTCGGGAAACGCGGCGCGTGTATTATTGTCCACGTTTTTCAAATCCGGCGTGCTCTCCGCCGCTGAGTAAGGCGCGCCCATCGGCCAGCGATCCGGCGCGAAGTTGCGAATGTAGAGGAAATCCGGCGTGCGCAGGCCGCGCATCGGATACGGCAGATTGCCTTCGCGCGCCACGCCCACATGCCGTTCGCGCCCGGTCACGACCCAGTCGCGACTCTTGTCCACGAGCCCGGCCTGCTCCGACTTGAGCAACGGCAAAAGGCTCTTGCCGTAAAGATTCTCCGGCGGTTTCACGCCGCCGATCTCGAGAAAGGTCGGGCACAAGTCCGGGAGCCGAACGAGATCGGTGACGACGCGGCCGGCCTTGCCGCCGGGCCAGCGCACCACGAGCGCGACGGACGTGCCGTGATCGTAGAGGTTGCATTTGCCACTGGTGACGCCGGGCATCCCGTGATCGCCGCTGAGGACGACGACGGTCTTCTCCAACTCGCCGGCTTCTTCGAGCCGTTTCATCAACACGCCGACGTAGGCGTCCACCGCCTGGCATTCGCCGAGATAGTCCGCCACATCCTCGCGAATCTCCGGCACGTCGGGCAGGAACTTGGGCAGCTTGCCCTTGAGCGCATCGGGTTCGAGGCCCCAAAGTTTTTTGCCACTGCCCTTTACCCACGAACGATGCGTCGTGGTCGTGCCCATCCAGTAAAGCCATGGCTGGCCCGGTTTTCGTGCGGCAAGGAAGTCGTCGAAGTTGCCGCGCACCTGCGCAAGGATTTCGTTGCGTGCGGCGGCAACGCTCATGCCTTTCTCGACGCGAGCGGTGACTTCTTCCGAGTAGTTGTTACAGGCGTTGCCAGCCTTCTGATACGCGTATTGCTGGCCGCCAAAACCCGCGTCCGCCGGCGTGCCGGGGCTCCACACCTTGAAACTTTTGCCGATATGGTAGCCCGAGTCGCGCAGGAGCAGCGGAAAGGTTGGAATCTTCTCATCCCACACCGCGCCCTGCAAAATCGCGCCGCGCCCGGTCTGGAAGAAGTAACGGCCCGACAGCAGCGAACTGCGGCACGGCGTGCAGCTCGGCGCGTTGACGAAGGCGTTCTTGAACAGCACACCCTCGCGCGCCACGCGGTCTACGTTGGGCGTTTGGATGAGGTCGTTGATGGTGGGCCGGCCATCGAGTCCTTTGTAACAGCTCGCGTAGCGACCCCAGTCGTCGGCGAACAGGAAGAGGATGTTCAGCCGGGGCGCCTCGGCGGCGGTGGAATGGTTGGCAGCGACAACGAGGGAAAACAGCGCGAGAACTGCGCGAACGATGATGCTCATGCCGCGACAATAACGAACCGTCGCGCCGGGCACACCCGAAAATGCACGCGCCAAACGCGAGCCCTATTTTGCCGTGAGCGCCTTGGCCACTGTTTCGGCGATGACTTTCGCGCCGGCGGCGTTCGGGTGGATCTTGTCCGGGAACATCAGCGGCTTGCCCGTCAGCGCGGTGTAGAGGTCGATGGTGGGCAACTTCATTTCCTTCGCCACCTCGGTGAGGATGGGGATTACTTCGCCTTTGACCACCGGCTCGTTGATGCCCCATTTGGTCTCATACACGGGCACGGGCAGGCACACGAAAACTTTGGGCTTGGACGGCAGTGCCTGAAAATGCGCCACCAACGCTCGGGCGTCCGCGCCGAACTCGCCCTTGTGCTTGTCCCAGTTCTGCGGCTTCGAATCGTTCGTGCCGAGCTTGATGACCACGATGTCTGGCGCGTAGGCGGTCGCGCCCTCGAATTCCTTGGTCTTCCAATACGGCAGATCGCCCTGTTTCAGGAGCGTCGCGCCACTGCGGCCGAAGTTGCGCGTCTCAAACTTTTCACCGAGCAACTCGCCGAGCACCTTGGGATAGTTGTTCTTCTCCCGCATCTCCACGCCCGCGCCGAACGTGATGCTGTCGCCCACGCAGGCGACGCGAATGGGCTTGGAATCCGCCGCCGACAGCGCGGGTGCAAACAGGACCGAGGCGAGCAGTGAGGGAAGGAAGGTGCGCAGGTGCATGTTCATTTGCTGGGCAGCATGCCCAGATCAACCGGGGGTGCCAAGTCCGCTTCGCCGCCTGTCCGGTGAGTCAGCGACCGTCAGCCTAGCCGCCGGCTGCATCCAATTCGGCCAGCTTCCGGGCGGCGGCCTCCCACTCGGCGGTGAGCGTTTCAAGCTGGTGCTGCACGCCCATCAGCTCGCGGTTCAGATGCATGGCCGCGCCGGCCTTCGCGTAGGTCTCGGGCTTCTCCATCTCGACCGTGAGCTCTGCTTGGCGGGTCTCGCAATCGGCAATGTCCTTCTCCAGCCGGTGGACGAGCTGCTGCGCGGCCTTGCGCTCGTTGGAGCGCGCCTGGCGCTGTGCGGCTTCGAGCCGCTTCTGATCCTTGCGATCCGCTCCCGACGCCAGCGCCGGGGCGGGACGGGCCGCTTCGCGCTGCTGCGGCCGGCTGTCGGTAAGCCCGGCGGTCAACGCCACGCGGGCGGAGGTCGATTTGGTCCGGTCGAGGTAATACTGGTAATCACCTGCGTAGGGCGTGAGGACACCGGCGTTCACATGCAAAACTTTGTTGGCCAGCGCGCGGATGAAATAGACGTCGTGGCTGATGAAGAGCAGCGTGCCGGTGTATTCCTTCAGCGCCTTGACCAGCGCATCAATGCTCGCCATGTCGAGGTGCGTGGTCGGCTCGTCCATGAGCAGGAGGTTCGGCGGATTGAGCAACAGCTTCACCAGCGCAAGCCGGCTCTTCTCGCCGCCGCTCAGGACGTTGACTTTCTTGAACACATCGTCGCCCCGGAAGAGGAAGCTGCCCAGCACGGTGCGGATGTATTGCTCGGTAACGCGCTGCGGCGTGTCGGAAGCCTCGTCCAGCACGGTGCGGGACATGTCGAGTGTCTCGGTGCGATACTGCGAGAAGTAACCGGACTGGACGTTGTGGCCGAGCACGCGCTCGCCCGCCTGCGGCGTCAGGATGCCCGCGAGCAGCTTGAGCAAGGTGGATTTGCCTGCGCCATTGGGGCCGACGAGCACGGTGCGTTCATCGCGTTCCGCTTGGAATTCCAGCCCACGATAGACCGGTGCGGTGCCGTAGCTGAAGTCCACGCCCTTGAGCGAAATGACCTTCAGGCCGCTGCGTTGCGGCTGCGGGAAGCTGAAGCCCACCGTCGCATCTTCGGCCACGGGCGCCTCGATCTTCTCCATGCGCTCGATTTGCTTGAGCTTGCTCTGGGCTTGCGCGGCCTTGCTGGCCTTGGCGCGGAAGCGGTCGGCGAATTCCTGGAGGTGGGCGATTTCCTTCTGCTGGTTTTTGTAGGCGGCGAGCTGCTGGGCGTCTTTGGCGGCGCGTTGGGCGAGGTAGTCCTCGTAGTTGCCACGATAGCGCGTGAGCTTGCCGTGGCGGATGTCGAGGATGCTGCCGACGAGTTGGTTCAAGAATTCACGGTCGTGCGAAATCATCAGCACGGCGCCGGGGTAACCCTTGAGATACTCCTGAAACCACAGCAACGCCTCGAGGTCGAGGTGGTTGGTCGGCTCGTCGAGCATCAGCAAATCTGGCTCCTGCGTGAGCAGCCGCGCGAGGTGCGCGCGCATCACCCAGCCACCGGACATTTCGCGCGCGGGCCGGTCGAAGTCGGAATCGCGAAAGCTCAAACCCTTGAGAATTTTTTTGGCGCGGGCTTCGACTTGATAGCCGTCGAGCTCGTTGAAACGGTCGTGCACGTCATCGTGCGGGTCCACGTCATCGGGATGCGTCGAGTCCCAGGCCTTGAGTTTACGGCTGATTTCGACGAAGTCCGGCGTGATGGCCGTGGCCAGCTCGACGACCGTTTCATCACCCGCCGGCGCGCTTTCCTGCGGCAGGAAGCCCAGCGTGATGCCGCGCTCGAAGTTCACCTGCCCATCGTCCGGCGTGTCTTCCTGGAGGATGAGCGAGAAGAGCGTGGACTTGCCGGCCCCGTTGGGTCCGACCAGCCCGATGCGGTCGCCACGGTTCACCTGCAATGACACATCGCTAAAGAGCGTGCGCCCGCCGAAGGACTTGGAGATTTCTGAGAGCGTCAACATTCGAGCGGCGGATGGTGCGGATGCGCGCAGCGGGGCGCAAGGGGAGTATTTGGTGCTCTAAAATCAGTGGCACAACTCCCGCCGGGTGATCTCTGAAACCTGAAGCCTGAGACCTGAAACCTTCCCCTTTAAAACACCTCCGGCACGCCTTCCTCCATGATGCGCAGGTGCGACGTGAGCTTGTCCCGGCGGGCGAGCTCGCGCAGCCAGCGCGGCGGCTCGTCCATTTCCTCGAAAGACAACTTGAACGTCCCGTAGTGCATCGGCACAAACCACTTCGCCTTCACTTCGCGGAACACCTTCACCGCCTCGTCCGGCCCCATGTGGACGTTGCGGAAGCTCTCCGGATAATAAGCGCCGATGGGCAGCAGCGCGATCTCCGGCGCAAGGCGCGCACCGATCTCCTTGAAGCCATCGAAGTAAGCGCTGTCGCCCGCGTGATAGACCGTGCGGCCTTGGTGCTCCAGCACGAAGCCGCCATAGCCACGGTGCTTGTCCGTGATCGTGCGAGCGCCCCAGTGTTTGCACGGCGTGAGCGTCACCTTCCAGTCGCCATGGCTGAAGCTTTCCCACCATTGCAGCTCGACGATCCGGCTGAAGCCAAGTCCGCGCGCGAGATCGCCCATGCCCCACGGCATCACGCCGATCTTGGGATGCGGCAGCTTGCGGATGGACGGTTTGTGGAAGTGGTCAAAGTGCGCGTGCGTCAGCAGCACCAGGTCGATCGGTGGCAGATCGTCGATCTTCAAACCCGAGCGCCGCAGCCGCTTCAGCAGAAACAGCCAGTTCGCGAAATTCGGGTCGATGAGGCAATTCAGATCGTTGAACTGCACCAGAAACGACGCATGGCCGATCCACGTCAACGCGAGCTGGCCGCGCGTGAGCTTGGGGAACTTCGGCGGCTGATGCTCGCCCAGGCGCCGCGTGATCAGCGCCTTCCACACCATTTCCCGGAAGAACGTGCGCGGATTGAAAGCTTTCGTCGGGGTAAGTTCCTTGAACGACCGCGGCAGCTTGCGCCGCCCGGTGGCACCGTGACCATGACCTGAACCTGACTCCATAACCGTGATCGTGCCGACACGGGGATTAAGGCGCAGGCCGCTGCCGCTGGAAACTCAAATTTGCGCTTTGCTCCGCCGCGCCGCCGCCGTTTCATCGCCGCATGACTTTGGACGAACGCTTCGCCACCTACCTCCGCAAACAACCCGTGCTCGGCCCCGGCGTCTATCTCGCCAAGACCGCCGTCGTCCTCGGCGACGTGACCCTTGGTGCCAACTCCAGCGTGTGGTTTGGGGCCGTCCTGCGCGGCGACATCAACCGCATCGTCGTCGGTGCCCACTCCAACATCCAGGATAACGCCGTCGTCCACCTCGCCGACGACTTCCCCTGCCTTATCGGCGAGTGGGTCACGGTGGGCCACAGCGCCATCGTCCACGCCTGCACCATCGGCGACGAATGCCTCATCGGCATGGGCGCGACCGTCCTCGATGGCGCGGAGGTCGGCGCGCAAAGCATCGTCGGGGCGAACGCCCTCGTGACCGGAGGAACGAAAGTGCCGCCCGGCTCGCTCGTCCTCGGCTCCCCGGCGAAAGTCGTGCGCGCCCTCACGCCCGAGGAACGCGCCGGCCTGAAATACTGGGCCGAGAAATACGTGGCCAACGGAGCCTATTGCCTCAAGCACCACCTCAACGTCGGCGCGCCCCTAGCGACGTGATCGAGGGCGTCAGCCATCCTTGAAACCCCGCTAGCCAAGGTGGGGCGAGCATCTGCTCGCCGGCAATAGCCGGAAATTTTCCAGCTCCATCTTGCGATGCGTGTGGCCGACGAGATGCATCCGCACATGGGCAACTCCGCGCCCTCCAGCCATGTGACAGGCTACTACGTGAAAACGTAGCGGCACGCCGTGAGCCACCGCCAGCACCACTACGACCACCATCGTCGTGCGTTCGAGGAGGAACAGCAGGGCCGGGTGGATTGCGTGTAAGGAGCTCCCACACCTGCCCAGCCAGCGTGATGAACGCCAGCAACACCGAGCCTATCATTGCCTGCTGGAGCAGCACTTTCAGCCAGAGCGCAATCGGCTCGCCCACGCTCAGGCCTGCAAGGCTTTGCCCCTCCTAGACAGGGCGGCGAACGACTTGAGCTTCTGGCGGAACGAGGCCACGGCTTCGTCGATAAGCGGGTTGCCAAACCTCCGGGCCATGGTGATGGCGTAAAATCGTTCGGCCAGCCCGGGCACGCGGATGAGTGTGCGGAGCTGGGGTGATTGGAGTTCCCGTTCGACGACGATGCTGGGCACTAAGGCCAGTCCCTGACCGGAGAGCGCCAGCAGGCGCAGCAGCGCCATGTCGTCCACCTCGGCCCGGATTTCAGGTTCAATCCGCGCTCCGGCCAGCAACTGGTCAAAGTCCGCACGCACATGACTCTGGCGGGTGGGCAGCAACAACGGCACGCCCCGGAGCCATGCCGGGAATTTGCCCCGGCCCGGGCGGATTTTCGTGCTGCCAGCCAGAAAGACCGGGGCCTCGCCGAGCAGATGGTTGTGGATCGTGTGCTCCTGATCGGCGCGCATGGGGATGTTCGAGAGGACTAGGTCGAGCTTGTGCTCCTGCAGCAGGCGCACCAGCTCAGTCAATCCTCCAGCCAGCACTGTCACGCGCGTGTCGCCACACTCCAGCAACGGTTGAATGAAATCAAACTGAAGGTTCTTCGACAACGGTCCGACTGCGCCGATGCGCAACTGCTTCTTCTCCTTCCCCGTCTGCCGGAGCCGGTCGAGCAATTCGCGGCCGGTGGCGAAGATGGACTCGGCATGCTCGAAGGCGATACGACCGGCTTCGGTCAGGTGCAGTTGCCGGCTGCGCCGCTCGAAGAGTGGCTGGCCCAGCCAGCCTTCCAGTTCGCGCACCTGCTCGCTCAGAGTGGACTGTGAGACCCGTAGCGCCTCCGCCGCCCGCGTCATGCTGGGGTGCCGGGCGATGACCCAGAAATGCCGCAGGTGGTGGTAGTTCAGCCAGGTCTGGCCGGATTCTTCGTTCTTCAATCGGTTCGGAATAACCGAACGATAGAATCGTAACAATCTATTATTCCATTCCTAAAATCGGACCTAGGTTGCGGCCGCATATGAAACAGCTCATGCAAAAAACATCATCTACCACTGGGGCAGCCCTGTTGCTCGCCCTCTCCCTCCTGACCGTCGGCTGCCAGACCGGCGGCCGCCCAGCCTCTACCACGCCGCCCACGCGAACCGAACAACAGACCAGCACGCCTGCCCAGGTGCGGCAGCGCCTAGCGGACGGTAACGCACGATATGTCGCGGGCACGCCGTTGGCGCGGGACTGGGCCATGGCCCGCGCCGCAACGGCGGGCGGACAATTCCCTTATGCCGCAGTCTTGAGTTGCCTGGACTCTCGGACCTCGGCCGAGATCATCTTCGACCAGGGACACGGCGAAATCTTCAACGCCCGCGTGGCCGGCAACATCCTGAACGATGACATTCTCGGGAGCTTGGAATTTGCCTGCCAGGTCGCGGGTGCAAAGCTCATCGCCGTGATTGGGCATGCGGAATGCGGAGCGGTCAAGGGCGCGTGCAGTGGGGCAAAACTCGGGCACCTTACAGGGCTGCTGGAGCGCATCAAACCCGCCGTGACCCAGGTAAGCGGTGGGCAGGCTGTGGACGCAGCCACCCAGCCCCACATCGTCAACGCTGTGGCCGAGGCCAACGTCCGGCTCGTCTTGCGGCAGATTCGTGAGCGCAGCCCCGTGCTGCGCGCCCTGCTGGACACCGGCAAAATCGCCCTCGCAGGCGGCCTTTATGACCTCCACTCGGGTCGCGTCAACTTCCTGAACGACTAAGGATCACCATGGACCTCCTGCACGCCCTCAGTTCGAACCTGCTTTCGCCCGCCGTCCTGTTCTTCGCACTCGGGTTGATCGCCGCGCTCACCAAAAGCGATCTCAAATTCCCTGAAAGCCTTTACGCCAGCCTGACGATTTACCTGCTTGTCGCCATCGGGTTCAAAGGCGGGGTTGCCATCAATGAAGCCGGCCTCGGCAAGGTCTGGCTCCCGGCGCTGGCCGCGATCACATTGGGAGCGCTCATCCCATTGTGGACTTATCCACTGCTGCGGTTCGGCGGAAAATTCACCGCCGTGGATGCCTCCGCCATCGCAGCGCACTATGGGTCCGTAAGTGCCGTGACATTCATCGCAGCTACGAATTATCTGAAAGCCGTGAATCAGCCCTACGAAAGCTACGCCACGGCATTCCTCGCCGTGATGGAATCCCCTGCGATTCTCGTCGGGGTCGTGCTCGGGAAGCTCGGCTCAAAGCGTAATGGCCCGTTGGACTTGGCAACGCTGAAGTCCACGGTTCATGAAGCTCTCTTCGGGCGTAGCATCTTCCTGCTCGTTGGCGCGCTCGTGGTTGGAGCGTTGTGCGGCAAGGCGGGTATGGACAAGGTGGAATCATTCTTCGTAACTCCGTTTCAAGGCGTGCTCGCGTTGTTCCTGCTGGAAATGGGTTTGGTCGCCGGCCGGCGGCTGGAAGACCTTCGAAAGGTTGGCCCATTCCTGCTCGCCTTTGGCGTGGTCATGCCCCTCCTGCACGGAGCCCTCGGTGTGTATCTGGGCCGATTAGCAGGCTTGGAACTGGGCGGGGCAACACTTTTGGGTGTGCTTTCAGCTAGTGCGAGTTACATAGCAGCTCCGGCGGCCATCCGCATGTCGCTCCCCGAGGCAAACCCGACGTATTACCTCACCGCCTCGCTGGCCATTACCTTCCCGTTCAACATCACCGTGGGCATTCCGATTTACTTCGCCATGGCCGGTTGGCTTTATTCCTGAACATGAACCACCACCCAATGAAGCTCGTAACCATCGTCTGTGAATCCCACGCTCGCGAGGCAGTAACAAAAATGCTCCGCGAAGCCGGTGCGCATGGCTGGACACTCTTCCCTGTGGAAGGCGACGGTGCACATGGAAGGCGTCCGGCAGACATCCCCGAATATACCAACGTGCAGGTCGAAGTCATCGTGCCGCCAGAAGTGTCAAACACGCTATTTGAGCGTCTCGGTCGAGAATTCTTCCCGCGCTACGCGATGATTGCCTTTGAATCCGATGTGCGTGTGTTGCGCCCAGGAAAGTTTTAAGCGAATCACCAGTGCGGGTCCAAGTCTGGATGCAGTCATTTGCGCTCATGCGCAAGGAACCACTCGTAGAGCTTTGGGTTGTTATAAGTCTCCGTCCAAGAGTCGTGCTGGGCGTCGGGATAGACGGTGAGTTGCACATCTTTCACGCCGAGTTTTTTTAGAAGGTTCACGAGCCGCTCGGATTCGTTGGGCGGCACCACGCCGTCCTTCGCACCGTGGAAGGCCCAGACAGGCGTGGTCTTGAGCGCGGTGCCTTTCCCGCCGCCGGCCAGCAAAAAGTCAATCGTGTCCCCGCCGCCGCAGATGGGCGCGACGGCCGCGAAGCGCTCGGGGGCCCGGGCCAGCAGCGCCCACGAGCCGTAACCGCCCATGCTCAGGCCGGTGAGGTAAACCCGGCGGGGGTCCACACGATGCGCGGCTTGGACGGTGGCGAGCAGTTCCAACAAAACCTCGGCATCCCATCGTTCATCGTTCGGGCACTGCGGCGAGATGATGATGAAGTTCTCGGCGGCCAGTTTGGTGGCGGCCTCACGGTTGGTCTTCGCCTCGGCGGTTTCGTTTTTTGGCGCAGGCGGGTTTTTCTTCACCAGCTTGGGCGGGCCGTGGACAGCGACCTGAGCCAGATTAGTGCCGCGCTCGCCCGAGCCATGCAGGAAGAGGATGAGCGGCCATTGTTTCGCGGCCTTGGCGTCGTAGCCGGGCGGCAGATAGAGCAGATAACCGAGTTCAACTTTTTTGGTGCGGACGATTGAGAGCTTCTGGCGCGTTTGCATGAGGTCAGGGTCGGGGGTTTCGGCGGCGGTCACGGTTGCGGCGGCCAGCAGGCAGCCAACCGCGCACCACCAGTGGAGCGGGCGAAGGGCAAGCAATGTCATAGGAACGCGGGCAGTATTGCGGAGCGCAAGGGCGTCGGCAAGCGGCGGGGCAAAAGGCTTGTGACGCTTCCGCGTGCCACGCTACGTTGGCGGCGCATGAGTGACGGTCCGGAAGCCGCCCCCGCTTGGTTTTGCGTGCGGTCGCAGATAAAGCACGAGCACATCGCCGCCGGCCACTTGCGGCAACTGCCGGGGGTGGACGTGTTCTGCCCGCGCGTGCGCTTCCAGCGGGCCACGCGGCGCGGCAAGGTGTGGTTCACCGAGGCGATGTTTCCGAACTACCTCTTTGCGCACTTCGCGTTGCGGGAGCTGCGCGTCATCCAGGCCGCGCATGGCGTCGCGGGCGTCGTCCACTTTGGTGATTACTTTTCACCCGTGCCCGACGAGGTGATCGCCGACCTGCGCACGCGGCTGGACGAAACCGATCTCAAGGTGTTTCCCGACGCGGTGCAGCCGGGCGATGAAGTGGTCATCGCGGACGGCACTTTCATGGGCATCACGGCCGTGGTGCAACGGCTCCTGCCAGCCAAAGACCGCGTGCGGGTGCTGCTCGAATTTCTCGGCCGCCCAGTGGAAGCCGAAATGGCCGCTGCCAGCCTGGTCAAAACTGGTGTCAATCCGCGCCTCGACTAAACCAACCTCGCTTCTCCATGGCCGTCCCGCTCTTCGATACCAAGCTGCAAAACAATGCCCTCGCCCCCGAGCTGCAAGCCGCCTTCGCGCGCGTGCTCGCCTCGGGCCAGTTCATCCTCGGTGCCGAAGTGCAAGGCTTCGAGCGGCAGTGCGCAGCGTATCTTGGCGTGCGGCATGCGCTGGGCATTTCCTCCGGCACGGACGCCATTCTGCTCGCGCTCATGGCGCTGGGCATCGGGCCGGGCGACGAGGTGATTTGCCCGAGCTTCACGTTCTTCGCCACGGCTGGCTGCGTGACGCGCACGGGCGCGAGGCCCGTGTTCTGCGATGTGAGCGCCGACAGCTTCAACCTCGACGTGACTGATGTTGCGCGCCGCATCACGCCGCGCACCAAGGCCATTATGCCCGTGCATCTTTACGGGCAAGCGGCGGACATGACGGCGCTCAATGAACTCGCGCGAAAGCACGGCGTGAAAGTTATCGAGGACGCCTGCCAGGCCGTGGGCGCGACGCAAAACGGCCGGCCCGTCGGCGGCCTCGGCGACTTCGGCGCGTTCAGTTTTTTCCCGACAAAAAACCTCGGCGCGTTTGGCGACGCCGGCCTGCTCACGACGAATGATGATGCGTTGGCCGAACGCGCCCTGCTCCTGCGCAACCATGGCGCGCAGCCGAAGTATTACCACCAGTTCGTGGGCGGGAACTTCCGGCTCGACGCCGTTCAAGCCGCGTTGCTCGCGGTGAAGCTGCCGCACTTGCACGCCTACGCGCAGCGCCGTGCAGCGAACGCGGCGCGTTACACGGAACAGTTCGCCAATCTGCCCGGCGTCGGCACAAAGCTGATCCTCCCGACAGCCCAACCGGGCAACGGCCACACCTGGAACCAATACACGCTGCGTCTCCCCGGCGCGGGTGGCCTCCCCGGCGCGGGCCGGCGCGAGGCGTTGCGTGCGTGGCTCACAGCGCGGCAGATCGGCACGGAGATTTACTATCCGGTGCCGCTGCACGCGCAGGCGTGCTTCGCGCCGCTCGGTCAGACGGATGCGGACTTGCCCGTGTCGGCGCGGTTGGCCGGGGAAGTGTTGAGCATTCCCATTTTCCCCGAACTGACGCCCGTGCAGCAGGACGAGGTGATCACGGCGGTGCGAGAATTCCTCGCGACGGAACGGCATTAGCGCGCAGCCGCTGGCCGAGAGAAGGTATGCACGCGGAACGGCAGCGCGGGCAATTCTTCGCGTCGGTGCGTCACGACAATCAACGCGACGCGCTGGGCTGCGAGCGCCGCCAGGTGTTCCCGCATCCGGGCCAGCGACTCGGCATCCAACCCATCGAGCGGCTCGTCCAGCAGCAGCACTTCGGGATCATGCACCACGGCGCGGGCCAGCAACACGCGGCGGCGCTGGCCGTAGGAGAGTTGGAGGTAGTTGCGCTCTGCCAGCTCCGCCAGCCCAAACTCGGCGAGCAATTCCCGCACGCGCCGCCATTGCACGGGCGTCACAGCGTCGAGCAGGCCGATGCTGGCGAACCAGCCAGACGCCACGACTTGCGCGACCGTGAGGCCATCGCGGTAGGCGGTCTGCAAGTCCGGTCCCGCGTAGCCGGTGCGCGCGCGGATTTCCCAGAGCGTGTGCCGCCGCGTTTCGTTGAAGCGATGGATGCTGCCGCCCACCGCCGGATGCTGCTCGCCGAGAAGCAGCTTGAGAAACGTGCTTTTGCCGGAGCCGTTTGGACCCATTACGGCCCAGTGCTCGCCTGGCCGCATCTCCCAATCCAAGTCGCGCAGAACCGCGCGCCGGTCCAGATACACACTCGCGCCGCGCAGCCGGAAGAGGAAGGGATTAGCCGCGAAAGAACGCAAAGGACGCAAAGAGGAATCAACTTCGGAGGCACACGCTCCAGCATGACTCTGGGAAATCTTTGCTTCTTTGTGCCCTTTGCGCTCTTTCGCGGCGAAACTTTTTTTCGCTGTCACCACGCGGCCTTGCTCCAACACCACTTCATGGCGCAGCGCGGGGAAACGTTCATCCTCGCGATGCGTCGCGCAGAGCACACTCGTGCCGGTGGCGGCGGCGCGCTGGACGGCAGCAAGCAACGCATCGCGCATTGCGGTGTCGAGGCCGTCGGTGAATTCATCGAGCAACAGCACGCGTGGTTTGGCCAGCAGCGCGCGGGCGATGAGGAGCCGGCGGAACTCGCCTTGCGAAAGTGTCTGAACGTCGCGTCGCAGCAGCGGGCCGAGGCGCAGTTCATCCGTGATTTTCTCGGCCGCCAACTTCTGCTCTGCGGTGAGGCGACGATAAAGGTAGTCCGTCTGGTGAAAGCCGGTGAGCAGCACGTCGCGGCCGGTGCGGGCCCATTCGAGGTTCAGGTAACGCTCCTGCTGCTCGGGCGAGACGAACGCGAGCTGATCGCGCACGCCGATGGCGCTGGGATTGGCGGTGCCGTCGAGCCAGTAGGTGCGCCGCCCGCCATCCCCGGGATCGGGGGCCAGCTCGCCGGCGACGAGACGGAGAAAGGTGCTCTTGCCGGAGCCGTTCGCGCCGCGCAACGACCAGCATTCACCGGGCTGCCAGCGCCAGTTCACGCCGTGCAGCACGCGCTTTCCGGCGAGGGAAACATTGACGTTTTCGAGCTGAACGATCGGCGGCATCGGGCGCGGAGCCTAGGGGGAGCGAGCGGGAGGCGTCACGAACAGAGTGTGGTGGGTGAGGCTGGCTGAGTTTGAATAATCAGTGTGGGCGGTGATTCTCTCCTTCACCACGTCACCGATGAAATCGCCTCGCATTGCCCGCCGCAAATTTCTCCAAGCCTCGGCCGTCACTGCCGCCACCCTCGCCACCAGTGAGGGCGCGGCCCAGCGTCGGCGCACACTCATCGCCGAGGAGAACGCCCGGCCCGGCTCACTCGACTGGCAACTCACGCGGGTGAGGTTGGAGAAGAACCTGGGCTATCGCGCGCTCGCCATCGAGGGCTATTGCTCGCGACAGAGCGTCAAGGCCGGCGACACGCTGGACTTCATGGTGAGCACCAACCCTGAATCGAAGTTCATCTGCGAGGTTTTCCGCACTGGCTATTACGGCGGACGGGGCGCACGGCTGATGCTCACGCAAGGCCCCATTCCCGGCACCAAGCAACCCGACCCGCCCATCGGCGAGAACCGGCTGCGCGAGTGCAAATGGTCGCCGACGCTCTCAATCAAGATTCCGTCCGACTGGGTCAGCGGCGTTTACCTCGCCCGCCTCACGACGGTGCCCGACAAAGCCATCGAGCCTTACTGGCAGAGCTACATGGTCTTCATTGTTCGCGATGATCGTCCGGCAGATTTCCTCTTCCAGTGCAGCGACAACACCTGGCAAGCCTACAACCGCTGGCCCAACGACTATTCGCTCTACACGGACCCGCGCGGAGCGCACGCGCTCGGCACCGAGGTGAGCTTCGACCGGCCTTACGGCAAGTATGCGCAGATTTACGAGCACCCGCTCTCCATCGGCTCGGGCGAATATCTGCTGTGGGAATTCCCGCTCGCCTACTGGCTGGAGCAGCACGGCTACGACGTGACCTACTGCTCGAATAGCGATTGCCTCGCCGCCGCGAACATCACGCGCTGCATGACGTTCCTCAGCGTCGGTCACGACGAGTATTGGGACGTGCGGCAATATGACGCGATGAAATCGGCCATCGCCTCGGGCACCAACGCGCTGTGGCTCTCGGGCAATTCCGTCTTCGGTCGCACGCCGTTCAAGCCCTCATCCAGCGGGCAGCCGAATCGAATTCTCCAGCGCACCGGCATCTATGCCGGGCTGACGGACAAGGAAATCGAGGAGTCGATCAGCGTCTTCACGAAGGACTGGAAACGCGACGCGCGCAACGAGAGCGACATCATCGGTGCGCGGAGCATCGTGCCCTTCAACGGCGGCGGCGACTGGGTCTGCACCAAGCCGGAGCACTGGATTTTCGAGGGCACCGGGATGAAGAAGGGCGACTCCGTGCGCGGCCTCGTCGGCTGGGAGCACCACGGTTCGCCCGCGAACATCCCGGGGCTCGAAGTCGTGGCTGAGGGGACCGTATGGCGCGGCGGCACCACGCCTGCGCACTGGACCGCGACCATTTTTCCCGGCCCGAAGAACAACCTCGTCTTCAACGCCGCGACGATTTGGTGGCCGCAAGCCCTCAGCTCGCCGCCCGGCCACATCCTTCCATGGAGCCACTGGAGTCGCCCGCACGGCCCCGACGCCCGCGTGCAGCGCATCACGGAGAATTTGTTGAAGCGCTGCGGGGCGTGAGCGGGAAAGTAATTGGTGATTAGTAGTCGGCTTGCAAACCGCCAACACTAATGTGCGGGGCCTTTGGTGACTAATTACTTTCTACTCCATCTGCACTGCTTCGGGATTTGTGCGAGTGCGCGTTGACTCGACTTTCTCCCCCTCCCGACGCGACACTCCCCGCATGGCAGTTCGCGCCCAACGTCCTTTGATTCGTCCGCTCGTCCAGCGGTTGCACGCCTATGTCCCCGGCGAGCAGCCGAAGATTCCCGGCCTCATCAAGCTCAACACCAACGAGAATCCCTATCCGCCCTCGCCCAAAGTCCTCGCGGCGGTGAAGGCCGCTGTGGACGGACGGCTTCGGCTTTACCCCAACCCCACTGCGTCCGGGTTGCGCGAAAAGCTCGCCCAACTCCACCGCTGCGCTCCCGAGAACATCATCGTCGGCAACGGCTCGGATGAACTGCTCGCACTGGCAACGCGCACGTTTGTTGAACCTGTGGCCGCGTTTGTGAGCACGCGGGACGAATCAACCAAGTCAGCCGCACTCTCACGAGCGCTGCCACCGAGCGAGGGGAAGGTCCAGTATTTCAACCCCAGCTATTCGCTCTATCCCGTGCTGGCGGAGATCGCAGGCGCGGTAACCAACGCCGTCCCGCTCAACGCGGACTTCACCTTGCCAGCGCTCTCGTCTCTCGCGAAACGAGGCTGGGACTTCAAAGCCGCGCTCTCACTCATTACCACGCCGAACGCCCCGAGCGGACGTGGTTTCAGCACGGCGGAGTTGGATGCGCTTTGCGCCAAGTCAAAGGGCGTCGTGGTGCTCGACGAGGCTTACGTGGATTTCGCCCGCGAGCAGGCGATGGCGCTCGCGCTAAAGCATTCGCACGTCCTCGTCTCTCGCACGTTCTCGAAGGCCTACTCACTGTGCTTTCAGCGCGTGGGTTACTTCGTCGGTCATGCGGACCTCATCGCCGCGTTGGACAAGGTGCGCGACAGTTACAACGTCAACGGTCTCGGCCAGATCGCTGCGCTGGCGACGCTCGCCGACCTGCCCTACTACCGGCGCAATTTCCGGCGCATCATCACCACCCGCGAGCAAGTCACGCGTGAGTTGACCGGCATGGGCTGGACCGTGCTGCCGAGCCAGACGAATTTTCTCCTAGCGAGGCCGACGCGTTTCTCCGCCGAGGATTGGCTTGCGAAATTACGCGCGAAGAAACTGCTGGTGCGCTGGTTCAAGTATCCCGAGGTGCGCGATTACCTGCGCATCACTATCGGCTCGGAGGCGGAGATGGAAGTATTCGTCAAGACGGTCCGAGCAATCGCGGCGGGGAGTTGAACCACCGAGGCACCGAGGACGCAGAGAGGAATCAGGAAAGCAGTAAGGCAGGAACTTAACCGCTTTCTTACTGTCCGGTTTCTTCTCTGTGTCCTCGGTGCCTCGGTGGTTTTCTTTCCGGTTGCGCGAGGCACGGTCGACTTTCAGATTGGCCACATGAAATTGAAACTGCTGCCTCCAATTTGCCTCGCCATCCTCGCGGTTGCTTTCCCCGTTGCCGCACAGGACGACAAGCCGGCGAGCACCCTCAGCGTTGAGGTGCCCGCGACCGTGAAGGCCGCCATCCAAAAGGAGGCCGAGGGCGGACGCGTCGTCGAGCTGAACCGGGTGAACGAAGACGGCAAGCAACAATACGAAGCCACGGTAAGCCACGAGGGCTTGGAATATGCCGTTCGCGTGGACTTGCGCGGCGTCGTGGTGCGCGTGGAGCTGAAGAACTACAACGACGCGGAGGACCAGAGTTTGAACCAGCTCCCGGCGGCGGTGCGCGACTCGTTCAAGAAACTCGCACGCGGCGGCTCGGTGGAGAACACCCGGCGGCAACGCCTCGCCTACACCTGCGAAACGCGCCTAGACGGCAAGCGCTACGCCATCACGACGGACGAGCAGGGGCGTTTGCTGAAGAAGGAACTCCAGCAGGACGACAACGAGAACAAGTAGGCGCGCAACTACTTCTTCTTGAAGTAAAGCTCCTCCGCGTTCCACGAGATGCGGTAGTAGCTCAGGACCGACGGGCGGAGGTTGCCGAGGTCGTTGCGCACCGCCACATAGCTGATGGGTGAGACGGTGTAGATCAACGGGACTTGCGTGCTCATGATCTGCTGCACCTCGTCGAAGAGCGCCTTGCGTTTGGTGAAGTCCAGCGTCTTGTGCTGCTCGTCCATGAGCTGGTCCATGCGCGCCTCCCACGGCGTCGAGGGCGTCTTTTGCTTGGGGAACCACTCGTGCGTGTAGCCGTCGGACTTGAGGACGTTCATCGAGGACGAGGGATCCGTGCTGCCGCCGCCCAGGCTCAGGAGCACGCACTCGTATTCGTAGGTGTCGTTGATGCGCGAGATGAGCGTGTTGAACTCGATGGGCTGGTAATTGACCTTGATGCCCAGCTTTTTCAGGTCGGCTTGCACGATGACGGCGATGCGGTCGCGGCTGCTGTTGCCGGTGTTGGTATTGAAGGTGAACTCAATCTCGTTGCCCTGCGCGTCTTCGAGAATGCCGTTGCCATCGCGGTCCATGATGCCGATTTCCTTCAGTAACGCGCGGGCCTTCGCAGGATCGAACGGATACTCGGGCAGGCCGGGAGCGAGCCACTTTTTATTCGCGGCGGTGATGTAGCCGAAGTTGGCTTGCGCGCGGCCGGCGTAGACGGACTTGACGATGCTGGGCCGGTCCACCGCGTGCGCCATGGCCTGGCGAAACTTCTGGTTGCGGAACCACGCGACTTTCTTCGGGTCCACGATGGGCTTGCCGGTCTTGGGGTTGAGGTTCGTGTTTTGGTTGAACCAGAAGAAACCGCGCTCCAGACCGATGCCCAGCTCCTGCACTTGGAAGCGGCCGGTCTTCGTCGCCTCATTCTTGAAGCGCACCACCTCGTCGGGCCGCAGGAACTCATGCAGGTCGTTCTCGCCTTTGAGGAAGCGCAGCGACATCGCGTTCATGTCGGGCACGACCTGATACATCACGTTGTCGAGGTAGGGCAGGCGCGTGCCGGCCTTGTCCACGACGAAGTAATTCGGGTTGCGCTCCAGCAGCGTGAACTCACCGGCCTTGTATTGCTTTAGTTTGAAGGGGCCGCTGCCCACCAGACCTTCCGGCGGCGTGTCCACTCCGTAGGCCGAGACGAATTTCTTCTCGGCCAGCGCCTTGGCGAGCACGTGCTTGGGCAGGATGGGAATGCTGCCGACGTTTTCCTCGAACGGCGCGCACGGCTCCGGCGTGACGAACTGCACGGTGAGGTTGTCCAGCTTGGTGACTTGGAAAGGCTTGCCGTCCACCTTGAGCAGGTCAATGGCCGGGTTCGGCACGTCAGGGTCATAGATGACCTTGAAGGTGAACACCACATCCTCGGCGTTGAGCGGCTTGCCATCGCTCCAGAGCAGGCCCTGCCGGAGCTTGAAGGTCCACGTCTTCTGGTCGGCGGCTACGGACCACTTGTCCGCGAGGCCCGGCAGCATCTTTTGCGTCTGCATATCCAGCGTCAGCAGCGACGCGAAGATGAACCGGTAAATGTCCTCGGAGGAACCCTCGTTGGAGGCGATGGGGTTAAATGTCTTCGGGTCGCCGAAGGTGGACATGACCAGCCGCCCACCGCGCACGCCGGGCGAACATTCCGCGACCAGCGGCGGCACGGGCAAGGGGCCTTGAGCCGGTGTGGCGGCGAAGGTGCTTGTGTCGGTGAACAACAGCGTCGCCACTGCGACCGATGCGAGGCGGAGAGAACTGGTTTTCATGTGCGTTGTGGCTGGGAGATTTCCACTCCGGGCCGGGCGAGTCGAGGAAACAAGCTGCTTTGAAGCTTGGAGCGGGGCGGGGCCGTCTCTACGCTTCGCTCACACATGGGCACGTTCATCCTGAAACGCCTGCTGCACATGATTCCGATCCTGCTCGGAGTCTCGCTGCTGACGTTTCTGCTCATGTCGCTCACGCCCGGCGGCTACTTGCAGAGCCTCCGCCAGAACCCGCAAATCTCCGCCGAGACCGTCGAGCGCCTGCTCGCCAAGTATCACTACGACAAGCCGTGGTATGTCCAATACCTCTACTGGCTCAAGAATGCCGCGCAGGGCGACTTCGGCTATTCCATCCAATACAAAATCCCCGCCACCGATCTCATCACGGCGCGGCTCTGGAACACCTTCCTGCTCTCGCTCTTCGCCACGATCGTCGCGTGGTGCATTGCTGTGCCGTTGGGGATTTGGGCGGCGGTGAACAAGGATTCCCTCGTGGACCGCGCGTGCGCGATGGTCGCGTTCGTCGGCTTGTCCGTGCCGGAAATTTTGCTGGCGCTGCTCGCGCTGATGTTCGCGGCGGCGACGGGTTGGTTCCCCATTGGCGGCGCGCAAAGCTCGCGCTACGACGAATTGACCACCCTGCAACGCCTCTGGGACCGCGCGCATCATCTCGTGCTCCCAGTGCTCGTCCTCGCGGCGAGCGAACTCGCCGGCATCATGCGCCAGATGCGCTCGAACCTCCTCGACACCCTGCGCGCCGAATACGTCACTGCCGCGCGCGCCAAGGGCTTGCCTGAGGGCTGGGTCATCTACAAGCACGCGCTGCGCAACGCCATCAACCCGCTGCTGACCATCTTCGGCTACTCGCTGGCGCACCTGCTCTCCGGCGCGTTCATCGTCGAGAACATCATGGCCTGGCCTGGCCTCGGCCGCCTGACCATCGAGGCTTACACCGCGAAGGACTCCATGCTCGTCGTGGATTCCGTGGTGATGGCCACGGCGTTGCTCATCGTGGGCAACTTTGTCGCGGACGTCATGCTGGCGTGGAGTGATCCGCGGATTCGGTTGAAGGAATGAGCTCGCCCGCCCCCAACACCCCGCTCTCCCCGCGCCAGCTCTTCTGGCGACGCCTTCGCGCGCGGCGCATGGCGATGGCTGGCGGCGTCATCCTCGGCGTGCTTTATCTCACGGCCATTCTCGCCGGCTTCGTCGCGCCGTATCACTATGAGAGCGACGACCGTGACCGCTTCTTCCATCCGCCGATCCTCCCGCAACTCGATGGCCTGCGCCTCGTCGTGCCGAAGTATGAAGCCGTCGAAGGCGAGCAGTTCAAGTATCTGCCCAAGCGCACCGACACCAAACCCCTGCGCTGCTTCATCAAGGGTGACAAATACAAACTCTTCGCCCTCATCCCCTGCGAGACGCACCTCTTCGGCACCGGCGAAAAAGATTACCCGCTCTACCTGTTCGGCACGGATCAGTTCGGCCGCTGCGTCTTCTCGCGCATCCTCTACGGCTCGCAGATTTCCCTGAGCATCGGGCTCATCGGTATTACACTGTCGTTCACGTTCGGCATGTTGAACGGCGGCGTCTCCGGCTACTTCGGCGGGCACGTGGACACCGTCATCATGCGTGTGTGCGAGCTGATCATGTCCATCCCGTCGCTCTACCTCATCCTCGCGCTTCGCAACACCTTTCCCTCGAACATCTCTTCCACCCAAGCCTACGCGATGATTATCGCCATCCTCAGCCTTATCGGCTGGGCGAGCATGGCGCGCGTGGTGCGCGGCATGGCCTTGAGCCTGCGCGAACGGCAGTTCGTCCTCGCCGCCCGCGCGCTGGGTGCGACCCCGTGGCGCATCATCACGCGGCACATTCTCCCGAGCACGTTCAGCTACGTCATCGTCGCCGCGACCCTCAGCGTGCCCTACTACATCCTCGGTGAAGTCGTCCTGAGCTACCTCGCCGTCGGCATCCAGGAACCGCAGGCGAGCTGGGGCAACATGCTCACCGCTGCGCAAAACACCGAGCACCTCCAGAGCTACCCGTGGCTCCTTGCCCCCGGCGCGGCCATTTTCATCACCGTTCTGGCTTTCAACTTCCTCGGCGACGGCTTACGAGATGCGGCCGATGCCAAGTCATAAATGAACCGAGAATCCAGAATTCAGAAGCTAGAAGTTGGAAGGCGTTTGTTCGTGCCCGCGCAGTATGCTGGCTTCTGAATTCCGACTCCAGACTCCTTTCCCATGCCCCTCCTCGACATCCGCAACCTCCAGCTCGAATTCGGCACCGGCCGCGACGCCGTGCGCGCCGTGGACGGCGTGTCCTTCACTATTGCCGAGGGCGAGACGCTCTGCCTCGTGGGCGAGAGCGGCTGCGGCAAGAGCGTTTCCGCCCTGTCCATCGCGCGCCTCGTGCCCACGCCGCCCGCGCGCTACGTCGGCGGCGAAATTCTTCTCAACGGTTGCGACGTGCTGAAGATGGACCAGCGCGAACTCCGCTCCATTCGCGGCGGCGTGGTGAGCTACGTCTTCCAGGAGCCGAGCGCCTCGCTCAATCCCGTCTTCCGCGTCGGTAACCAAATCAAGGAATCGCTCAAGCTCCACCGCCCGCAGTTCGCCACCGACGACGAGGTCATCCGCCTGCTGAAACTCGTCGGCATCCCTGCGCCCGAGTCGCGCATCCGCGACTACCCGCACCAGATGTCCGGCGGCATGCAGCAACGCATCATGATTGCGATGGCGCTGGCCAGCGAACCGAAGCTCCTCGTGGCCGACGAGCCCACCACCGCGCTGGACGTGACCATCCAGGCGCAAATCCTCGAACTGCTCCGCGACCTCAAGGCCCGCCTGCGCATGAGCATCCTGCTCATCACGCACAACCTCGGCATCGTGGGCGACATCGCCGACCGCGTGGCCGTGATGTATGCCGGGCAGATCGTCGAGCTGTCCCCTGCGCGCGCCCTGCTCCAGCGCCCGCTGCACCCCTACACGCAGGCCTTGATGAACTCCGTGCCACAGCTCGGCCACGAGCTCGACCGTCTCCAAGCCATCCCCGGCAACGTGCCCAACCTCGGCCAGTTCCCCCGCGGCTGCCGCTTCCATCCGCGCTGCCCCAAGGCGCAGAGCGATTGCTCGCAGAAAGCGCCGGAGCTGGTGGAAGTCGAGCCGGGCCGGTGGGTCCGGTGTCCGTATTGGAAATGAAGTTGGAGATTTCGTTTAGATACGATGCCTGACCGAGAATGATAACCTTCAGCGAGCCAGCCGTAGAAGACTACGTGAGGGCGCTTGCAGAATTGCCCGAGAAGAACCGGGAGATTCTCGTGGCCCAATACACTTTCCCCGGACGCTCGGCATCTGCTCGGCAATTGGCTGCTGCGGTCGGCTACCAAGGTTACGGCGGAGCGAACAGCCTTTACGGCAACACGGCAAAGATGGTCTGTGAGTTCCTGCACTTGGAGAAGCCAAAGGAAGATGATTGGCCGCAGTGGTGGCCGACGCTCGCGGAGGGAGACGACAGTCACGCGGAATTCCACTGGGTGATGCGAAAGAAAGTGGCTGAAGCCTTGGAAAGGCTTGGCTGGGTCAGGAAGCCGTCTGTTGGCGTCACCATCTTCTCAGACGAATACTCGGACAGCGACGAATACTCCGAAGGTAAGCTGGTGTCCGTCAGGGTGAACATCTACGAGCGAAGTCGTAAAGGACGAGAAGCGTGCCTCCGGCATCACGGCGACCGGTGCGCTGTGTGCCAGTTTGATTTTAGCGCTGTTTATGGCTCAATCGGTGCCGGCTTCATCCACGTTCACCATCTCAAGCCTTTGAGCGAAGTCGGCGAGCAGTATGTCCTCGACCCGCTGAACGACTTGAATCCAGTTTGTCCCAATTGCCACGCGATGCTTCACCGCCGCGAGCCACCGTTCACTATCGAAGAGTTGAAAGCTCAATTACTGAGGACTTCTACTAGTGTCGCAGACCGGGCGCAGCGCGTTGATAAGGTCCTCGCGAAGATTCCAACCAAACCTCCACTACAGGGAGACGAATGAAACTCCTCGAAGTCAAAAATCTCAAAGTCCACTTCCCGGTCAAGCACGGGGTCTTCAGCCGTGTCAACGCATGGGTGAAGGCCGTGGATGACGTGAGCCTCACCGTCGCGCCGGGCGAGACCGTCGGCCTCGTGGGCGAGAGCGGTTGCGGCAAGACCACGCTGGGCCGCGCCATCATCCGCCTGCTGGAGCCGACGGGCGGCAGCGTCACGTTCGAGGGCGAGGACATCACCACGCTGGAGGGGGCGGCGTTGCGCGAGCGGCGGCGGCGCTTCCAGATGATTTTCCAGGACCCCGTCGGCTCGCTGAACCCGCGCATGACCGTCGGCCAGATCATCGGCGAGGCGTTGGACATCCACAAACTCGTGGCGGACGAGCAGGCGCGTGAGCAGCGCATCGGCAAGTTGCTCAGGGACGTGGGACTGGACCCGGTCCACGCGCAGCGTTACCCGCACGAGTTCAGCGGCGGCCAGCGTCAGCGCATCGGCATTGCGCGCGCGCTCGCGGTGGAGCCGAAGTTGATTGTCTGCGACGAACCGGTCAGCGCGCTCGACGTGTCCGTGCAGGCGCAGATCATCAACCTCCTGCAAGACCTCCAGCGCGAGCACGGTTTGGCCTATCTCTTCATCGCGCACGACCTCGCGGTGGTGGAGCACATCAGCCATCGCGTCGTGGTGATGTATCTCGGCAAAGTCGTCGAGAGCGCCCCGTCGAAGAGCATCATCAACGCGCCGAAGCATCCCTACACGCAGGCGCTGCTCTCCGCCGTGCCCGTCGTGGACCCGGACTCGAAGCGCCAGCGCATCGTCCTGCCCGGCGACGTGCCTTCGCCCATCAACCCGCCCGGCGGTTGTCCCTTCCACCCGCGCTGTCCGGTGGCCGAGGCGCGGTGCAAGACGGAGGTGCCGGCGTTGCGCGAGGTGTCGGCCGGGCATTTCACGGCGTGTCATTTGGCGAAGTGAACTGAAACTCACCGTGAGCGCATCGCTGCCAGCGTGGGTGAACGTGCTGCCGGATGAGGATTACCAGCACAGCTTCGGGCTCAAGGCAGGGAGTGCGGAAAAGTTTTTTGCGCGAACGGATCGACATGATGAACTGCTCGCGCAACGTCGCCACTGGCTGCGGAACAATCCTGAGCACTGTGCCGCGCTCCTGCCGGGGGCCGAGCCGTTGCTGGAGGAAACCATCGCGTTGGGACGACAGTGGAATTCGCTGCCGACGCGGTTCGTGTTCCCCGATGGAAATGCTTTCGCCCGCTGCCTCGCACTCGGTGAAGCGTGGGAGCCGGACTACGTGCTGTTGAAGCAAGACGCAGCAACCGGGCGGTTCCACTTGGTCGGCGGCTGCGTGTGTTTTCCGTCCTCGTGGCGCTTCGAGGAGAAAGTGGGCCAGCCGCTGGAAGTCATCCACACGCCGGTGCCGCACTTGAACGAGCAACTCGCGTCGCCCATCCACAACTTTCTCAGCCGCCTGAAGCCGGGCGTCGCGTGGTGTCGCGCGAACTGGGGCCTGAGCCGTTCACCCGAGTTGAATCAACATCCGGCGCGCGGCCTGCCGAAGCTCACGCCGCCGCTGCGCGAGGACGAAGTCTGGCTGCGCGTGGAAGACCAAGCACTCGTTGCGTTGCCGGAGAGTCGGGGTGTGCTTTTTGGCATCCGCATGACGGTGATTCCGCTCGCCGAGGTGAAGCGCCATCCCGCCGCCGTGCGCGGGCTCGCCCGCGCGTTGCGCACGATGCCGGACGCGATGCTCGAATACAAAAGCCTGCTGGCGGCGAAAGAGAATTTGCTTACCCTGCTTGAACATGATCTGGCGGTGTCATTCTGAAGGAGAAATTGCGTCGAATCCACAACCTGAAAGGTTGCAAAGGAAACCATCGCGATTGTTTCAGACCGCAGTGACGTGTGGCTTGCTACCACTAGTTTGTGGCGCAGCCATTCTCGGCGCTTGGCTCGCAACCCAGTGGGATTGGTTGATGTATGCCGGCATAGGCACTGTTGGCGGAGGTTTGGTGCTCTTTACTGGCGGGAGTGTTTGCTTGGTCATTCATGCCTGCCAGGTTTTGATCGATCGGCGCGGGACGCTTTCGCGCGAGTTGGTGAAGGTTTCTTTTTGTGCGCTGCTCCTGTTGGTAAACTTCCCTGCTGCCTACTTCTGCCTAGGCACCGCCGCGCGAATCCAACAGCAATACACGGTCATTGCCACTAATTATTCCAGCGTTCGGGTGGAGAAGTTCGTAGTGACTGGCCCGGGAGTGAAGGTGGACCTTGGCCCCATCAAGCCAGGGCACACTGTCAAACGCCACCTGGATTTTCGCGGCAGCGGGCCGTTGTTGTGTTTGGCCGAGCAAGAGGGAATCTCTACAACGGCCAAACTGGAAGAGCTTGTGGACAACAGCTTCAGATCCTACAAGCGAATCCAGATTCCTCAGAAGGGAGTGATTTCGGTTACGCCCACCGAACACCTTCGCGACTGACCATGGTCACTCCGAAACCTCCTCCGTCGTCGGCGTCGCTGGTTTCGCCTTCCGGCCGAGCGGCACCTCCGTCCCCAGCATCACAACACTCACGGCGATGAGCGCGGTGCACATCCAGGCCATGTTCGTCATGCCCATCGTGCCGACGAGGTGGAACGCGATGAGCGGCGCGGCCACGCCCCGCACGCCGGTGAAGAAGGTGTGCACGCTCATGTAGTCGGCCACGCGCTCGGGCGGCGCAAACTTCGTCACCCACAGACTCCACGCCACGTCGCCGCCGGCGTTGGACACGCCGAAGATGACCGCGCCCAGCGCCAACCCTGCGTAGCTGTCACTCACGAAGAACGACAGGATGCCCAGCGCGAAGCCGACGTTGAGCACCGCACGCAACGTAAAGAAATTCATCCGGTCGAAGAGCCAGCCCCAGACCGGGCTGCATACAAGTCGAGCTGCGTTGGGAATGACGCCGACGAAGAGCGCGACCATCGTCACGTCCAGCTTGAGGCCGTAGCGTTCGTTGGCGAGATACTCGACGCGCAGCGGATACATCATGAGGTTGCCCATGCCCATGAACATCCACGAGATGAGCGTGAGCCGAAACAGCCGGTCCTCGCGCGCGTAATGCAGCGCGCGCAACGGATGCGTGCCCGCGCTGGCTGTGAGCGGCTCCGAGGGAATCCGCGACTGGCACCACGCGCCGAACGCGAACGCCGCGGCGAAGAACAGCAGCAAGGCACGGAAGTATTCCAGATGCACCGCGAGCAGGCGGCCGCCCAGTTCGTTGGCCAGCGCGGCCATGCCGATGCGGACGACCATCGCCTTGGAGAACAGCCGACCGCGCTCCATCGGCGGATAGTTCGTCTGGTAAACCTGCGTCATCAACGGGATGGCCGCCGAAGCGCACGTCGTGGCGATGACGCTGCCGAGCACGTAGAGCGGCAGGCCCGGCGCGAACACTGCCAGCAACAGCGCTCCCGCGCCGACGAAACCAACCCGTGAGGCCGCCTGCGCCACGGGCCAGCCGAGCTGGGTGGCGCGGTTCACGACGAACGGGCTGATGAGATGCCCCACGCTGCCGCCGGCGGCGATGAGCGCCTTGGCCGTCGGCCCCGCATTGAAGTGTCGCACGGCTATGAGCAGGAGAAACGTTGTGCCCGCCGCCTCCATGATGCCCGTGGTCACGGCGCGCAGGCGCTCGTAGTGAAACGTGACTTGGGTGTGTTGCAGCGACACGCACCGAGAGTGCGGGAAAGGCGGAGCGGAGAGAAGCGCCCAATGCGCGCCGGCGAACGCGCGGCGCGGCACTTCATTTCGCAGGTTGATGCAGTGCCGCGTTGCCGGCATGATCCGCGCATGATTCGCACCACTCTGCTCTTGGCTGGATGCTGCATGGCTTTCGCCACTCCGATTTTCTCCGCTGATCCGCCAGCGAAAACTGACACTAAACCCAAAGTCCCCGCCAAACCTGCCGAGCCGCAGCGCGCACCCACGCAGGCGAACGTCCCCTACGGCACGCACGAGCGGCAGGTGCTGGACTTTTACCGCGCGGAGTCTGCCACACCTACGCCGGTCGTCTTCCACATCCACGGAGGCGGCTGGGTCGCGGGCGACAAGAAAGGTGTCGCTGGTATGGAGAAGTATCTTGCGGCGGGCATCTCGGTCGTCTCCATCAACTACCGCTACAGCACGCAGGCGCAGCTCGCCGGCGTGAAGCCGCCCGTCGAGTGGCCCATCCACGACGCCGCGCGGGCGCTGCAATTCGTGCGCAGCAAGGCGAAGGAATGGAACCTCGACAAGCAACGCATCGGTGCCACTGGTGGCAGCGCGGGCGCGTGTTCGAGCCTGTGGCTCGCCTTCCACAACGATCTCGCCGACGCTAAGAGCACCGATCCCGTTGCGCGCGAATCCACGCGGCTGTGGTGCGCGGCGGTCATCGGCGCGCAGACTTCGCTTGATCCGATTCAACTCAAGGAATGGACGCCCAACAGCCGTTACGGCGGCCACGCGTTTGGGTTCATGCCGGACCCCAAGGACAACAAGACGCGCGACACGCAGTTCGCCGCGTTCCTCGCCGGGCGCGAGTCCGTGCTGCCGTGGATCAAGGAGTATTCGCCCATCGAGCACGTGACGGCCGACGATCCGCCGATCTGGATGATCTACTCCACACCGCCCGCGCTGGGCCAGGAGCAGAAAGACCCGACGCACACGGCCAATTATGGCGTGAAGCTCCAGGAGAAGTGCAAAGCCATCGGCGTCGAATGCGAACTCGTCTATCCCGGCGCGCCCGATGTGAAGCACCCGAAGGTCGAGGACTACCTCATCACGAAACTCAAGGCGCAGCGGTAAAGCTGCGGGACTGTGTGATTCAGGAGCGGTAATTCCCCACGTCAGGTGCGCATGAGACCGGGGTGGAATTTACCTTGAATTGACGGGCGGGGTTCGCTTGCGTAGTCGCCAGTGAAACGCCTCCTGCTCAAGGTCTATCCCCTGCTTGTGGCGTTGGCAGCGATGGCGCCGCTGCTCTGGGTCATGGACCATGATGCCAGCGTGCCCGGGACGCCAACGCCGTTCCAGTGGCTGTAGTGGCAGACGCACGACTGGCGGGTGAGGTGGAACTTCCGCCGTGAGGTGCCCACGGCGGCGACCAACTTCGCGGTAATCCTCATCGATGATCAAACGTCCGCCTACCTGTCCAAGGCGATTGCCAACGATGCGCCGCGCTGGCCGTTCAGCCACCTGTATCACGGGAAGCTGGTGGAGGAGTTGAAGCAGCAGGGCGTGGCGGCGGTGGCGTTCGATGTTTTTTTTGGCACCCCGGATGACTGTCAACAGCTTCGCTTGCGCAGTGGGGGCACGACCACCGGTCAACAGTTTTTGGCGAACCAACTGCACGAGGCCAACAACGTAATTCTCCATGTCGGCCAGCAGTCGGCAGCAGATCGGGCGGTTCAACTCCCCGTGACTCAACTGGCCACCAACGCGTTGGCGGTCGGGAATGCCTATGCGTTTTCGGACCGAGACGGCGTCATCCGGCGCTTTCCACCCTTCGTGGATGCGCCTGCCCAAGGTCGTTTCTGGGCGATGGGTTTTTTGCTGGCGGCGCACCGGCTGGGCTTGGATTTGCGACGCGCGCAGGTCGAAGCCAGCCGGTTGGTGCTGCCAGGAACCAACGGCGTGGGGCGTGAAGTGCCGCTGAATCGGAAGGGAGATTCCTATCTGGACTGGGGTGTTTATCCCGACCGCAAGGCCCCGCTCTCGCGGCAGCTACAGGTGGTGAAATTCGTGGACGTGTTCAACTGCATCCGCCAGCGTGACCGGGGTGAAGTGCCGTTCAATCTGGAGTTAAGTAACAAGCTGGTGGTCGTGGGGGCCGGGGGGACAGGAGTTAACCTCAACGACCAAGGCCCCACCTCGCTGGCCCGGATTACGTTGCGCTGCATCACTCACATCAACGTGGCCAACGCCTTGCTGACCGATCGCTTCGTGCAGCGGCTTCCCCTGCCGTGGGAGCGCGCAGTTGTCTTTTCGTTTGTGCTCTTCGCCACCCTGGCTGGCTGGCGGTTGCGCACGCTGTGGGCCACGATCGCCGTGTTGGTGCTGGCGGGTGTGTATGTGGGGTTGTCGTTCTGGGTGTATGCGGAACACCGGTATCTGCTGCCGGTGGCGTTGCCGGTCGTCGGAGCACTGTTGGCCACGCATCTGGTGATGAGCACCGGCCGGGAGGTGGAAAACGCGGACCGTCGGCGCTTGGAGCGGCTCCTGAAGAAAGTCGTTTCCCCCAAGGTCATTGACGCGCTGCTGGAGCAGGCTTGGCCGGCGCCACAAACGCGTCGGATGGAAATCACCGTGCTGTTCGCGGATTTGCGAGGCTTCACGCACTTTGCCGAGGAATCGCAAAACCGGGCCGAGGCAATCGCCCGTGAACTCGCGATGTCGTCCGCCGAGGCGCGGGCTCTCACCGATGAGGCGGCCCGAGAGGCGATGTCCAGCGTTAACCGCTATCTCGCTGCCGCCGTGGACGAGATCAAGGCGACCGACGGCACGCTGGACAAATACATGGGCGATTGCGTGATGGCTTTTTGGGGTGCTCCCATCGAGGAGTCGAGCCATGCGGCGCAGGCGCTCAAATGCGCTGCCGCCATCCAGCAGGCGGTGGAGCGAATCAACCGCGCGAACGCGGCGGAAAATGATTTCCACCTCGCGGAGAACAAGCTGCGGACGCAGAAGCGGCTGCCGCCCCGGCCAATGCTGCCGGTGTTGACTTTTGGGGTCGGCGTGAACTCCGGGCTGGCGATTGTCGGATTCATGGGTTCGGAAGAACATTTGTCGAGCTACACGGTCTTTGGCCATGTCGTGAACGTGGCGAGCCGGCTCGAGGGGCTCGCCCGCGGCGGGCAAATCCTGCTGACCGAACAGGCCGTGCTGACGGCGGCGCGCAACGACGCCCGGATCATGGATCGCTGCACGCGCCGCGAGGCTTTGATGCTCAAAGGCATGACCGCCGAGGTGAACATTTTCGATTTCCGGTGGAAGGACGGCTCCTTGGCCCCCACCGGCAAACCGTCGGCATGGTTTACCTGCACAGCTTCTGGTCGCAGCCAAAACGAGGTGCGGCGGGCGAGGACAAGGACATCGGCCTCAAGGATTTTGAGGCCATGACATGGCTCGTGAGCGCGCTGCAGGCACGGCGACACGGTCGGATCCGGATGCTCACCGATGCGCGCGGCCTGCGGTTTTTGCGGCGGACCGGGCTGGAGTGGATTTACAACGGCGGCGTCTCCACCGCGCTGGACGACACGCCCGCCGACATCCACCCCAAGGTTTTCTGGACGGCCGGTCGAATGTTTGCGTTTGCCTTGATGGATGAGCCGTTCGCCAGCGTGGACACGGATGCGATCTTGTGGCAGCCGTTGGCAGCGACCGGGCAGGTGCTGGCGCTGCATCACGAGGATCGGCGCAGGGTGTCATACGCGAGCAACCGCGCCAATTTTGAGCGGTCCGGCTTCACCGGTCCGGGGTGGAACTGGCGCCTGCAACCGGTGAATCTGGGCGTCGTCGCATTCCCCTCGCCGACGGCGGCAAGCTCAGCAACGGCAGCCCCATCAACGGCAATCAAGTCCTCACCCTTGGGCCCAAGACGCTCGCGGGTGTCTGCGCGGCCCCCGGCGGCAAGCGCTTCATCCTCATGGAGCGAAAGGCTTTCGGCCCCACCAGCATCAAAACCCGTCACCCCATGGTGAAACTGGGTGGTTCGCTCGTCAGCCTCCGCAAGGACAAGACCCTGGGCATTGTCAGCCTGGTGCTCGCCGGTCGCACAAAGCACCCGCGCCATCTGGGCAGGTGAGCGTGAAACTGTAATCCGTTCCTCCTCTTTTCCCGGCGTCTGGTCGCAAACCAGTCGCCGGGATTTTTCTTCCTGGGGATCAGCGGCGAAACCTCAAACCGATGCCGCCGCGTGAACTGCGTGCGTCGAATCCCCGGGCTATCTTGCGAAGCAGAGAATCACCAAACCGCCCGCCAAGATGCGATACCAGCCGAAGTTCTCGAACGAATGCGAGCGCACATAACGCAGCAACCATTTCACAGCAAAGAATGACACGACGGCGGACACCAGCGTGCCAAGCAACACCATGTCCCAATGCTCGGGTGCGCCTGGCACTGGGTGGCGCAAGGCCTTGAAAATCTTCAGCCCGCTGGCCGCGAGCATCGTCGGGATGCCGATGAGAAAGGAGAATTCCGTCGCCGTCGGCCGGGCGAGACCCATCGCCAGCGCGAGCATGATCGTGGTGCCCGAACGCGAGGCGCCGGGAAACACGGCGGCGATCAACTGCCCCGCGCCCATCGCCAGTGCGATGGCCCACGTCACCTGATCGTTCAACGGTTTGTCGCGCAGCCAACGTTCGACGAGCACGAAAATAATCCCACCGATCAACAACGCGCAGCCGACAGGAAAAGGCTGTTCCGGCAGCTTGAAGTGCATTTTCTCCAGCACCAGCCCACCGGCACCGGTGAGGCCGAAGGCCACGATGACCTTCAGTAGCAAATCCATCGTGGCCGGTTCGCGCCAATGAAGGGCGAACTGTTTCAGCCGCGCTGAAAACAGCGGCAGCACGGCCAGCACGGCCCCGCCCTGGATGACGACGTTGAACAGGTCCGATTGCCGGCAGTTGAACAGCTTTTCGACGATGAGGAGATGCCCGGTGGAAGACACCGGAATGAATTCGGTGATGCCTTCAACGATGCCGAGAATGATGACCGCGAGCCAGTCTTGCACGCGCGGTGTTAGACGCGAAAAATCAAGTCGAAGCAAGCGGAATAGGGGCCGGTCATGGGGAATGGGTTGAGCGACGAAGCTCCCATTTCCTATCACCTATTCCTGATTCCCGGCCCATCTCACCCCACCGGCAGCAACTCGGGAATTGGCTCACCGAACGGGAGAATCGGCATCGGCCGACCCGTGTGATCGGGGAACGATTGCTCCCAGTCGATGCCGAGATGCTGATACACCGTGGCCCAGAGGTCGTTGGGCGTCATGGGGCGTTCGATCGGGTGTTCGCCGCGGCTGTTCGTCGCGCCGACGATCTGTCCGGTGCGCATTTTCGCGCCAGCCACGATGAAGGACATCGCCCCGGGCCAGTGATCGCGGCCCGGCTGCATCACGCCCGTCTGCGTGCCGATGGAGTTGGAAATGCGGGGCGTGCGACCAAATTCGCCGGTGACGATGAGCAGGGTTTTCTCATCCAGGCCGCGTGCGTAAAGATCTTCAATGAGCGCGGACACCGCCTGGTCGTAGGGCGGGAAGCGCCATCGTGCGTCGTCGAAGATATGACAATTCACCGCGTGCGAATCCCAGTTGTAGGAGCCGTATTTCGGAGCGGTTGTGCCGGGGTGTTCCCAGACCATCGTGACGAAGCGGCAGCCCGATTCAATGAGCCGGCGGGCCATGAGGCCGCGCTGGCCGTAGGCGTTCATGCCGTAGCGCTCGCGGACGGACTGCGGCTCGCGCGTAAGATCGAATGCCTCGCGCACGGGCTCGCTGGTGAGCATGTCGAAGGCGCGCTGACTGTATTGATCCATCGCCTCCATCAGGCCCGTGCGATCCGCGTCGCGGCGCAAGCGGTCCATGCCTTGCAGCAGGTGCAGACGGTCATCCAGCCGCGTTTCCATGTCCCGTGTGAGGCCTAGGTTCTGGACCTTGAACGTGGGTGAAGCGGGATCGCCGCCCACGACAAACGGCGTGTTCACCGAGCCAAGCCACGCGGCCCCGAGGCTAAACGTGTCAATCTGCGCACGTCCGCCGTCCACGCCCAGCACGCAGGGCGGCATGCCCTTGGGGCCGGTGTGGCGTTCATTGAAAATCTTGCTGATGTAGGACGTGACCGCAGGAGCGTCGTTCACGAAGCCCGTCGGTTCAGCCGGCAGGCGACCGGTCATGAAGCGCTTATGACCGCCACCGTGATCCGCAAAGGTGTGATGGCAGGAGCGGACGATGGTGAACTTGTCCGCGATCTTGGCCTGCATCGGGAACAGCTCGGAAATCTCGATGCCCGGAACGTTTGTCTTGATCGGCCGGAAGATGCCCCGGTAATCGGACGGCGCATTCGGCTTCAGGTCGTAGGTCTCCATGTGGGGTGGCCCGCCGGGCAGCCAGACGAAGATGACGGACGTGTCGTGCAAGTTTTTGCCGGTCTGCTTGGCGATGGATTCGAGACGGAAAAGGTCGCTGAGGCCAAGGCCGGTGCCGGCCAGCGCGCCAGCTTGGAGGAAGCTGCGACGCGAAACGGGGCCGCGACAGGAGGGGGAGCCAGTGATCATGGTGACAAAATAGTCTGGGAACCGACGCCTGTCAGTGGGGAAAATTCAGGAGCCTTCCCGCCGCCCGTTGGCGCGTCGCCCACGGTCTGGCCCTTGTTTGGCGCTCGAATTGGTGACCGAGTCTGCGGTGACCTTGGTCGGTTCACCACTTGACGGCTTTTCGCACGCCGCTAACCTGCCGCGTCTCTCCGGCCTGCCGGACGACTCGTTCCCAACTGACATCGGACAACGCAAACTGACACGCACATGACCCAGATCACCGACATCCAAGCCCGCGAGATCCTCGATTCGCGCGGCAACCCCACCGTCGAAGTGGACATCACGCTCTCCTCCGGCGCGATCGGTCGCGCCGCCGTCCCCTCCGGGGCCAGCACCGGCGAGCACGAGGCGCTCGAACTCCGCGACGGCGACAAGAAGCGATACCTCGGCAAGGGCGTCAGCAAGGCCGTCAAGAATGTCACCGAAAAGATCGCGCCCGTGCTGCTCGGCCTCGATTCGACCGATCAGCTCTCGGTGGATGCCGCGATGCTCGAACTCGACGGCACCGGCTTCAAGAAATCCAAGCTTGGGGCCAACGCGATTCTCGCCGTCTCGCTCGCGAACGCGAAGGCCGCTTCCGCCGCGCTCGGCCAGCCCCTCTTCAAATACCTCGGCGGACCCAACGCAAAAGTCCTCCCCGTCCCGATGGCCAACGTCATCAACGGCGGCGCGCACTCGGACGCGCCGATTGACTTTCAGGAGTTCATGATCATGCCGCACGGTTTCGCCACGTTCAGCGAAGGCCTGCGCGCCATCACGGAGATTTTCCACGCGCTCAAAGGCGTGCTTAAGAAAAAGGGCCTCTCCACTGCCGTCGGTGACGAAGGCGGCTTCGCCCCGAAGCTCGACAGCGCCGACGCTGCGCTGGACGCCATCGCGCAGGCCGTGAAGGACGCCGGCTACAAGCTCGGCAAGGACATCTTCCTCGCGCTCGATGTCGCGGCCTCGGAGTTCTACACGGGTAACGAGACCTACGTGTTCAAGAAGAGCACCGGTCAGAAGCTCTCCGGCGACGAGATGGTCGAATTCTACGCGCGGCTCTGCGCGAAGTATCCCATCGTCAGCATCGAAGATGGCTGCGGCGAAGGCGACTGGGTCACATGGAAGAAGCTCACCGACAAGCTCGGCGACAAGGTCCAGCTCGTCGGTGACGATCTCTTTGTCACCAACGTGCAGTTCCTGCGCAAGGGCATCGACACTGGCACCGCCAACGCGATTCTCGTGAAGGTCAACCAGATCGGCTCCCTCACCGAGACGCTCGACGCCGTGGAGCTTGCGCACAAGAACGCCTACCGCGCCGTTCTCTCCCATCGCTCTGGCGAGACCGAGGATGCCACCATCGCCGACATTGCCGTGGCGACGAACTGCGGCCAGATCAAAACCGGCTCCCTCAGCCGCACCGACCGCACGGCCAAATACAACCAGCTCCTGCGCATCGAGCAGTTGCTTGGCAAGAACGCGGTTTACGCGGGTCGCAGCGCGCTGCCCAAGGGCCGTTAAACGGCGTCCGGCAATCTAAATCACATCAGGGGCGGCCACTCGGCCGCCCCTTTTGATTCTCCGGGGACCGTCGTCGGCGCGGTGCATTGCGGGCTTGAAGTCGCCGCGCGGTTCTTGTCGTCTAGCCCTCGTGCAAGCCCCGCCAGTGCAACCGCGATGAATGGCTCGTCCACCATCCCACCGGTTCCCCCGCCCGCGCCGCGGCCATTTGAGCCAATCGTGTTTTGGATTGCCGTGGTCGTCGGAGGACTGGCCGCGTTGTTTGGCGCAGCGGGCATCTACGATGCCGCGCAATCTTCGGGGAGCGGAGAGTGGTCTGGCCTGGGCGTGCTGGCGACGATGGCGGTGGATATTCCGACCGGCTTGGTGGTGCTCGGCCTCGCTTTCACGCAGCGCCGCCGGCGACGTCGCCTTGGTTTGGTGGCCGGGGCAATCATCTTGATCGCGCTGCCCTTTCTGGCCGCCAACGCGCTCCACCAGCACCGCGCGCAGCAACGTCGTGAGGCCGAAGAACGTGTCTTGCGCCGCACGCGCGAAGTGCTCGACGAACAACCCAAATAGCAACCCACCCATGGCCCACTCCACTTTCAAAGTCGGTGACCTCACGGCAGTCATCGGCGACAACGCCGCTCACGACCAGCATCGCGCCGGCTACAACGGCGTCTGGAGCCTCGTCCACAACACCCACGCGGCACGGAGCCTCTTCGTGCCGGGCATCGCCGGGCTGAACTTCGAGCACATCTTCAACGGCGAGGAACCGCCCGACGGGAAGACCTTCTTCGAGCCACGCAACGCGGAGATGCGCTTCACGCAGACTGCGGAGGCCGAGGCCGAGCTGCACCAGCCGCCGACGCCCACATATCACGTCGAGAGTTGGACGCGCTTTCGGCTCGTCGCACCGCACTACCTGGACATGAGCTTTCGCTGCGTGGCGCATCAGCACGTTTTTCCGCGCGGTTACCTGGGGCTCTTTTGGGCCAGCTACATCCATGCGCCGTTGGACAAGGCGATGTATTTCATCGGCGGCCCGGCGGACCAGCCCGTGCCGCTGTGGACGCAGCATTGCACGCCGTTCCACAACCGTGATGCCACGGTGCTGCACCGCGAGGACAAGCAGGCGCTCACGTTTGCCCAGGGCCGCGACACGCTCTACAAGAGCCTGTCGTTCCTGCGCTATCACCTGCCGTTTTTCTACGGCCATCATGATGGGTTGACGTGGATTGTGATGTTTGACCGCACGGCCGGCATCCGTTTCGCACATTCACCCGGCGGCGGCGGCGTGAACGCAGACCTCAAGACCACGAACCCGGCGTGGGATTTTCAATTCATCGTGCCCAAGCCCGAGGTGATGCAGGAATACGGCTTCAAGATTCGCACCGTCCTGCGCCCGCGCTGCTCGCGGGACGAGGTGCTGGAGGAATACAGGCGCTGGACCGGGCTGGCCGGTTGAAACCGGACAAGCTTCACCAATCAATCGCGTCGGCGTCGCCAGACCTCGACGATGTGGTAGAGCCCTGGCTCACCTCGCGGCGGCTTACCGGGAATTTCCATCGTGGGCGCAAGTGCGAAAACTTCTTCAGCAGTGTCCAGCAGAAAGTAGCGGTTTGTGGGGACTTCGGCGGCAAGGTTGTTGCATGAGAGCGGGGAGCACCCGAAGAACGGAGCACACTCCGAAACGCTTTCAAATGCGCGCTCGAACAAGTCGTAGCCGAGCCGCTCGTAGTGGCTACTCAATGGAGCTGTATTTACTTCGGGGAAAGAATAGGGCGTCCGAATGCCTTTGATGAATCGCACCGGGTAGAGCCGGTAGGCGTAGAGGTCGCAGGCCGGAAGCGCTTCCGCAGGCACGACACTCAAGGCAAGTTCGGGTGTGTCATAAAGCCAGATTACGTTGTGCTTCCAATCGTTTATCCAATCCCAGTCAGCGCGGGACATGCAGGTGCTGGCGCTGCAAATCTCATCCACTTGCGTAGCCTTCAGCCAGTCGGGCCTCTTCAAGGTCAACTTGGCGAAGTAGCCAATCAGTGTTGGCTCCGGGATGATCACACCAGTTTTCACTACGGTCCGCCGATGATCACCCTTTGCCCTTGGCCGTGCGCAAATCCTTCCGGCACTTTGGGTCGGCCGGCGTTGGGTCCCCAGTCTGCTCGATGGGGTGCGTGAAGAGATAGCGCCACACGTCCTCGTGGATGAACTTGCCCGCCGCGTCCTTCACCGCCGCGCCGCCGGGCACTACGGAGCTGTGCGCGCGCTTGGCGTCGCCCTTCACGTTCGCGTCGGTGATGAGGCGGCGGGTGTTGCCGTAGGGCGCGGCGACCTTGTCCACGTTCACGATGGGGCCGAATTGGTGCAGGCCGAGCAATTCCCACGAGCGGCAGTAGTGGTCGCCGGACCAGCCGCCGTCGAGCACGTGGCTGAAGCCAAAGTAGCGGTTCGCGGGCGTGGCGGAAGGCAGCGCCTGCCAGCTCTCCAACTGGTCACGTGGACCGCAGAACATCACCACGCGGTCCACCTTCACGTGCTTCGCGAAGCGTGCCGCCGTGGTCGAGCCATGGGAACTGCCGGAGATGATGACGCGGTCCCAGCGCAGGCCGGTCTTGTCCTCGGTCAGAAAATAATCCCAGCGCCCGGCGGGGTTTTCCTTCGCCAGCCATTTCACGAACTGCAACGCGCGCTCCATCATGCCGTCCGGCTTGGGGATGCTGACCAACGGGCTGAAGTCTTCGCCGGTCGCGGCTTCGAGGCGGATTTTGCCGAGCAGCAAGCCGTCGTCGCCGGGCGATTGATCCGCGAACTTGCCGAACCAGCCGTTCGCGTAATGCACGCGCAGGAAGTGCAGGCCGTAGCTGTTCACGCGCTCGGCCAGCGGCGCGCTGTGGCCCATGAGCCAGATGACGAGCTTGCCCTGCGGCTTCACCCGCGTGTCCACGGACGCATGCTGCGTGTCCGCCGGCTTGCCGTCCTTTTCGAAGCCGAACTCGATCTCCGGATGCGGCTTCGCACGCGGGTCAAGCTGGCTGGCGCGAGAGGTGAGTTCGTAACGCTTCGGCGTGGAGTCGTTGAAGGTCAGCGGCGCGGCGGCGAGAGCTTGGCCACCAGAGAGCGCAAAGAGAGCAATGAAAAGGGCGAAAGGACTAAACGTGTTCATAAGGTGGATAATGCGAAGTGCTAAAGCGGGTTAACAACTTTCCAAGCGATCCAAGGGCTGGTCAGCAGGTCTTGGGGTGAATCCTCAGAAGGAAGATTTCCATTTTGATGACCGACTCTCGATCAATGCCGTAAACTTTGTGCATGGTGTGGGCAAACAAGTGGGGTGGAATCGCCACATGTCGGTAACCCATCGTCCGCATTCCAAGAATTGAGTAATAGATTCCCGGCAGCACGTCCGCTTGCCTTGCCAGTGAACGGTCCCGCTCGAAAACGACGTTCGACCTGTGCAGCTTGGCCGCACCCCAAGCGATTGTCGGTTTTCCGTCCACGTCAGTAATGTAGGGGATGGGGTCCTGTAGTAGCGTTTCAAACTCCAACGGTTCACCCCGATTTCTGTAGAACTTCAAGACTCCATCAAACCGATCTGAGTCCTGGATTGGAGCCCCGTATCCCTCAATCTCGGCCAATAGCTTAATGCCCGCCTGGATTTTCAAGAGTATGTTGGAAGCCTCCACTCAGTTGGAAGCCTCCACTCAATCCGCGACTGCCGCGCGATGGCCGGCGGCCAGCCGCAGCCGCGCTTCCTCGGCGTTGGCACACCGATAGACTGCCTTGAGGCAGACAGTGCAAACGCGGATGTCGCGCTCGCCAGCGAGCGGGAGCTTTTCCCAATCAGCCGGGCAGTCGCCGCTCTTGAGCTCTTCACATTCCAAAATACGTGTCATGCGCGAAGGCTGCCGGGATGCGGGAAAACGTCAAGCCGTGGCGGGCTGCGTGCGTCCCTGTGTCAGGGTTTGAGATGCCGATCCAGCAATTCCTCGGCGGCGGCTTGCGCGTCCGCCGGATAGCGGTGGCCTTGGCGGTGGTTCAAGAGGCGGACGCGGTCCTTCGCGCCCAGCAGCTCATAGACGGGCCGCGCGGCTTCGACGAATGCGGCGCTCTTGTCGCTGTCGGCGGAGTTCCCGGCGAGCAGTAGAAACGGTCGCGGCGCGATCAGCGCGATGAGTTCGTGATGTTCGTGCCCGAAGCCGGGCTGCTTGATACGTGAGCCCAGATACCACGGTGCGTCCCAGTTGCTAAAGGTCAGCCCGATGCCGCCTTCGCTGAACACGGCGACCTTGAACCGCTCGTCGAACGCAGCGGCGTAGAGCACTTCCTTCGCACCCAGCGAGTGACCGAGGCAGCCGATGCGCTCTCGGTCCACCAGCGGCAGCGACTCCAAGTAGTCCACCGCGCGGATGCCGTCCCATGTCATGCGCACCATGCCAGTCCACGTGGGGTGTTGCTGCTGCACGCGCTTCACCCAATCGGCGTAGCCCGCGCCGTCCGCAAAGATGAAGCACCGCGGGCAGACGACCACGTAGCCGCGCTTCACGAGCTGCACGCCGTGCATGAGTTCGGGCACGGAGGCATCAATGCCCGCCGCCTGCTGCGCCTGCGTCTTCACGGTCTGATGGAACACCACGACGCCGGGGAGTTTGTCCGTGGCGTTTTTCGGGATAAGCACGTAAGCATCGGTGAACACGCCGTCCTCGACCTGATACTTCACGTGCTGCCGCGTGAAGTCGGGAAGCGTCTCGGTGGCCAGCACCTCTGCCTTCAACGGGACGCGTTCTTGGGAGAACTCACCGAGGAACGCTTGCCATTCTGCGCGCAGGGCGGTGCGCCGCTTCATCCATGCCGCTGCGGAAGTGATGGGTTGCCCGCCTTCATCCACGAGCAGCGAGCGGAGCTGGGCCGCCGGCGTCGGGCTGGCTATTTCGCGTCGGCTTTCAACTGCGCGAGCATCTCCAGCAGATGCTGGGTGAGAATGACGGTGGTGTCCTCCTGCACCACGTTGGTGCCCAGCCAAGTTTCGTAACCGCCGAGCTGGTGCTGCTCCGGAGTCGGGAGGTAGCCGTGGCGGCCGTTGGCGAGGCCGATGACCATGGTCTGTGGGAACGGACTCCGATGCTTCAAGTCGAGCCCCGTCTCGGCGAAGGTCTCGAACGGGATGCCGCACACCGCCAGGTCACCAATGCGCAGGGCCTGCAACTTCACGGTCAGCGTTTCTTCTTTCCGTTCGGCGGCGGAGACGGTGCTCCGCGCGTAATTCTCTGCCAGGCGTGGGAGCTTCTCCTTGGCCGCGGGATCAGTGACAGCGAGGACGGCCCGCGCCTCGGCCAGTTGTTGGGCCGTCGGCCGGCGATACTTCAGGACGACCTCGCGCTGCAACATGCCGAGCCGGGCTTCGCCCAGATGCTTCCCGATCTTCTGCTGCGCGTGCCACGCGGTGTCGGCGGCTTTGCCTGCCACGATGCGAATCTGTTCGAAGGGCGCACGCGGCGGGCGGACGACGCCGAAGGGGATGTTGTTAATGTCCCCGGACGTGCCGTTGGACATCATCGCAACGAAATCATCGTCCGCGCGCACCCGGGCGGGCATGAGCCGGGCGAACTCGCCAAAATAATCCGCCGAGACCTGTGCCGGTGGCATCCCGCCGACGTAGTGGAGCGAGTAGTTCGCAAAGAGCGCCAGCGGCCGGCGCTTCGCGTCCTGCACAGAGAGGATCGTGATGTCGGGATCGGTCGGCCCGGCGGGGTGATCCAGCACGGTGGGGCTGGTGCCGGGATTCATTTTCACGGTGTCGAGCTTGCCAAAGGGATTCAGTGGCATCTGGCCCGGCTTGAGATACCAGCGCCGGTTGAACACCTCGTCCGGCAACGGGTGCGCCGCCGCGCCGACCAGGGCGGGCCGCAACGCCGCATGGGCCCGGATGATCGCTTCGGCGATGCCCTCGATGAGGAGCTTGCGATACGCCACAGCGGGCGCGGGTCCGGTCTTGGTGTTAGAGGACGGCGCGGTGTGCGAGTGCGTGGACGCAATGAGCATCTTGTCCGGGGCCATGCCGGTGCGCTTCGCGGCGATGTCCTTGGCCTCGTCCTGCACCTCCGGCGCGAGGCCGAGATTGTCCACGACCACCATGGCCAGCGTGGTCGTGCCGTCGTCGAGCACCAGCGCGCGGGCATGCAGCGGGTCATGCGCGTTGGTTGCCATGTTGGCCGCAAACCCGCCGGGCATGTTCAGCGGAAACTCCCGCGGCGTGATGTCCACGGCGGCAGCTCCGGCGCGCAGGACTGGTTTGTCCGCCGCGTGCAGTGCTAGCGAAAGGGTGAAGAGGCCAACGAACAGGAAATGTTTCAGAAGCATGAAAAAATCGGTTACTGGGCCGGCTTGGTCGCAGGCAGAAGTTCACGAACAGACTTCAACGCCTCGTTCACCAAACGTTCACCTGCATCGGCGGCGAGAAAGCTGCACTCGGCCGCACCGTAGCCGCCTTCCTTCACGGCTTGCACCGTGGGCAGGTAAACGGTGAACGGCGTGCCGCGCCCGCTGTAGGTCAGGCCGAGGATGAAGGCGTTCGGCACGGGCGACTTCGCCGTGAGGTCAAGCTGGTGCTGCACGAACGGCTCGCCGGGGATGGCCACGAGCGCGAGATCGCGCTGGATGACCACCGTCAACAGGCCGACCTCGGTGCTCTGCGGACCGTTGCGGTGCGGGATGGTGAGGAGGCTTTCTTTAACCTGAAGCACGGGCTGCGCGCTGGCGGGCGGGGCTTTCAGGGTCGCCGCGAGCTGAAGGGCGGCCTTGCCGAGCGCGACGCCGGCTTGCTTCACGATGTTGAATCGGTTTTCGCCGCGCAGATTGTGGAGGTCGTAGGGGTCGAGATCACCGGACGCGCCTTGCAGAAACATCGCCATGCAATCGCTGCCCAGCTCCTGCTCGAGGTGGTCCACCATCGCGCCGGGATAATCGCGAGAGACTACGCCGGCGGCCATCAGCGCGACGGGATGGCAGGCGTAATGCACCGCAAAGGCACGCGGCTTGCCGGACAAGTCCTCGACGCGCAGCACGCCGACGGTCGGGTCCACGGGCTGTGTGGGTCGGCGGTTGGGATTTTCCCAAAGTGGCAGCACGCGGTCGGGCCGGACGTCGCGGCGGTTGTGCGCCATGTAAGCGCTTTCATACGGGCCTCGTCCCGCAGCGAGACGGGCGGGGAAGAGGCTTTGCATCGCGCGGCCGATGGCGGCGATGATCTTTGTCTCGGTCGCGGCATACCACGGGTCGTCGGAGAGCTTGAGCCAGTTGACAGTGGTGGAGGGACCGTTGGCGTGGCGCGTCCAGTCGGGAGCGGCGGGCGGCTTGATGAGCAGGCCGCGCGGAGCCATCGCGGCGTGTGTGTGCGTCGCGCAGAGGATGACGTGGTCCACGCCCCACTGGCGCTTCGCCTCGGCGATGACTTTCGGCGACGCGAAGACGATCAGGTCCGCCGACACGATGGCCACGGAGGTCTTCGCGTCCTTGAGCACGAGCACGCGGGCGAAGAGCGGGTCGCGCAGGCGCAAGGGCTGGCCGGACAAGTTCACAGCGGCGTCCTCGGCGGGCGTGATCTCGACCTTCGCCGTGCCGGCCCAGAGGCCCGACGGCGACTCGGCGGCGCGGGTGGCGACGATGGGAATCAGCCACACCAGCAGGGCGAACAAGAAGTGAATTGGTTTCATGGGCAGCCGCCACGGCTCGAAAGCCGCGCATGGGAACCATGCACCTGAAAGAGTCGCACCCCTCACCCCATCCCTTTCCCCTCCTCCGAGGAGGGGAAAGGGATGGGGTGAGGGGTGGCTGGGCAAGGACAGGTTCATGAAAGTTTGTGGCTATGGTTTCAGCGCCGCCTGCGTTTCCTGATGCTGCGCCCACGCGGCTGCTTGCAACTCCTTGGCGACCGTCGCCGGGATGTCCGCCGGAGCGGCGAGGCCCACGGGACCGCGCCCGGTCAGCACGCTGTAGATGCCGCACGCGTAGATATACGAGCCCCACAGGTCGGGATGCATCTTATCCTTCGCAAAGAGGCTTTCCATCCGCTCGGCCGAGGGCTGGGGGCCGAAGTATTTCGTGTAGGCGGGACTCGCGTCCACCAAGGCGGCCTTGAGCTCGCGCGCCATGTCGAGGTGCAGCCGATGCTGCCGCTCGAAGCACGCCGGGTAGTCGCTCAGGATCGAAGCGGTGCCGAACAGCAGCGTCTTCGCGCCCTTGCCCTGGATGAACTCGTGGAACTGCCGCGCGTAAGGCTGAAACGCCGGGGCCTGCACATTGTAGATGTCCTGCAACACGACGTAATCCCACGCGCCGCTGGCGATCATTCCGCGCGCCGTGTTCGTCGCGGTGCCGGCCTCCCAATGACTGCGCAGCGACGCGCCGCCCTTGATGCAGCCGGTGATCTGGATGGGGGGCGCGCCCGGGTCGGACGCTGCGAGATTTTCGATGAGCTTGTTGCCCACCATGAGCGGGCACTGGCTGTTGCCGATCATCAGCACGCGCAGCGGCTTCACCGGCACTGGCAGCAACGGCGCGATGACCTGCGCGACCTGCTTCGACTGCAACGCCGTGCCCTCCGCCGTGTAATGCACGCCGCCGCCATCCCACAGCTTCTTCGGATGATTCGCGACCAGCGTGTAGAGGTCGTCCACGACCAGCCCGGCCTTGGCGATGTGCGCGGCGGCGATCTGGTTGCGTGCGATCACACCCTTGTCCGGCGTGTCGTCTTTCTGCTGGCAAGGCGTGGTGGTGGCCCAGACGAGCTTCGCGCTGGGCGCGTAGCGTTGCAGCGTGGCCAGCACGTCCGCGAAGCCCTTCCGGTAGCCCTCGATGCCGCCGTGCAGGCCGTAATTGAAGTGGATGACAGCGTAAACATTCTGCCGGAGCACGAGCTTGATCTCATCAAGCAACGCCGGGTCGCCGACGGCCTTGGACGTGCCGAGCAACGAGACGTAAGCCTTGTCCTTGAGCGCGGCGCCCACCTCGGAGGCGTAGCGCACGGTGATCGAATCGCCGATCAGCAGCACGAGCGGCAAGTCCGGGCCGTTGGCGGGCTTGGTGCGGATGCTGATGGTGCACCAGTCCTGCGACTCGCGCGGCGTGCGGTAGTCGTAGAGGTCCTCGGCTTGGATGCGCGGTGTGGCGAACGCAATGAGCGTCGCGAGCGTGAGGAGGAGTTTGGTCATGGCGAGTCAGTGGTGGGTCAAGGGCGAGGTTCCAGCGCCAGGGCCTCGCGGAACTTCGCGAGCGATTCCTTCTCCTTGCCCTGCGCGGCGTAGGCATGGCCGTAGGCGCGCAGCAATTGGATGCGCCAGGTCGGGGCCATGCTGGAGAGATCGCCGCATTGATCGAGCACGGCGAGCGCCTCGTCGGGCTTCACCTGGCTCGTGAGGATGCGCGCGATGGACACCGTCGCCGTCAGCGGCTGCCAGCCGTGGCCCTTGCCGGTGATCACCAAGGCCCGCCGATACGCGGCCAGCGCCTGCTCGTCGTCGCCGAGGTTGTTCACGTAATTGTCGCCGAACGTGAGCCAGATGGCGGAGTCGTTGGGCGCGAGCTGCGTGGCCGCTTTCAAGTCAGCCTCGGCCTTCGCGCCGTCCTTCAGGAAGGAGTAAATCTGCCCACGCAAATGCAGCGCCTCGCCGGCCTTCACCTTCGCCGGCCAGGCCGCGAAGTCTTCCGTGCCGAACTGCTCGATGAGCTCCTTCCACTTCCGCTCCTGCTGCAAAGCCCGCATCCGACCGAGCACCGCGTCCGGGTCCGCCGTGTAGCGGGCGTATTGCGCGGCGACTTGCGCGAGCTGCGCGTCGCCGTGGTGGAAGTAGAAGCGGTTGCGCAGCGTGAGCGTCTGGCCGGCGGCGAGCGTGAAGTCCCCCGAGTGCGAGTTGCACGCGGGACAGTTCGTGCCGTGCGGGCGACAGATGACCGTCTTGTGGTCGCCGTAGTTGCCCTTGAAGTGATCCGTGCCGAAACGGTTGGCCGTCATCAGCCCGTAGGTGCGCGCGTGCCAGTGCGTGGGGAAACGCAGGTTCGCCGGATGGTCAAACATCGCGATGCCCACCGTCTTTCCGCTCGCGTCCGGCCCGAAGTAATCCGTCCACTCGGCACGCTTGCCCCACGCGGCCTCGTTGCGGTCGCCGCGGCTGTTCACGATGGTGCCGCTGCCTTTCTCGCCCTTCTCCGACTCAACCTTCATCGTGCTTGCCACGCGCACGAGCAGCCCGCCGTCGCGCTTGTCGCCGAAGACGACCGGCGCGTTCGCCGCCTGCAACTCCACGTCGTAATCCATCAACACCTGCCGGTTCGCCAGCGGTGTGAACGCCAGCCGCACCTTCTCGCGGAGCACCAGCTTGCCGTCGCCGAGCCATTGGTTCCACAAGACCACCTCGCCCGTCGGACCCGAGCTGATGCGCTCGATCTTCTCCAGCTTCACCTCGGCGGACTGGCCGGGCTTGGGCTTGGCCGGCGACCACCAGAAGTTGAACCCGTTCACGTCGCTGTGGGAAAAGCGGATGGAGCGATGGTGCGGATGATCCGCATCCTCGCCCGGGACGCCCGGCTTCATCGGGAAATGCCGCGTGACGTTCTTGCCGTTGGGCCCGATGACGGGATAGAGATAGGGCCCGACCCAATCCTGATGCCGCCACTCCGTGAACACCTCGCCGTCAATCGCCACGCGGAGGCGATCCGGCAGCTCGGTGATGGCGACGGCGGCGGACAGGCGGCCGACGAGCGCAACGGCGATGATGAAGGCGGAGAGCGCGGCGTTTCTCATGACTCAGTGAGCCTGGCTATTTTGCACCCGCGCCGACGAAAGGAAGCTCCCCGAAGTCGTTGCGGTCATCGAGGCTCTTCGTGCCGGGGGTGGTGGACCAGAGCGAGCGTTCGAGGCGATTCGTGGCCACGACGTGGACGCGAGCGAAGTTCGCGCGCCAGAAGGACTCGGGCTTGGGTGCTTCCACGCCAAGGGTCTTGAAGGGGATTTTCAGCAGGGCCAGCCAGCGGTTCTTCCCCGGCTCGAGCCGCGACTCGTATTGCCAATCGCCACGCCAGTCCGGATCGAACTGTCCGTGGCGTGGGTCCATCGCATCGGTCACGAAGCCGGCGGCGGCCGTGGCCTTGGCGTCCGCGCGCAGGCCGGCGGTGAAGCGAAACGCGAGGTCGCGTCCCGCCACGGGCGCGAGGTAGAGCGCGAAGGACTCCTGGTTGGTGCCCGTGCCGGCTGGCTGCAACGCGGCGGGCAGCTCGCACTCGGCGAGCACGTAGAGATGCGTGGCGTCCACCACGGCGCGCACCGTGGTCTTGCGCGTGAGCGGCGCGGCACCGGGAAGGGCGACCAGTTCGCCCGCTGTCGCCTTGGCCCAATGCGCGGAGTCAAAGGTGACGGGGCTGGCGATGACGTTGGCGGGCAGGCGTTTCGCCCCGGCCAACGGCGCGTTGCGCATGGTCTTGGTGTCCCAGTTGAACGGCGTGTTCGAGTAAGGCTCCTGATAGCCGTCGTGGCTGAGGCGCAGGTGCGCGGCGTTGTGGCCGGCGGGCGGGAAGGGCACGTAGGACCACGTGCCGAAGGGCTTCGTGCGGCCGCGCTCATCGAAGTAGGTGGCAATCTCCGCGTTGCGCGCGTCGATGGCGTCGAGCAGGCGGTCGCGTGATGCGCGGTCGGGCTGGATTTGGAAGGCGTGGTTCAGATGCACGACGCGCGCGACGCCGCGCAGGTAGTCGAACTCGCGGCGGACGAGCGCGAGGCGGGTCTTCACCTTGTCCGTGGGCGCGAGCTTCTCGGCCTGCGCGAGCTGGGCTTCGAGCGAGGCCAGCAGCGTGGGGGTGTAGAAGAAACCGAGGAACTGCATCGGGTCGGTGAGGTGCTTGCGGCGGCGGCCGTAGATGTCGGTGTAAACCCAGGCCGGGTCGCGCGTGCCGAGCTGGCGCGCGTAGAGTTCGATGGCGTGGTAGAGCTGGTCGTAGAACTGAAGCATCGGCGGGGCGGCCTTGCCAAACGCCGCGCCGCAGAACTCATGCACGAGCACCTTGGCCTGGTTGTTGGTCACGTCGTCGAACATGCGGCCCATCGTGTAATAGACCGGGCCTTCCAAGCCTTGCAGAGTGCCGGGGCCGTCCTGGTAGATGGACTGAATGCGGTTCGCGACGAGCCGCTTGGCCTGCGTCTCGACAAAGCCGGGCGTGCGCATGGGCGTGTAGCGCGTGCTGAGGTTCGGGCACCAGTTGTAGATGTAGCCGGTGAAGCCCTGCGGCACGACGTGCCCGCGCCACGGGGCGAGATCGTCGTCGTTCGTGCCGGTGAGCATGATCTGGGTGTTGGCAGGAAACTCGCGGAAGGACTTCGGCGGATTCGCGGTAAGGATGTAGGACATCAGGCAAACGGTCTTGCCCGGCCGCGCAGCGAGCACGCGTTCGGCGAGCTTGCGGTGAAGAAGCCAGAGCTTCTCGCTCCAGTCGCCGCCAGTATCGAAGAGCTTGGCGCACGCTTCGCACTGGCAGGCGCGGAAGCCGTCCGGTTGCCCGAGGTCCACCGACTGAAAACCCTCGTCGAGCCACGCGATGAGATCCTGGTAGAACAGCTCCTGCACCTCGGGATTGGAAATGCAGTATTGGGCGTTCTCGTTCTTGGGCTTCATCCGCTGGCCGCCGAGGAGCGCGAAGTATTCCGGGTGCGTGGCCACATATTTTTCCGGCGGCACGGCGCGTTCGTAGGTGTGCCCGCCAAACGGGTCGTCCACGCGCGGGAAGCGGTTGTTCGCAATCTCGTAAAAGCCGCCGCGTGGCGGATACGCGGTCCACGAGTCGAACACCGGCGTCTTCTCCACGCGCAAGTCCGCCGGCACTGCAACGCGCGGCGTGGGCAGGAACTCGATGGCTGGCGACGCGAGCAGGTTCACCCCCGCCGCGTCCTTCACGGCCTGACGCGCCGGAAGGTCCGGGTAGAGGAAGCGCGTGCCGAGGTATTGTCGGAGGAAGTCCGTGACGCCCTTCGCGGTGCCGACGCGGTCCCACTCGGCCTTGCGCGCGCCCACGCCCGGCCCCACCTGCTCGCGGCCTGCGATGATGACGTCGCGTCCGCTGGCCCGCAGGACATAGCTCCAGCCCTTGAGCTTGGCGACCGCGACGCCTTGCTGCCGGGCGAACGCGGTGTCGCCGAGGAAAATGGCGGGCTTGGCGGCGTCGCGCTTGGCCTCGCTCACGATGGCGAGGTCCGCGCCGTTGGCCTTGAACGCGGTCTGCAACAAGCGCGCCGTCTGGGCTAGCGCGTTGGAGAGGGCCGGGCTTGGCGCTGTGTCCGGGACGACGATTTGGTAGTCGGACTTGCCGTCAGCAGCGAGGACGAGTTCAGCGCCACGGGCGATGGTCATCGTCCCGCCTGAGAGGGCGAGGCAGGAGAGCAGGAGTGACAGCGCCCACCGCCAGTGCGGTAAGGGCGCGATCTGGAGAATGGAGCCGAGCGCGGGTGACGACATGGTGCAATCGGACGAGCGCGAAGCAATTCGCTTCAAGAATGCGGACGCGCGAAGGCCAGCCGCGCTATCGGGGTGGTCGCACCCTTTCGCTTCACTTCTTCAGTGCATCCGTTACGAACTCGAAGAGCACCTTTGTCGCCGGATCGTCGGGTCGGCCGAGGTTTTCATTGATCTTGGGATGGTTCGTCTCCTTCGCGCCGAAGGCCTTGGCCGGAATGCCCGCGTCCTTGAGCACGGCCTCGAGGCGGCGCGCCTGCATCGTGTTGTCCGGGTGATCGGCGACGTGGAGGATCAGGAACGGCGGAATGCCCTTGCCCTTGGCCACGTGCGTGACGGCGGAGTATTCGCGATGCAGCTCCGGCGTGTTGCCGAACTTCACGCGATGACCCTGCTTCGGCATGGGGAAGCCATGCACGCGCAACCGCGTCTCGGCGGTCTCAATCATCGCGGGCACGTCGTAGGTGTCGCCATCCACGGGGAAGCAGCCTTTGAGCACGGAGAAAGGCACGCCTTCGGCCTTGAGATAGCGGTCATCAATGCAAATCAGCGCGGCGAGCTGCGCGCCGGCGGAGTGGCCGCCGACAATGATGCGAGTCGGATCGCCGCCGTGCTTGGCGATGTTCTTGTGCACCCAGCCGAGCGACTTGGCGATGTCGCGGAAGATCGTGACCATGTCCACCTCGGGCAACAGGCGGTAGCCCGTGGAAACAAAAACAAAACCTTTTTCCACGAATGCCTGCGGCTTGAGCTGGATCAACGTGCGATCACCTCCCTGCCAGCCGCCGCCGTGAATCCAAAAGATGACCGGCAAACCCTTGGCGCCAGCGGGTGAGTAGATGTCCACCTTCTGGCGCGGGTTGGCGGGATCGCCGTAAGGCACGTCGGCGGCCGTGGCCTTGATCGTGGGCGTGTCGGCGGCGCAGAGCAGGTTGATCGAGGCAAACAGGGCGAAGGCAGTGGCTTTCATGCAAGGATGCTTGCAGGAACCGGGCTCGTGGAACAAGCGGAAGTTAAAGCCCGCCTCCGGGGTTGCTGCCTTGGGTTGGGCTTACCGAAGGTTCATCCCACGACTATACACATTCAAAGCCTGCGGGATTGCGGTAGAATCATTTCCCCGAGGGCGTGAATCTGTGATGCGCTCTAGGCGCATCTGCGGCGCAAGGTGAACGAAAAGCCGCTCGACGAAAACTCGTCCCGTGCACCCCGAGGCTAGGCCTCAAATGACTTTCCACAGCCGCAGCTTTGTTTGGCGTTGGGGTTGGTGATCTTGAACCCGCCGCCCGTCAGCTCGTCCTTGAAATCGATCACGCAGCCGCGCAGGACTTGGGCACTAATGGGGTCGGTGAGCACGCCGACGCCGTGGAACTCGCCGAGCGCGTCGCCGTCGCGGGGCTCGTCGAAGACCATGCCGTATTGCATGCCGGAGCAGCCGCCTTTCTCCACATACACGCGGAGGCGCTTGCCGGCGCTGTCCTTCTCGTTCGCGAGCATGGTCCGCACTTGCTCGGCGGCGCTGGGCGTGAGGCTGACGACGGGTTCGGCGGTGGTAGTGCTCATCTGAATCGTGAGGCGAACGTAGTGGCGGAGTGCGGGGCTGTCAAACGGAGGCTCGGCCTTCCATCTGGCCGCGCGTGACGCCGAGCTGATGGTGCAATTTCAACTCGCGCCAGAGCTGTTCGCCAGTGAGTTCGCCGCGCAGCAGGGCACGATAGCGCGCGATGGTCGTGGCGACTTCTTCGGGTGACTCGTTGACAAACTCGATGCGGAAGCGGCGAACGCCGAGCGCTTGCAGGCGGCTGACGTATTCTGCGCCGGTCTGCGCGCGGGCGTTGAAGACGGTGTTGCGGCAGCCGGCGTCGGCCTTGAGCGGGTGCTCCTGCCCGACGCGGTCGCGCACACGCACGTCGTGGTGGTCACAGGGGCGGCCGCAGTCGCGGTAGTCCTTGCCCTTCGAGAGGAAGGCGCAGAAGACGCAATGCTCCATGTGAAACATGGGCATGTGCTGGTGGATGGTGACTTCGAACCACGCCGGCGGCGCGCCGCGCAACAGGGCTTCAAGCTGCGTGATGTTCAGGTCGTAGCTCGCCGTGAGCCGCTCCAGTCCGAAGCGGGACATGAAGTAATCCGCCGTGAGCGGGTTGGCCACGTTGAGCGAGAAGTCGCCGACGCGGTGGCAGTCGGCGAAGAAGTTCAGGTGGTCGTAGTTGCGGACGAGGTAGCCGTCGGCGTTGCAGGAGCGGACTTGCTTGAGAATCCATTCCTCGCCGGACTTTGTGATGCGCGGCGGAGCCACCCAGATTGACGACGGCCGATTGCCGATTGTCGCTTGGCAGCCGCGCGCGGTGTGGAAGGTGGCAACAGCGTCGCGGTAGCGCTTGGGGTCTTCGAAGTCACAGTAAATGGTCGACGCGCCGCAGCGGAGCGCGGCATCGAGCTGGGCGAGATTGCGGACGAGGACGATGAGTTCGGAGTCGTGGGGCACGTCCACGCGCTTGTCTTCTCCCTCTCTCCCATCAGGGGAGAGGGGGCGGGCTGCTTGCGCAAGTAAACCCTCATTACCTCGACCGTCTTGCCCCCTCACCCCGGCCCTCTCCCCCGATGGGAGAGAGGGAGAAGAGGCGGCGGGTGATTCGGCGAGTTTCTCGTTCAGAACCCACCGCTTTGGCAGCGCGCGTTGGCGTTCCAGTTCGGCCACGAGTTCACGGCGGAGGCGATTCAGTTCGCTGACGGGGAGGATGACTTCGCCTTCGAGGCGGCTGGTGAGCGCGCCGAGCTTGAAGGGCGTGCCGCCGAGGCGACCGAGCTGGTCGCGGAGCTTTTCCTCGGTGAGCGGTTGCTTCTCCGCGCGCGCGAGCGGGGCGGCGGATTGCGCCTGTGCGACGTGCCCTAGCTCGTCACGCGCGATGATCGTGAGCGGCGTGCCCTCGTGCCCGTGGAGTTCAAACCTCGCCGGCCGTTGGAATCGCGGGGCCTCGCCGGCGAACGTGGCGCGGACGCGCTTCTCCAGCTCGGCGTCGCTGGTCTTCCACAGCTTGTCGCCGACGTGGACGCGCGCGAAGTCCACCGCGCTAGGCATGAACGTGAGCACGACCTCTTCATTCCGCATTACGTATTCCGCACTCCGCATTTGAAAGACTCGTCCGCCTTCCTCGTCGTCGCCGCCGTGGCCGGGGTCGAAGACGATGCCGTCGCCGGCTTTGAGCGGTCCGGCAAGGCGGATGTGAACGCGGTCGCCCGCGACGCGCGTGACCTCACCGACGAACGCACCACGTTTTTTGCCGAAGCGCGCGTGGACGAGGCGTTGATTGTCGATGCCCTCGAACCAGCCCGTGTGCAGGCCGCGGGAGAAGGCCATTTCCAATTCATAACGTCGAGGGTCGAGGGTCGAGGGTCGAGGGTCGGAAAGCGCTGGGCTCTCCGCTCTACGCTCTCGACTCTCAACCAACGCGTCCAGCGCCTGCCGGTAGATGCGCGTGATGCTGGCGACGTATTCGGGCGACTTCAGACGGCCTTCAATCTTGAGCGAGGCGACGCCGGCGCGGGCGAGGTCGGGGAGGACTTCGAGGCCGGCGAGGTCTTGCGGGGAGAGGAGGTAATTGCGTCCGCCGAGATCCACCTTGCGACCGTCGGAGATGAGTTCGTAGGGCATCCGGCAGGCCTGTGCGCACTCGCCGCGATTGGCGCTGCGCCCGCCGAGCGCCTCGCTGGTGAGGCATTGGCCGGAGTAGGCAACGCACAGCGCGCCGTGGACGAAAACCTCGAGCGGTAATGCGGAGTGCGGAGTTCGGAGTGCGGAATCGGACGTAGCGGTGGCTGCGGCGGCAGCATTCGCAATTCGCATTTCGCATTTCGCAATTTCCCCGATCTCCTTGATCGAGCACTCTCTCGCGAGCACGACTAGGTTGCACCCCAGCTCGCGCGCAAACGCCACACCCGCCGCGCTGGTGATGGTCATCTGCGTGCTGGCGTGGATGGGGAAATCCGGCGAGAGGCGGCGGATGAGCCGCGCGATGCCCACGTCCTGCACGATGGCGGCGTCCACGCCGGCGGCGATGATGCTGCGGAGGTATTCCTCGGCGGCGGCGAGTTCGTCGGCGAAGACGAGCGTGTTGAAGGTCACGTAACCTTTCACGCCGCGTCGGTGGAGGAACTCCATGAGCCGCGGCAGATCGGCCTCGGTGAAGTTGTGCGCGCGCATCCGGGCGTTGAAGCGGTCGAGGCCGAAGTAGATGGCATCCGCGCCGTTCTCGACGGCGGCTTTGGCGCACTCCCAGTCGCCGGCGGGCGCGAGGAGTTCAGGCAACTTCGTCCACCCGCCGATGGAGGCGGGCGTCGAGCTGGAGTCCTGAACTGGCGGATGCGAAACGGGCATGGGAGCGGCCGACGTCGGCAAGTTACCCGGGTGCGACGGGAGCGTCGAGCCTCCTTGGAGTTGGGGAGGGCAAGATTCGTCTCCGGTCATTGCCTGAGACCGCCAACCTTGCCAGCCAGGCGCGAGGTGCTACGTTGCGATCGTGCGCCGCTTCTTCACGCCGCTTTGCTTGAGGCTTTATGCCTTGCTCGCGATTTGCGTTGGTCTCAACGCCACGTGGCCGCGAGCGGTTCGCAGCGAGTGGAACCGCGATCGGCTCTACCGGGAAATGCTTGCGGGCAATGACAAGGAACGCATTGCCGCCGCCGAGGCGCTCGTGGCCGCCGGCGGGCGCGAGCAACTGATGAAGGCACTCCAATCCGACTCGGCCTCGATTCGCACGGTGGCGGCCAGCGCGCTCTACGACATTTGGATGACGCAGGAGGGCGAAGAGGCGGCCTTTCTCCTTCAGGTGGCGGGCAATTCGCTCGAACATAAGAACCTCAAGGGGGCGTTGAACCACTTGAACCGGCTGACTTCCACACATCCGTTCTTAGCCGAGGGCTGGAACCGGCGGGCGACGCTGCTCTGGCAGTTGGGTTTGGTGGAAAAGGCGCTGGCGGACTGCCGCAAGGTCGTTCTGTTGAACCCCGACCATTTCGCCGCTTGGCAGCGGCATGGGCACGTGTCATCTCCGCCTCGGCAATTACGAGCCGGCAGTGAAGGCGTTTGAACAGGCAGCCAAGCTGATGCCGTATGACCGCACGGTGCAGCGGAACCTGCGCCTGAGCCAGGAAATGCTCCAGCGGGAGAAAAAAAGACCGGCTCCGACGCGGGCGCCGGAGCCGGTGGGGGAAGCGGTTTAACGCACCTGAGCGCTGGCTCAGTCAAACGCGTGGCCGGCGCAGCAGAGGACGTTGCGCAGCTTGTGGCGCACGAGTTCCTTCACGGCCTTGCGGGCAGGGCCGAGATACTTGCGGGGATCAAATTCCTTTGGCTTGGTGAACATCACTTCGCGGATCGCGGCGGTCATGGCCAAGCGCAGGTCGGTGTCGATGTTGACCTTGGTGCAGCCGGTGCGCCGGGCGACTTCGATGTCGGACTCGGGCACGCCGGCGGTCTCCTCGCCGAGGTCCCCGCCGTATTTGTTGATCTTCTGGGCGAGATCCTTGGGCACCGAGCTGGCCCCGTGGAGCACGAGCGGATAATCGCCGAGGCCGGCATCCATGAGGGCTTTCTTGATGGCCTTGAGGCGCTCAAGGTCGAGGTGTTGTTCGCCCTTGAACTTGTAAGCGCCGTGGCTGTTGCCGATGGCGACGGCCAGTGAGTCCACGCCGGACGCTTTCACGAAATCCACGGCTTCCTGCGGGTGGGTGTAGCAGCCGCCCTTGGAGTAGGAGCCGCCTTCTTCGCCATCGTCATGCTGCGCGCCAACGAGCATGCCGAGTTCGCCTTCGACGACGCAGTTGTGCCTGTGGGCGTATTCCACGACCTTGCGACAGACCTCGACGTTTTTCTCAAAAGGATCGTGAGAGGCGTCAATCATCACGCTGGTGAAGCCCTCATCAATGCACTGCTTGCACAGCTCAAAGCTGTCGCCGTGGTCGAGGTGGATGGCGATGGGGATGTGGCTCAGGCTGACGGCGGCCTCGATGAGTTTCTTGAGATAGACGGGGTGAGCGTAGTCGCGCGCGCCCTTGGAGATTTGCAGCATCAGCGGGGCCTTTTCCTCTTCGGCGGCCTCCACGATGGCTTGGATGAACTCCATGTTGTTCACGTTGAAGGCGCCGAGGGCGTATTTGCCCTTGAGGGCCTTGGCGAACAGGTCGGTTGTGTGTGTCAGTGGCATAATCGGTTCTGGTTGAGCGCGCCGGGGCGCGAATGACAAGCGCGCACAGTAGGTAAGCGCACGGGAAAGGGAAATGAATTTTCTGAGTGCTGGGGATGACCAAAGCGTTCGTTCAACGCCGGTCCAGCGCCGGGAACGGAAACTCGGCGGACGCCGTGTGCTGGGCCCGCATCACGTCGGCCAGCTTGTTCACCACGTCGGGATACTTCGCGGCCACGTCGGTGGTTTCGGCAGGGTCGTCGCGGAGGTTGAACAGCTGGATGGCGAAGTCCGGCGACTGCTTCTTCGCCGGGGCGGGCTTGAGGTTGCGGCGCAAACCTTTCCAGTCACCGATGCGCACGCACTGCTGGCCGCCGTAGCCCGGAAACTCGCGATACAGGAACGCCCGCTCCGGCTGGCGCTGCCCGAGCAGCGTCGGTGCGAAGCTCATGCCGTCGATCTCCTTCGGCGTGGTCGCGGTGGCCCCGGTGAGTTCGAGCAACGTGGGCAACCAGTCCTCAAAGCCCGTCACGCGATCGCTCGTCTGGCCGGGCTTGATCCGGCCTGTCCAGCGCACGATGCCCGGCACGCGGAAGCCTCCCTCGAAGAGCGTGCCCTTGCCATCGCGCAAGCCGCCGCTGGAGTTGAAGAACGTCGCGTCCGTGCCCGCCAGACCTTCGTGGAAACCGTGCAACGGGCCGTTGTCCGACGTGAACACGAAGATCGTGTTCTCCTCCAGGCCCAGGTCGGCGACGAGCTTCATGAACGAGCCGATTTCCTTGTCCATGCGCGTGATCATCGCGGCGTAGGCGGCACGTGGCTTGAAGTGCGGCAGATAACCTTTGCCGCCCACATAAGGCGGGTCGGGAAACTTTCCGACATACTCCGCGAGGGAATCCTCCGGCACTTGCAACGCGAGATGCGGCACCGTCGTGGGCACGTAGCATAAGAACGGTTTGTCCCGGTGCTCCCGGATGAACGCGCGCGTCTGCTCGGCGATCAGGTCGGGCGCGTAATCCTTGCCGGTGAAGCGCGCGTAGGTCTTCGGGTCGTTCGGGTCTTCGCCAGGCTTGAGCTTGTCGTGCGCGGGAAAATCCACGTTGCGCGTGGGCACCTTGTGATCATTGTCCCACAGATAAGTCGGGTAGAAATTGTGCGCCACGGCCTGGCAGTTGTAGCCGAACCAGCGCGTGAAGCCCTGCTTGAGCGGCTCGCCCGAAGTGCCCGGCCCGCCAAGGCCCCACTTGCCGAAGCCACCCGTCGCGTAGCCGCGTTGCTGGAACAGCTTTGCCATCGTCACCGTGTCCGCCGGGATGGGCACCTGGCCTTCCTCGTCCTTCTTGAACTGCCGGTTGTCGCGGATGTAGGCGTGGCCCGGATGCCGGCCGGTCATCAGGACGCAGCGCGAAGGCGCGCAGACGGCGTTGCCCGCGTAGTGATGCGTGAATCGCACGCCCTCGGCGGCCAGGCGGTCGATGTTCGGGGTGCGAATGATTTTCTGGCCGTAACAGCCGAGGTCGCCGTAGCCCAAGTCATCGGCGATGATGAAGATGACATTCGGCGGACGCGTGGCGGCAGCGGCGGGGGCAATGCAAAGACGCAACGCCGCAACCGCGACGGCGAGAACAAGCAACGGGCGCATGGACGGAAGATGGGCCAATCGCACTGCGCAGCGCAAGTCGCCAACTGGGCTGCCAGTCGTGCCCGATTGGCTCGATAGGTCAGAAACCAAAGCGCACGTCCGACCCGCCGGGGTCGCCGGTCGAGTCCTGCCGGATAAACAATTTGGGCGTGGGCCCGGTCCAGAGCGAGGGACCATTTTTGGCATCACCGATCTGGCCGAGGTCTGGCGTGGGATAGCTGGCCGCCGGAGCATTTGGGATCACGGCGGGAACTTTGAGCATCTCCGCGTGGCCGTCGGCACCACCGGCCACGGCCGTGTTGCTGTGTCGGTAGAGGCCGGTGCCGTAGGTGGCACTGGGATTATTCCAGTGCGTGCGGACCCAATTGAAGTCATTGGCGTGCCACTGGTAGTTGTTCATCGTGCGGGAGTCCTCGGTGCTGATCAAAAACTCGGACGGGGCGGGTAACTGGGTCGTTCGCAGCGGACTGGGTTGACTCGTCGCCGGCCAACCGGGCCAAAGCGCACGAATGATATGTGCATTCACGACGTAATCCACCGGGTAGGGCAGACTGGCGAAGGTTGTCGCCGCCATGTTCGCTGGACACTTGTAAGCGTTCGTGTTGCCGCCGAGATATGACAAATGAGATTTGAACCACACCGTCGGACTGGTGGTGAGCATCCCGTCACGCGCCCACTGGTCGTTGCAATGGAAGCGATCGTCCTGATCGCCCGGGTAAAGCTGGAGCGCCAAGCCGAGCTGCTTTTGGTTGCTCAGACACGAGATCTGCTTGCCCTTGGCCTTGGCCTTGGACAGCGCGGGTAGAAGCATCCCTGCCAAGATGGCGATGATGGCGATGACCACCAGCAATTCGATCAAGGTGAAACCTGAACACCAGCTCTTCCGGTTGTGTGGCTTGGCAAGTGTGAACATGGGCCTTTGCTACGCCGCCACGGGATCGGTGGCAACTTTGTTTTGAACGCCCCAATGGTCAGCGGTTCCAACCCCGCATGAAAACCGCCCGTTGGCAGCCCACTGCTCGCCGCATCTGGCTCGAATGGCTCAAGCCCGCGCTGCTCATCCTGTTTGTCACCAGTGCGCTTCGCTCGGCACTCGCCGACTGGAACGACGTGCCCACCGGCTCGATGAAGCCGACGATTCTCGAAGGCGACCGCCTGTGGGTGAACAAGCTGGCTTACGATTTGAAAGTGCCGTTCACCACCTGGCATATCGCGGAGTGGGGCGAGCCGGCGCGCGGCGAAGTCGTCGTGTTCTTCTCGCCAGCGAATGGCCAGCGACTCGTGAAACGGGTCATTGGCTTGCCTGGCGACACCGTGGAGTTGCGCGAGAACCGGCTCTTCCTCAATGGCCGCCCGGTGGATTACGCGCCGCTTGACGCGGCGACGATGAACGCGATCCCCGCCGCGCAGCAGTCGGCGCACGAGTTCGCGCGTGAGCAATTGCCGGAACGCAAACATCCCGTGATGACGACGCCGGCGCTGGACGCGCGCCGCAGCTTCGGCGCGACGGCTGTGCCTGCGGGCCACTACTTCATGCTGGGCGACAATCGTGATAATAGCCTCGACTCGCGCTATTTCGGCACGGTGCCGCGCGATCAAATCGTGGGCCGTGCGACGGCGGTGGTGCTGTCCGTGGACCGCGAGCGATGGTTGGCTCCGAGGTGGGAGCGCTGGTTCAGGGCGATGGAGTGAGGGAAATTCCGCTTACTTTTCCAGCGGTGCGGGTGAGATGGTGAGGTGCTGAATTTCCTGCAACTGCGCTTCGAGTGAGAAGGAGACGCCCATCGCCAGGTAGATCAGCGAGCCGAGCGCATTCATGTTCGCATCTTGCTCGGAGGCGGCGTCGATGCGGCCCTTGAAGCAGCGGTTAACTTCCTGGAGTTGCTCGTAAAGCAGGTTCAAGCCCTTGAGCTCCCAGTCCGGCTCGCCGCCGTTCTTGTGGACTAGGAATTGTTGGATGAGGTAGCCGCCCACGGTGCGGAAGATGGTTTCTTCCATCGTGGAAAACGGCAGGTGCGTGCGGGCCAGCCCCTTGAGCCGCGAGAGGATTGGACAGCCGCTGGTGGCCATCACAAGGCCGAAGAGCGCACGCAGGCCGGTCTGCGCGTCGGTGCGCTTCACGTAGGTGCGCTCGGGGGTGCGGACTTCCAGCGTGACCTCGACGTAGGAGAGCATCGCGCGGAAGGTCTCGGTGATTTTCTTCGCGTCCAGTGCCGCCGGGCAGTGGCGGAACTGCTCGCTGGAAAGTGGACAGAGCGTGCATTTCTGAAACTCCAGCTTGGTCCAGAAAGGATGTTCCACCTTGTCAAAGCGGGCCTGCTGGGTGCGTTCCGTGTCCACCTCGAACGTGAAGACCTGGCCGTCGTCGAGTTTGAAGGCGTATGCGATGGTCACGGCACGCAGCGTAGCGAACCGACCCGGCACGGGCCAAGGTTTTCCGGCCCGCCCACCCAAACAAAGTTTTTGTCTAGGCCGCAGTTTTTCGTTACGGTCCCGCTCGTCGTATGGATTTTGTTGGGATCGTCATGTTCGCGATCTTCCTGTATGTGCGCCCACAGGATTTCGTCGGCTTTCTCGACACCTTCCGGCCGGCCTTCCTTTCGCTGGCCATTGCGGGACTAGGCATTTTCATCCGGCCCGGCGGAGTGACTTGGAAGCAGATCATCCGCACACCGCAAGACTGGATGGTGACGAGCTACTTTCTCTACATATTATTCTTCACGCCCGGCTCGTTCGGCGACTTATGGGGGCAGATCTACCAATACGTCGGCTTCTACTTTCTGGTCGTCATCGCGCTCTCGAACTTTCAGCGCATCTACCAGTATCTGGGCTGGTGGCTCGGGTGCATCATGTTCATCGCGATCATGGCGTTGTTGAGCTTGATCGGCATCGATCCGCTCGGTTCGGAGGCGACGACTGCCGGTTCGCTGGGCCGGTTGACCCTGAACACGTCGCTTTTCAGTAATCCAAACGGCTTGGGTCACTCCGTCATGGTGGCCGTGCCGCTGATTTATTTCTTCATGTTCTGGAACCGCCCCGTTTTCATCAAGGAAGTGGGGGCCGCCGTGCTGTTCTTCCCGCTGCTGTGCACCTACTTTACTCAGTCGAAGGGGGCGTTCATCTCAGGTTTTGGTGCCATCGTAGCCACGCTGGCGTTTGGCCGTCCGAAGTGGGTGCAGATACTGATCGTTTCCGGGGCCTTCTTCTTCGGTGTCGGTGGTCTCCAATTGCTTCCCCGATTTGGTGAAGTGCAACTGGGTGGCGGCGGCGGGCGTAAGGACGAAGCCGTGGCCGGGCGCCTTGATGCATTCGAGTTTGGCAAGTGGGCCTTTGAAACCCAGCCCTATGGCGTGGGCTACGGCAACTTTTACAGCGCGTTTCTACGCAAAGAGGGTGACATCAAGGCGCGCGCTTCACACTCCTCGTTCAACCAGGTGCAGGCCGAATTCGGCTACTGGGGCCTGCTCATCTTCTCCGGCATTCTCTACACCTGCTTTCACTCGCTCGCTCGCGCCAAGACAGCGGACGACAATGAGGAACGGGTGCGCCGCATGTTGTTTTGCATGGTCACAGCCTACTTCGTGTCTTCATGGATGATCGACTTCGGCTTCCGCGCGGCATTCTTCGTAATGGTGGCGATGGTCAGCGCGTTTCACCGCATCCTCATGGATCGCACGCCGGGCTACACTGCTCCGATTGCGGGTGAATCGGGCGAGAGCTGGGGCGGCATCATCGGCCTGAACACCGCGCCGCTTACCGTCGCCGGTGGAATGGCGCTGACCCCGGTCAGCGCGCGGGACTACCTCGCTGAACGCAAGGTCGTCCGCGGCGCTCCCAGCCGCCCGCGTCAGGCCCTGTCTGCACAGACCGGGGTAATGAGGGTGCAAACGCAGGGCGGACCAGTCGGCTTCGTGGCCCCCATCAAAGACCCCGGTGAAATGCCGGACGTCCCTTCGCCTTACATGCCTTGGCCAAAATTCCGTTGGTATGACGCCATCGGCATCTACCTCAGCCTCCAGCTCGTGTTGCAAATCCGCGACTACGTCATCGCCAATCTCTGAGCCACCTTCGGGCGTTTCTTTATCATGCCAAGCGCCGACGGGTGCCAACTCCTCTTCTGGTTAAGCCTGGTCGCGCTGGGCTACACCTTTCTGGGCTACCCGATGCTGATCGGGCTGCTCGCGAAGGTCGCGGGACGCCCCCCGGCAAAATCTTCCCCGGCCCAGCCCCCGCTCGTCTCCGTGGTGTTGGTTGCGTTCAACGAGGAAGACCGCATCCTGCCGCGCGTCGCCAACCTGCTCGCCGCCAGTTATCCCGCCGACCGGCTCGAAGTTCTCGTCGTTACCGACGGCTCGACTGACGGCACTGTGGGCAAGCTCCGCGCGCTCGCCGAGCCGCGCGTGCGTGTGCTGGCCCGTGAGCAGCGCTCGGGCAAATCCGCCTGCCTCAACGCCGCCATCCCGCAAGCGCACGGCGAAATCGTGGTGCTCTGCGATGCCCGTCAGCGTTTTGCGCCGCACACGATCTCCGAGCTTGTCGCGAACTTCTCCGACGCGGCGCTGGGCGCGGTGAGCGGCTCGCTGGAGATTGATCCGGCGGCGACGGGCGTGGGCGGCGGCGTGGATTTGTATTGGAAGCTTGAGAAGTTCATCCGCGCCAGCGAAGGCCGGTTTAGCTCGACCATCGGGGCGACCGGCGCGGTCTATGCCATTCGCCGTGAACTCTTCCAGCTCATCCCCGAGGACACGTTGCTCGACGACGTGGTCATCCCAATGCAGATCGCCGTGAACCACGGCAAGCGCGTGAGCTTCGATCCCACTGCGCCGGCCTACGATCCGCAGACGACCGATCCGGTGAAGGAAAAGCGCCGTAAGTTGCGCACGCTGGCCGGGAACTTCCAGATGCTGGCGCAGCATCCGGGCTGGCTGTTGCCGTGGCGCACCGGGCTGTGGTGGCAATTGCTTTCGCACAAGTATTCCCGCATCGTCGCACCCGTGTTCATGGTGACGATGTTTGCGAGCAACGCCGCACTGACCGGGCAGCCGTTTTACCGGCTGGTCTTCACGGCGCACCTGGCTTTCTACGCGCTGGCAGTGCTCGGGCTCGCGCTGCCCGCCCTCAGGTGGAAGCCGTTCTCCGTCCCCGCTGGCTTCGTATTTCTCAATCTCATGACCGTGGGCGGCTGCTTGAACTGGCTGCGGGGCGCGTATCGACAGGGGAAGTGGTGATGAACTCGCAAATCCCCAATCCCAAGCTCCAAGCGCCAAACTTGGGTTCGCGTGCCCGTTGCGCGGCTTGGAGTTTGGAGCTTGGAGCTTATTTGGTTTTTGGAACGTGGGATTTGGAACTTCGACCGATCCATGCTGCGGTTTGAATTTCCCTTGCAACGCCTGCCCGTCGGCAAGGCCACGCACACTTGGTTCGCCGAGCGGCCGGACCCTGCCGACGCCTGGGGGCTGGCCATTTATTACCAAGCCAAGTCCACCGAGCCAGTGCGCGGTTTCGTTCGCGAGCCCAAGCACACCAAGTTCATCAGCCTGCTCGGCAGCGAAGAGGATATCTTCGACCAGATCGGCAAGAATACGAAGCCGAAGATCAAGCGTGCGCTCTCCGAGGGCGGCCTGCGCTTCACGCTTCTCGACAACGCCGAGGAAGTCCGCGACCTCTACAATGAGTTCGCCCGTGGCAAGGGCCGTCCGCCGCTGGATGAGCGCACCTTCCGCGCCTACTGGCCCAAGATGGTGGCGACCAAGATCAGCGCCGACGGTGACTCGCTGGTGATGCATGCGTTCCTCGTGGACGAGAGTCTCAAGCGTGCCAACCACCTCTATTCCGCGTCGCTCTTCCGCAGCACGGATGACAGCGACCGGCGCAGCCTGATTGGGCGGGCCAACCGCGCGTTGCACTACTTGAACATGCTGCACTTCAAGGACCGGAGCCTCACGACCTACGATCTCGGCGGTTACGCGCTGGGCACGCAGGACCCGGAATTGCAGGAGATCAACGAGTTCAAGGACAGCTTCGGCGGCCAGCTCATCGAGGAGAGCAATTACCTTTCGCTGCCGCTCTACTGGATGCGGAGGATTAACAAATTACTGCGCGGCAAACGCGACTGATCATGCTCACCATCCCTCTAGCGCTCCGGCGCACCAAAGCCGTCTCGGCCGCGCACATCTGGTTCGCCGCGAAGCCGCGGCCCGGTGACGCGCTCAAGCTCACCTACTATTACCACTGCAAGTTCACGGGCCCGGTGAAGGGCTTTGAGCGGCACGCCAAGTTCACCAAGCTCGTGAACGTGGACCGCACGGACGAGGCGATACAGAAGGACTTCCGCAAGAACACGCAATACGAGGTGCGCCGTGCGCAGAAGGAGGGCCTGGCCTTCAGCCTCGTGGACAATCCGGATGTGTTCCTCCAGTTTTACAACGGCTTCGCCGCCACGAAGGACATGGAAGCGATGGATGCGAAAATCCTCCGCGCCTACTGGCCGCACCTCGCCGTCACGCAGATGACCAACGCCGCCGAGGTGCTCGTCATGCACTGCTACGTGATGGACAAGCTAGCCGGCCGCGCGACGCTCTGGCACTCGGCCTCGCAGTTCCGCGGCGCGGATGGCGAGGACGCCCAGCAGCGGCGCAACTTGATCGGCCGCGCAAACCGTCTGCTGCACTTCCGCGACATGACCTGGCTGCGCGATCAAGGTTTCAAGACCTATGACTTCGGCGGCTACGCGGCGAACACGACCGATCCCGCGCTCCAGCACATCAACGAGTTCAAGGATAGTTTCGGCGGCGAACTCGTCGAGGAGAGCAACTACGCCTCCGCCGCGATCACGCTATTGCGCCGGGTCAAATCCGCCTTCTCCGGCAAGGCCAAGGCCGGTTAAGTCGCTCACGCATGGGTCTCAAGTCTCTCATCGCGCCGGTCATCCACTGGGCCGCCCATGCGAGCGGGGAATCCGCCCGGCGCGCGCTGCGGCAGCACGCCGGGCGCATCATCACCTTCCATGCTGTTGGTGTGGCCGACTGCCCGGCGAAGGTCTTCGAGGCGCAAATCCGTTTCCTCCAACAGCATTTCAAAATCGTCCCCCTCGCCACGCTCGTTGAAAACCTCCGCACCGCCAACCCCGCCATCGACGGCCAGGTGGCGCTGACGTTCGACGACGGCCTGCGCAACAACGGGCTGGTGGCCTATCCCATTCTCCAGCGCCTCGGCGCGCCGGCCACGTTCTTCATCTGCCCCGGCGTGGTGGACAGCGGTCAGTGGTTGTGGAATCAGGATTGCCGCCGCCGCTTGCTGTCCCTGCCCGCCGCCACCGCCGCCGCGCTGGCGGACAGCCTCGGCCATCCCGGAGCGTGTCCGGTCGAGTTGGTGGATTGGATGAAGACACTACCCACGCCTTCGCGCCAGCATGTCGAGCAGATCATCCGCAATGCGACGCCCAACTTCCAGCCGCGTGACAGCGAACGCCTGCAAAACGACCTCATGACCTGGGAGGAGTTGAAGGCGCTCGATCCCGCCCTCATCACGCTCGGCGCGCACAGCACCAACCACCCGATCCTTGCCAACTGCACGCCCGGCGAACTGATTGGCGAAATTCAGCAGTGCCGCTCGTTGATCGAGCGGCGCATCGGCCGGCCCGTCGAGTTCTTCTGCTATCCGAATGGCGACTTTAACCCCGCTGTCGTGAAATTCGCCGCCCGCACCTACGCCGCTGCCGTCACCACGCGGCCCGGCTTCGTGCGGCCCGGCCTGGACCTGCACCAGTTGCCCCGGCTCAACACCGCCAACACCCTCCCCCATTTCACCTGGCGGCTCTTCCGCCCCAGCGCCTGACCCGATGGCTGACCAACTCCTGACCGCGAACCTCTGGCTGCCGGCCTATCTACGGCAGCGATCCGTCCCGTGGCCAGAGGGCGTCCGCGACATCCTGCTGTGCGTCTGCGATCACTTCGAGCCGCTGCACCATGCGGACAAAACCGAGGCCCTCCGCCGCATGGCTTTGTGGAACGATGCGTTTCCCAAGAACATCGCCCCGTTCCGCGACGCCGACGGCATTCGCCCGCGCCACACTTGTTTCTACCCCATCGAGCAATACGACCGGGACATCCTCAACGAAATCCGCACTCTGGTGAAAGCCTCCGGCGCGGAAGTCGAACTCCACCTGCACCACGACCGCGACACCCCGGAAAACCTTCGCGCCCGATTGCTCGAGGGCAAAGCCCGCTTTGAAAGCCACGACTTCCTGAGCCTGGACGCGCAGGGCCGCTCTCGCTACGGCTTCGTCCACGGCGACTGGGCGCTCGACAACGCCCATCCCGATGGCCTCCAGTGCGGCGTTAACAATGAGCTCTCCATCCTCAACGAGACCGGTTGTTACGCCGATTTCACCCTGCCGTCCGCTCCCGACCCCACCCAGACGCGCACCGTCAACCGCCTTTACTACGCCCTCGACCATCAACACCCCAAATCTCACGACCGTGGCGTGCAAGTGCGCGTGATGAATCCGGTGGGCTCCGCCCCGTTCCGGGGCGACCCCGTCCGCCCGCGCTACGGGGACCTGCTCATTGTGCAAGGCCCGCTGGCGTTGAACTGGGAGCGCCGCAAATTCGGCCTGCTGCCGCGCCTGGAAAACGCCGACCTTACCATGGTGAACCCCCCGCGCCCGGACCGGATGCGCCTGTGGCTCAAGCAACACATCCACGTCCTGGGCCGGCCCGAGTGGTTCTTCATCAAGCTGCACACCCACGGCGCCCCGCCGCCCAACTCCGGTGTCTTCCTCGGCGAGCCCTACCGCGCGTTTCACCAGCACCTCGCCGAAACTTACACCGAGAAAAACGGCTGGCGGCTCCACTACGTCACCGCGCGCGAGTTGGTCAACATCCTCCACGCTGCCGAAGATGGCCACCGCGGCAACCCCGCCCTGTTCCGCGACTACCGCTACAAACTGCCCGGTTGACCGTGCACGGTGAAGATTGACTTGCGGTGATTTTGGGTGAATAAACCCGGGAACAGCAACGCATGAAAGCGCCACTTTCCCCACAAACTTGTCGCCAGGCTGGCTTCACCCTCATCGAACTGCTCGTCGTCATCGCAATCATCGCCATCTTGGCGGGAATGCTATTGCCGGCGTTGGCTAATGCAAAAAGTCAGGCAGCTGGGGCTAAGTGTGCCAATAATGCCAAGCAGTTTGCGTTGGCTTGGCATCTCTACCACGGAGATTTCGATGGAAGAGTAGTGTGTAACGCCGACGGTGGAGCGGCGGGTTCCGCTGGCAACCCTGGCTGGGTGCGAGGCTGGCTAACTACCGGGAGCACGACCGACAATACTAACACGGATTACCTAATTGGTTCGGCTGAAAGAGACAATGGTTCCATTGGTGCGGGCTACGTGCGCAGCGCACAGGTTTACAAGTGCCCGATGGACAAAAGCCTCGATACGGGGGGATACGGAGCCCGGGTGCGCACAATTTCCATGAATGGCTGGATGAATAATCGCAACCGTGCGACCGGCAGTGTCACTGGAAGCAATTTTGGCCAGAAAAAATTCATCCGCGAAACCGACATCCCTGTGCCATCCAACATCTTCGTCACCCTAGATGAGCGTATCGGCAGTATCAACGACGGTTGGTTTGCTGTTTCCGTGGACGCTTGGACGGCTCCCGGCACGATCAATTTGGCCAGCGCCAACATCACCGATTGGCCGGCTAATTACCACAACAAGGCCACTAGTTTCTCATTCGCTGATGGTCACACCGAGATACACAAATGGAAAGACCCCCTGACTATTCCAAAACTGGAGCCGCCTGCTGGCACCGTTTCCCTGCCAGGTGACGCTGATGTCGACTGGCTGATGCAGCATGCGACAACTTTTTAGTCAGCGCGCTCAAGCTAGAACTATGAGAGGACTTGCTCTACTGTCACCGCTGCTGGCGATTATGCTGGCTTCGTTCTGCGCTTGCCGAAAAAAGGCACCGGCTCAAGATCTGGCTGTTCCACCCGCTGAAGAAGTGGCGGCCAAACTTGGTATCCAGCCTGCCATGCTGCCCAATCGTGATGCTCTATACGACGCGATCACTAAGTTTATGATGGCCAACAAAGGCCGGGCGGCGAAAGATGTTCATGAGCTGGTAGAAAAGGGTTTTCTCAAACCTTTGCCGACACTGCCTCCGGGGAAACGCTATGAGTTGGACCAGCGCGGTGCGACGTTGAGGATCGTGGACTGACTTCGCCTTCTAAAACACCGTCGGTCATCGCCGCCAAGGGGGGAGCACACATGCGGGGAAAGCAAGTCAAACAGGGAACCGGGCCATCTGGCCCGGTGTCGCCCGTTTCCGCTGCCCGCTATCCCTTGTCCTCGTCAAGAATGACGACTCACCCGCTCCCTCTGGTTCAGATACCTCTCCCGGAACTCAAGCGGCGACGGCTCCGAGTGCGGCTTGGCCACGGTGAATGTGGTGTGAGCTGATGCGCCCGCAGGCGTGGCGAAATTACTTGTCGGCGCTTTTTGGCAACGCGTAGTATCCGCCCCCGTCGCGCGATGTCCCGGTGGCCGGGACCGGTGCGCGGGAGGTTGACGGTGTGGCTGGATAGCTCAGTTGGTAGAGCAGCGGACTGAAAATCCGCGTGTCGCCGGTTCAATTCCGGCTCCAGCCACCACTTCTCAAAAACACCAATTAAATCAAGGTTTTCTAGCGTTTTTGATGGTTTCAAGAGGCTCCAGTGCTAACGCCTAGTGCTAACACTGCCACCGATTTCAAGGATGTTTGGGCAGAGCAGGGATGAAGAATTATTTGGGGGATTTTTGGGGAAAACTCTCGCTGGCGGGACCGTGCGCGCATGGAGCAGCGCATCGGGGAACCGTGGAGAGGGACCCTAAAATTTCTCCGCAGGGTGTTCACTTGTCACGCTCCGCGAACTGGCGGCTAGTTGCTTCCAACACGCCGACGATCTCTTTGTTCAGTGACTCTTCAATCGTCACCGGGTCCGTGGCAATGGCGAGGGATTGAGACACGCGGCGCGGGATGGTGAGCAGTTGGCTTTTGAGTTC
>RFVF01000151.1 GCA_009922615.1 Pseudomonadota bacterium
GCTGAAGCGATGTTGCACGCTGCGAGAATAGCGCGGGCAGCGTGCAGCGCAAGGTGGGCGATTGAAGATTGAAAGTGCGCAGTGAGCGTCCTAGCCTCCCCGTTCAGCCAGCTTGCGGGCTGGCGACAACTCAACTGCTTACCATGATGAAATTTTTCTCCACGCGCTGCGGTGTGATTTCGGCAGTCACGCTTTGCACCGGCCTCCTGCTCACCGCCTGCAAGAAGTCCGATGAACCCGCCCCCGCGCCGGGCAAAGACGGTGCCGCACCTGCTCCGGCAAGCGGTGTCATCAAGGTCGGCGAGTTCGCTTCGCTCACCGGCAAGGAGGCCACGTTCGGCCAGTCGTCGCACAAGGGCACGCTGCTCGCCATCGAGGAGCTCAACGCGGCTGGCGGCGTGCTGGGCCGGAAGTTCGAGCTCATCACCGAGGACACGCAGTCCAAACAGGGCGAGTCCGCCAGCGTCGTGCGCAAGCTCGTCTCGCGCGACAAGTGCATCGCCATCCTCGGCGAAGTCGCATCGGGCCGCTCGCTCGAAGCCGCTCCGATCTGCCAGAACGCCAAGGTGCCGATGATTTCACCTAGCTCCACGAACCCCAAAGTCACCGAGGTCGGCGACTTTGTCTTCCGCGTCTGCTTCATTGACCCCTTTCAAGGCACCGTGATGGCGCTCTTCGCCAAAAACACGCTCAAGGCAAAGAACGTCGCGGTGCTCACCGACGCCGCCGCGCCCTACAGCGTCGGCCTGGCCACATTCTTCAAGGAGAAGTTCGTCGCCGACGGCGGGAAAATTGCCGTCGAGCAGAAGTTCAGCAGCGGGGACAAGGACTTCAAAGCCCAGCTCACCGCCATCAAGGCCGCGAATCCCGACGCCATTTTCGCGCCGTGCTATTACACCGAGGCCGGCCTCATTACGCAGCAGGCGCGGCAGCTTGGCATCAACCTGCCCATCTTTGGCGGCGACGGTTGGGAAGCGCCCGAGCTGCTCACCATCGGCGGCAAGGCGATGGACGGAACGTATTACTCCACGCACTACTCGCCCGAAGACAAGGCCGAGATGGTTGCGACCTTCGTGAGGAAGTTCAAAGCCCGCTGGAACAACGAAGTCCCCGATGCCATGGCCGCGCTCGGCTACGACTCCGCGCTTGTCCTCGCCGACGCCATCAAGCGCGCCGGCGGCACCGACGGCCAGAAGCTCCGCGACGCCCTGGCCGCCACGAAGGACTTCGTCGGCGTCACCGGAAAGACCACCCTCGACGCGAAGCGCAACGCCACCAAGCCCGCCGTCATCATCGAAGTGAAAGACGGGAAGTTTGTTTACAAGGAGACCGTAAATCCCTGACCGCTTGTCGGCAGTGCTCGTGCCGCTTCGATGACCGAGTTCCTCCAACAACTCATCAACGGCCTGTCACTCGGTGCTATCTATGCGCTGATCGCGCTGGGCTACACGATGGTCTATGGCGTGCTGCGCTTCATCAACTTCGCGCACAGCGACGTGTTCATGGTCGGGGCGTTCGCCGGGTTTTACATTGGGCGTGGGATGCCGAAGGAGTCGTTTGCCACGGGCTTCCTCGCGCTCGCGGGTGCGATGGTTGTGTGCGCGCTGCTCGGTGTGACTATTGAACGGCTCGCCTACCGGCCACTGCGCAACCGCTCCAAACTCACCGTGCTCATTACCGCCATCGGCGTGTCGCTGCTGCTGGAGAATCTCGGACAGTTCATTTTTGGCGCGGCGCCGAAGGCGTTTCCCACGCTCTTCCCTGTCCATACGTTCAAGCTCGGCGCTCTGGTCATCAATTCGAGCCAGATCGTCGTGCTCGTCGTCGCGCTCGCGCTGCTGGGCGCGCTGCAATACATCGTGCTCCGCACCAAGGTCGGCACCGCGATGCGCGCCGTGTCCTTCAATCAGCAGGCCGCGTCGCTCGTGGGCATCAACAACGACCGCATCATCTCGTTCACCTTCGCGCTCGGTTCGGCGCTGGCGGCGGCGGGCGGCATCCTTTACTCGCTGAACTACCAGGCCATTGACCCGCTCATGGGCGTGCTGCCGGGGCTGAAGGCGTTCGTCGCGGCGGTGCTCGGCGGCATCGGCAACATACCCGGCGCGGCGCTGGGAGGACTGCTCCTCGGCGTGGTGGAGACCTTCGTCAATGGCAGCCGCTTCAGCACCTTCACCGACGCGATTGCCTTCGCCATCCTGATTGGAATCCTCCTGTTTCGCCCGGCGGGCTTGCTTGGGAAGATGCAGGTGGAAAAAGTTTAGCCACAGATTCACACAGATTGAACACAGATATGGCGACGGATCAGGAAGGCACGAAGGCAGGAACGGAGGACCGTTGCTTGCTCGGCGCGCCTTTCCTGTTCTCCTGCCTTCCTGATGAGTCCCGTCTTCCCCGTCTGTGTTCCATCTGTGTTTCATCTGTGGCCAAAGCGAAATGATTCCGCGTTCCCAACTCGTCCTCATCACTGCCATCGCTGTGGCCGGCTTGGTCAGCGCCTGCTCCGCGCGCCTCGATCCCTACTTCGCGCTCATCATCTCGAACATCGGTATCAACGTCATCCTCGCCGTCAGCCTGAACCTCATCAACGGCTACACCGGGCAATTCTCACTCGGGCACGCTGGTTTCATGGCCGTGGGCGCTTACACGGCGGCGGCCATCACCATGTTCGGCGCGCCAAGGTTCGCCCCCGCCCTCACGCAAGGTGCCGGCATCCACGCGCTTTTCCCGCTCGCGCTCCTGGGTGGCGGGCTCGCGGCCGCACTGGCCGGCGTGCTCGTGGGCGCGCCGTCGTTGCGGCTCAAGGGCGACTATCTCGCCATCGTCACGCTCGGTTTCGGTGAAATTATCCGCGTGCTCTTCCGCAACGTGGACTCACTCGGCGGTGCGCTCGGGCTGAACGGCATTCCTGCCTATACGAACCTCTTTTGGGTTTACGCCTTCGCCGCGCTGACGGTTTACGTGGTCGTCAGCATGGTAAACTCCACCTACGGCCGCGGCTTCCTCGCGGTGCATGACGACGAGATCGCCGCCGAGGCGATGGGCATCAACACCACGCGCTACAAGATCACCGCCTTCGTCGTGGGCGCGTTCTTCGCCGGCGTGGCGGGCGGGCTCTACGGACATTCGATCCAGACCATCGCGCCGACGGGCTTCGACTTCATGCGGTCTATCGAGATCGTGGTGATGGTTATCCTCGGCGGCATGGGCAACACGACGGGCGTCATCATCGCCGCCGTGCTTCTGACGCTGCTGCCGGAAGGCCTGCGGATGGTGGCCGACGTGAACGTGCGCCTGCCTTTCGCAGCGCCGTTCGACAACCTCAAGTGGATCCGCGACACGCGGATGATCATCTACTCGCTGCTGGTGATCGTGTTGATGCTGGCCCGGCCGCAAGGTTTGTTCAACTGGGCCAACCGCAGCGCGACGAAGCCGAAGATTTGAAACAGAAAACCACCGTTGAACGGGAGGAACCGCGGAAAAACCGCTCACCCGTCGAGTGAAGGCGACGGAGCCCGACGATGAGTGCCGGTTAGCGCCAGTCAGGAGTTTGTCCCAACACCAGTCTGACCCGGCTGCCGGGTTGAACCGCTCACCCTCACTCCGGCCCGACGGCTCGCGGCGCGGGCGCGGGCGGTGCGGGCTGCAATTCGGCGTTCTTAATCAATCGGCAGAACTCTTTCTTCGTCACCTGCACGCTTTTGCCGCCCCTGGGTGCCAGGTTGGACGTGAGCTTGTATTCCACCGCCAGCCGCTCCAGCCGCACGATGCGGAGGAACTGCTCGCCTTGTTTCCAGATCTGCCCCTGTTGAAGTCTGAGCGGCTTGGCCATGGGAAATGAAATGTCCTTGGAGGATCGCACAACCTGTCCCTCCCGGTTTTGCGATCGGGAGGGACGGTTGCGGTCGGCTACTTTTTCTTGACCGCCTGCTTGGCCGCCACGGCCTGCTGCTTTTTCTGGCTGGCGCTGCTGAGCTTGGACTGCTTTTGTGTGGACTTCTTCTGCGTGGCTTTCGGGGATTTATCGCCCATGATGTTTGGCTGTTACTGCATTGACCCGTCGCCGGAATCTAAGTTTCCCCGGCGACAACGCCACATTGCTCGCATTCGGGAAGCATGTAAATGACGGAGGCGTCTGGGTGGTCGTTCAATAAGGACCTTGCTTCAGGTTGCAGTTGCCTTCACTCCCGGCATGCGCATCATGTCGCCCCATGAATCCGACTGTTTCTACGGACACCTTAAATGACCTGAACCGCCGCAGCTTTGTGCAGCGCAGTTCCTTCGCCGCCATGCTGGCCGCGCTCGGCGCGGTGGAGTTGCGCGCGCAGGCGCAGGCTCCGGCGGAGAAGAAGGCGGCGTTCACGGTGAACGTCGCAGTCATCGGGCTGGGGCCGTGGGGGCGGGAGATTGTGAACGTGCTCGGGCGCACGAAGGAGGCCAAGCTCGTAGCCATCTGCGACACTTATCCCGCGATGCTCAAGCGCACGGCGGACAATGCGCCGGGCGCGACGCAGGAGAGCGATTACAAAAAGGTGCTCGCGGACAAGAACGTGCAGGCCGTGGTCATCGCCACACCCACGCACCAGCACAAGCAGCTCGTCACCGAGGCGCTGGCCGCCGGGAAGCACGTCTATTGTGAGGCTCCGCTCGCCCACACGGTCGAGGACGCGCGGGCCATTGCAGCCGCCGCCAAGGCCACGCCGACTTCGGTTTTTCAGGCCGGCCTTCAGCTTCGCTCGGATTCGCAGCGGCATTTTCTCATGCAGTTCGTCCGCAGCGGTGCGCTCGGCAAAAACATTTTCTCCCGTGCGCAGTGGCACAAGAAGCAGAGCTGGCGCAAGGCCTCGCCCAATCCTGACCGCGAGCGCGAGATCAACTGGCATCTTCGCGCCGAGCAGAGCACCGGGCTCGTCGGCGAGATCGGCATTCATCAGGTGGACAACAACTCGTGGTTCCTCAAGGACCTGCCCGTCGCCGTCACCGGCTTCGGCGGCATCTTGCAGTGGAGCGACGGCCGCACCGTGGCGGACACCGCGCAGTGCGTCTTCGAGTATGGGCAGGGCGTGAACTTCATCTACGACGCCACGCTGGCCAACTCGTTCGACTCCGACTACGAGATGATTTACGGCACCGACGCCGCCGTGATGATGCGCGGCGGCAAGGCGTGGATGTTCAAGGAGTCCGACGCGCCGCTGCTGGGCTGGGAGGTTTACGCGCGCAAGGACAACTTCCACAAGGAGACCGGCATTGCGCTGGTGGCTAACGCGACCAAGCTCGTCGCGCAAGGCGATCAAGTGGAGGACACCACGCCGGCTATGACAACATCCTTGCAGGCCGCGCTGGAGTCGTTCCTGACCAATGCAAACGAAGTCACCAACGCCATCGAGGACTTCAAGACCACCTTCGGCGACGCCGACAAAGCCGCACTCGTGAAGCACCTCGCCACCGTCCCGCGCCAGCCCGGCGCGACGGCGCAAGACGGCTTCGAGGCCACCGTGAGCGTGATCAAGGCCAGCGAGGCAGTGGCGAAACGCTCGCGCATCGTCTTCGCGAAGGAGTGGTTCCAGGTCTGACCCGTCGGCATGCATTTAGCCGCCGATGAAACACGGATGGAATGCCGACGGTTGGTTGACTGCGTCTTGCTTTGATGCGTGTTCTACCTGTGGCCAGAACCGCGCCACCGCTTTGCCCACCCACCAGCCACACGGGCACCGGTGGTTCACGTGAACCGCTGATGCCCGTGGGCTGTCCCGACACACACAACGGTGGTAGGCGTCACTTGACGACCTGCTGCCACTGATTCTCGCGCGCCTGACGGGCGGCCTTCAGCGCCCCGAGCGCGACAAATTCTTGGTAGCGGTCGCCGGTCCGGCGCACGCACGGCTGCTCGTAGCCTTCGGCGGTCAGGAGACGTTGCAGTTCGGTGTCCAGCCCGCAGATGCGGCTCCCACCACCAGTGAGAATGATGTTCTGGAGCAGCTGGCCGACGCTGTCGGGCGAGGCTTGCGCGATGAGCTGCCGGACCCGGACGAGGATTTGCTCCAGCAGCGCGCCGCAGGCTTGGCCGAGGGCTTCGGTGAGGTCGAGTTTGCGGAGCTTGCCGTTGACCATGACGCTGCCGATGACCGCGCCGGATGGCGTGCCGACGAAGGAGTTTTGTTCCTTCAACTCGCGGACCTTGAACGGCGTCAGCGCGCAATCGGGGTAGGTCTTACGGATGCCGGCGAGGAGGAGTTCATCCACCTTGTCGCCGGCAAAGGGCATGGAGACCTGCTCTTCGGCAGTGGGGAAATAGCCTTGCACGAGGCACAGGTCGGTGGTGCCGCCGCCGATGTCGATGAACAGTGAATTGCGCACGGGGTCCACGTAGGCCGGGTCGGTGAGGCGCGCTTCCTCGCGGAAGCCCAGCGCGGCGAGGAACGGTTCAGGGATCAGGATCACGCGGTCGAACAAGCCGGCGACCGCCTCGCGGATGCTCTCGCGTTCGGACGCGCTGGCATTGGCGGGCACGCCAATGACGGCTCGGACTTCGGTGCCGGCGGGGACATCGAGCAGCGAGCGCAGATGGCGGGCGAAATCACGCGCGGCGGCGGCATCGCGGATGACGCCGTCCACCATGGGCTGAACGAGGTTCAAGTGTAGGCGCTGGCGGATGGCTTCCGCACCGAAGAGCACGCCGGCGTTATCGGGCAACAGGCCTTCCACGATGCCGTCCTTCGCGTAGCCGACGACGGTTGGAATGATGTGATCGCCAGCCAGTTCATAGCTGCCGCCACAAGCGGCCTTGAGACAGGATTTGTTCGTGCCCCAGTCGAAGCCGAGCTGGAGCACAGCGCGCTCGGTGGCGAGGCTGTGGCTGTTGGTGGCGCAGATGTCGAAGCGGCCTTTGCCGTTAACCTCCTGCGGTTTGAAGAGGCGGTGAGTGCTGGGAGTGAGGACTGCGGTCTTCATGTTGTGTGTGACTGTGGGTGTGGAACGGACAGGGGGCAGGCGGTGCGGCGGGGCTCGCTTGCCAAGATCAAATCAATGATGGAGGGAATGTCCCCGGCGGGCACGCGTGTGGGCCGGGGGGCGGCCGCAGGGGACACGGGCATCGCCACGATCGGCGGCGGGGCGACGGCTGGAGCCAGTGGGGCAGG
>RFVF01000152.1 GCA_009922615.1 Pseudomonadota bacterium
GCCACTGGTGCTCCTGGTGTAGGATATTACCCTGGCTCCTATATTGCTCAAGGCATACTTGGTTCAAACCTAATAATTGCTGTAACAGATAATGATGTTACTGTTCCATTTGTCGCACAGTATGATCCTCAAGGCTGGTATAATTCAAGTACAAAGAGATTTCAACCAAGTATTAATGGTTATTACTTGATTTCATACAGTGTATTATTTAGTAATACAACAGGAACTGGTCAGCTTAATGCACAGGCAAGACTAAATGCGAATACATTTATAATTATGCAACATGAAGTAAATACTACACAACCATTGACATTAGGTGATACACGATTAATCCAAATGAATGGAACATCTGATTATGTTGATTTTTCAGTATACACATCTGCTACCACTCAAACAATTACTACTGGCTCAGGTACATGGTTTACAGCTGTTCTTCAAATGGCTGGATCAACCACAGGAACAACTGGTACAACTGGAACCACAGGAACTACAGGTACAACGGGCACCACTGGTACCACTGGTATGTCTGGTGTAACTGGTTCCACTGGTTGGACGGGTACAACTGGAACTACTGGTACAACTGGTACAACAGGTACAACTGGTACAACGGGCACCACAGGAACCACGGGTCAAACAGGAACCACAGGTACAACTGGCACCACTGGTACAACGGGTACAACTGGCTACACTGGAACTACTGGTCCAAGCGGAGCGACAGGTACCACTGGTACAACTGGTACGACTGGAACAACGGGTACTACTGGAACCACTGGTACAACGGGTACTACAGGAACCACTGGTACAACAGGTACTACTGGCACCACTGGTACAACTGGAACCACTGGTCAAACAGGTACAACTGGTACAACTGGAACCACAGGAACCACTGGAACCACTGGAACAACGGGTACAACTGGTACAACTGGTACAACTGGAACCACTGGAACCACTGGTACAACGGGCACAACAGGTACAACGGGTACTACAGGAACTACTGGTACTACAGGTACAACTGGAACCACTGGTACAACTGGCACAACAGGAACCACTGGAACCACTGGTACAACTGGAACCAGTGGGCCTAGCGGCCCCACTGGCACCACTGGTACCACTGGTACAACGGGTATGTCAGGTGTAACAGGTTCTACTGGTTGGACGGGTACGACTGGAACCACTGGAACCACGGGTACAACAGGTACAACAGGAACCACTGGCACCACGGGAACCACTGGTACAACAGGAACCACTGGTACAACGGGTACAACGGGTACAACAGGAACCACTGGTACAACGGGAACCACAGGTACAACGGGCACCACAGGAACCACGGGTACAACGGGAACAACAGGTACAACGGGTACAACTGGCCCCACTGGTACAACGGGTACAACAGGAACAACTGGTACAACGGGTACAACAGGAACCACGGGTCCTACAGGAACCACGGGTACCACTGGAACCACTGGTACAACGGGTACAACTGGTACGACTGGTACGACTGGTACAACAGGTACAACGGGCACAACAGGTACAACAGGTACTACAGGTACAACTGGCACCACAGGTACAACGGGAACAACTGGTACAACAGGTCAAACAGGTACAACGGGTCCCACAGGAACCACAGGTCCCACTGGTATGGCAGGTATTGCAGGCTCATCCGCTGGGTTAATCTTTTACTTCAACCAAGGTATCTATAGTGGTATCTCCAGTTATCAACAGTTAGCACTTACTACAAGTGGCTTAGGACAACAAAACCTTGTATCATCATTATCAACAGGTGAAACAATACTTACTGGATTTGCAAACACCTTGCAACTACTAAATGTAAGCCCCTTCTTGCCATCTGGAGTATGGATCGTTAATGTATTCGCAGCAGCTGCATCAGGCTCTGAAAACAAAGTCTTGTTAAGCTTCAAACTCTTTGGACGTACCAGTGGAGGCACGGAAACACAGCTCTTTACCACATCCTCCACACAAATGATTCAGAGTACCTCAATTATGCTTCATACCTTGACGCTCAGTGTCAGCTACACGGACTTAGCATCATACAATTCACTTGTTCTCAAGCTCGTTGCAACTGCATCGGCCTCTGCCACAATTACAACGTACTATGAAGGATCGGCCACCTATTCATACGCCCATACCACATTTAGTATTGTAGGAAACACAGGTACAACAGGAACGACGGGTACAACGGGTACAACAGGTCAAACAGGTACTACTGGTACCACGGGAACAACGGGAACAACTGGTGCCACAGGCAGTGTGTATCCTACACAAACCACCTCTATCACCTTAACGCCTCAAAACATGTCCTCATTGGCATTTACAGTTGGCAAAAACCTTGCCTATACCTCAGGATGCTCTGTCTCTGTATCCTCATTGGCAACTGCTAATATACTCGGTGATTGGAATCAAATCCAGATGCCCAGTGCGATTACTGCCAATTATTACCAGATCGCAACACGCAATGTAACGGGTGCAGGACAATACAGATATCCTCTGTCATGGGCACTGATCGCATCAAATGATGGTACTACATGGACAGCATTGGATAGTCAAATAAACCAGACAAACTGGGTTTCTTCTTATACCACTGTGAGTAATGCAAGTTACAATACCTATGCCATCATTAATCCTGGCTCCTATTCTTATTATCGTATCATCTTCACACAACTCAATACAAATGGAAACCAATATTTCTACTTGGCCTTATCTGCATTTAACTTGTGCACGGGTACCACGGTTGTTAATTCCTTTATGCAGGATGGGTTAATATATCCAGTAACGCTTACATCGAATACTGATCAGGGTTATACATTAACTACTTCTTTTACTGAACCACAGAACTCTGGGTCTGGGTTCTTATTCTGGTTAACACGGAATAATGGACAAACCTATGGTAGTTTAGACCCAACCTCAGCAACTAAGTTCCGTGATTTTGCCCCACCCAATTATGATGGTATTAACAAATCATATAGTGGGTCAACCAGTAGTGCCATTGTATCTGGCAGTGCAACTACTGGACGATTCCAAGGTATTGTAACAAGCTACAATTCATTAACGGGTGCTATTCTTGTCAGCAACATTGCCAACATTTATGGCTCTTATTCCAGTGCAACCGTGTACACAGTGAACTTGGCTGGTATGGATGGTGCAATCGGTCCCACTGGCTGGACTGGTCCTACTGGCGCCACGGGAACAACTGGTACCACAGGAACCACAGGTAGAACGGGTACAACTGGTACAACGGGTACCACAGGAACCACAGGTACAACTGGAACAACGGGACCAACTGGTCCTGTTGGACAGACAACAGTACTTGGACTTTTGGCTACACAACAGGCAATTACTACAACTAGTAGCACAACAGTAGTATGGGGATCCACGCCTCAATCCAACTCCATTGGAACGATTAATGGACTCGCCTATAACGGCGCAGGTACATTTACCTATTCAGGCACACAGCCAGTTGTCCTTGCGGTTCAATACAACATCTTGTGGAATGTGAACATGATTGGAACGAGCAATGTCACCTTTAGCAATGGCAGTAGCATCATATATGGTATTACACAATACAGTGCACGTGTCTTCAATAACACAGTACATGTGTCACTTACCACGGGCAATAGCTTCACGGTACAAGTGACAACTGCCTCCACTGAGGGAATTATTCAGTCAGTCTCTAACATTATCATTACGAATTTGTTGGTGGGTCCTAAGGGTGATATGGGTGGCACTGGTATTACTGGTTGGACTGGCACGACAGGAACTACTGGGCCGACTGGCAGAACAGGTTGGACTGGTACTACTGGGCCTACTGGTAGAACAGGATGGACGGGTCCTACTGGTCCTTTAGGAACAGGTCCTACTGGTCAAACGGGTCAAAGTGGGCCAACAGGTATAATGGGACCAACAGGCAGTGTCTATCCCACACAGAGTTCTGCAACTATATTGAGTCCTGTAGAACAAAGTTCTGTTACTTTCACTGTAGGACAAGGTCTTGGATATTCTACTGGATCTTCTGTATCTGTCTACAATACCGCAACTGCGACCTATACTGCGATTAGTGGTGACTGGAATCAAGTCCAGATGCCTAGTACGATTACTGCACGGTACTATCAGCTCGCTACACGAAACACTGCGAATACAGGCGGAGAAGCACGATATCCTATTTCATGGGCACTCATTGGTTCAACTGATGCTATTTCATGGTACTTATTGGATGTGCAAAATGGAATCACTTCATGGCCATCCTTTTCAAATAGTGTTGGTACTACAACATATAATACCTATGCCATTGCATCACCAGCTTCATATGCGTATTATCGTATTATCATTAGAGGTCTCAGCTACACTTCCAATCCCAGTAAATACTTGGCATTAAGTGCATTTAACTTGTGCACTGGCACAAGTGTGTCTAATGGACTTATGACAAATGGATTGGTATATCCTCCAACAATAACATCAAATGGATTTTCTACAGTATATGGATTTTCTATTACCTTTACCTTTTCATCACCCATTAATGCGGATGGATTTATTGTAGCAACATCCTCTGCAACAAACTGGGTTTCAGTTGGATATGGATTCAATGGTATTGCAGTTCTTGGTTCAATCGGTGGTGGTGCATGGAATCTGATCAATTCATCCAATTCAATCAGTAATTCTTATTATACCTATAATGGAAGTACAGTACAATATGATACCTTTCGTATTGTTGTTACACAGACTGCTGGAAATATATATAGCACAATTATTGATTATGTTAATATATCCTATCAAGGTATTGCCTATTTTACAACAGGAAACTCAACAGTTAGCAATGGAGGAACAACCATTACACGGACATCAGATGGGTTATCGGCATCCATTATGTATTCATGGCCAGCAGCTAATTTGTTTAGTATTGGTACCATTATTTCTGTCTTGACCAATACAACAAATTCACAATCATTTGCGGTTTCCTTTTCTGGATTTAGTAATATTACAACATATTGGTACCCAAGTGCAAATAGTTACAATGCATCTTCAAGTGTAACGGATCCAATGTTCATTACCTCTGTTAGCAATAATTACATTTTGACGACTTCCTTTAGTGCTCCAGAAAATGGCACAAATGGTTACTTGTATTCGCTGACACAGAATGATGTACAGACAGCTGGTTCCATTAATCAATCCTATTACAGAGATTTTATTCCAACGAATTATGCGGGAGTCAATAATACGTACTCAGGATACACAACAACTTCCTATGTTACCTATGTAAATCCTGCAGCCTATTCACGATTCCAAGGCATTGTATCTGCATATAATACTGCAACAGGTTCTATCACTGTTTCCAACATCGCTAACATTGTTGGCTCTTATTCATCTGCTGGCAGCTATTCAGTGAACTTGACTGGCATTGATGGAGCGACTGGTCCCACAGGCTCAACAGGTACAACGGGTACAACTGGTGCCACGGGTTATACTGGTCCCACAGGCTTAACTGGTCCTACAGGCTATACTGGACCATTAGGAACAGGTCCCACGGGTTCCACTGGTACAACTGGTCCAACGGGCTATACTGGACCATTAGGAACAGGTCCCACAGGTGATACAGGTACAACTGGTCCAACTGGTCCAATGGGACCAACAGGTGTATCTGGTCCAACAGGTGTAATGGGTATAACAGGTACATCTGGTTCAACTGGTTCTATAGGCTCAACTGGTCCAAGTGGTACAATGGGACCAACAGGGGTATCTGGTCCCACAGGTATAATGGGTATAACAGGTACAACTGGTCCAAGTGGTTCTATAGGCTCAACTGGTCCAAGTGGTTCTATAGGCTCAACTGGTCCAAGTGGTATAAGTGGTGATACTGGTCCTACTGGTGATATTGGTACAACGGGTACAACGGGTACAACTGGTACAACTGGATTAATGGGTCCTACAGGAACAACTGGTCCTGCAGCAGCACTGTATTTGCTTGAAGCCTATTCAACTGCAAATTATACAATGCCTGGCAGTTTTACGGTTGATATATGCAGATATGATACAGTGAATAATACAGTTAATGTAACAAGCAGTTGGTTTGATACTTCAACATATCGTTTTACTCCGCAACGAGCTGGTTATTGGAAAATTACTGCAACCTATGATGTTTTTAGAAATGGTGAGGCATCAATAGGAATAACGAAAAACGGTACTAGTATAGCAATAGTTAGCTCAATATCTGCGGTAGTTGCACAAGTAACAAAACTTATTTATTTGAATGGTTCCACAGATTACATAACCATTTATAATCTTGGTATTAATTCAAATGCAAGAGGACAAGCCATTGACAAGTCGTGGTTCCAAGCAAGATGGATCGCCAGTTAATATATCGCAGCAACTTTACCAGGGGACTGTGCATATGTATGTATGCAAATATTTATAAAAAGTATAGTATAATAATGATTATTTTGTAATAATACATATTATAATAGTATTTATGGGTTATTAAGGTGATGGAAGAGCATGAAGCATGGCGTTAAATCTGAATGGTTTTCTACGTATCGTTCGCCCCTTACTCTTTGCGTTTCCCATTACAACTGAAGTTCTTCTGCTTAATAATCGTGCTGACCGAGCTGCCGCTGCAGCACTTTCTTTCATACTCTTTTGTATTTTAGCAAATTCCTTCACAGCGGCATTTGCTCCCTGTTTTAGTAATCTGTCTCGCGCACGTGCATTTTTAATAGAACTCTTATGCGTGCTGCGTGTACGCGGTGTAACAGTTGACCGTAATCTATGAAAGGGACTACGCTTTCTGGTTGATCTAGCTCTTGATTTCTTAGGTGCTAATGCGCCGCCGTGTCGTCGTGATCTTCGTGACATTTCTATTAATAGATCATAAAATAATACTCTCTGTAGAGACTCCAAATAGTTTTTTTGTTGCTTGACTCGGAGGCATTGTTAGACGCAGCGAATTGGTATAAGTCGTTGCCACCAACTTTAGGATGCCCCATCGCCTCCATACCTCCTCTTTTCCCACCGTATACCTCCATGGAAAAGCACGAGAGTTTCCAATAAACTGTCTGACCCTCTTATTTTGCGA
>RFVF01000153.1 GCA_009922615.1 Pseudomonadota bacterium
GTGGCCGTCCGGCGTGAGGCGGCGGATGGTGTGTTGCGCGGCATCCGCAATGTAGAGCGTGCCGTTCGGGGCCAGCGCGAGTTCAGCAGGCTTGCCGAAACGGGCGGATGCGGCGGGGCCATCGGCGGAGCCATCTTGGCCTGGAGCCCCAGCAATTGTGGTGACGACACCGGCGGCGGTCACGCGGCGGAGGGTGAAGTTGTTCGCATCGGAGACGAATAGCGAGCCGTTGGCCGCGAGTGCGAGGCCGACAGGGTTGTTGAAGAACGCGTTTGTGCTAGTGCCGTCGACGGAACCGAACGTCTCCGGGTTGCCCGCGAGAACGGCGACGTTGCCGTTCGTGGCGATGACGCGGATGAGATGATTGCCGCTGTCGGCCACGAAGACGGTGCCGTCGGGTGCAATGGCGAGGCCGAGCGGTTGGTTGAAGCGCGCGGTAGCGGCGGGACCGTCGGCGTAGTCCGCTTTTCCAGCAGAGCCAGCGAGGGTGGTTACAACGCCCGCAAGTGTGATGCGACGGATGGTGTGGTTGCCCGTGTCGGAGACATAGAGCGTGCCGTCCGGACCGAGCGCGAGGCCGGTGGGGCTGTCAAAGCGGGCGTTGGCGTTGGAGCCGTCCGTCGAGCCGGGCGTGCCGGGCAGACCGGCGAGCGTGGTCACGACACCGTTGGTGCCGATGCGGCGGATGGCGTGGTTTTGGTTGTCGGCGACGAAGATGGTGCCGTCGGCGGCGATGGCCAGTCCGGCGGGGTCGTTGAAGCGGGCGGTGGTGTTGGTGCCATCTGCGGAGCCGGGAGTTTCGGGCAGGCCGGCGAGCGTGCGGACCGAGTCCTGGGAGTGGAGGGGAAGGGTGAGCAGAAGCAGCAGCGCGATTTGGAGAGCGCCGGCAGAGCGCAGCGGCGACGGCGCTTTCGAGTGTGGTTGGGTGTCCGTCGGGGCCGCTCCGTGGGAAGTGAAAGCGGTGTCGCGCTCTGCTAGCCACCGCAGTCCAAAACGAGGACGGTGCTCAAAGCGAACCTCGTCGCGACTAGCGTTCTGGAAGACTTGGCTCATTGACCACGACGGACCAAACGGTCGTTATTCGGGCGCGCAGGCTGCGGCTCAGGGTCGGCCTTGAAGGCGTTCGGCTGCTTCAGCTTTGCGCCGCTGGCGGTTTGGAGCTCGCCATTCTTCACAGCGACTTCCTCGACTTTGTAGAGCGGACCGGTGCGTTTGGATTTCAGGTCGCTCGGCGTCGGGCCGGCGAAGTGGCGGAAGAATTTCTCCATCTCGTCCATGGTAAACGGGCGTGAGCCGCGGCGGCCGAAGACGACGGTCTGGTTGCCGGTCTCATCCACCACGCGGTCGCGGTCGAGGCCGCGCGAGACGGCGACGGCGGGGCCGTGGGTGGGGTAGGTGGCGATGAGCTTCGGGTTCGGCACGGGGCTGAAGCCCATGTGCGTGGGGACGTTCTCGGGCGAAATCATCTGGAGCACGCGCAGGCCGTTCTTGCCGTCGGCGACGAGCGCGAACATCGAGGCGTTCACGGAGCCGATTTGCACGGCGCGCGTGTCGTTGAGCTTGCCGTCGGCGTTGAACATGCGTTCGAGGCGCGGCTTCTCGGGGTTCCTGATGTCAATGAACGCGAGGCCCTCCGCGCCGTTCGCGACGTAGGCGTAGGTGCGCGCGTGGTAGAAGCGCTGGGCGTTCTTGAGCGGCACGGTCGCGCCGGGGACGAGGCGGGGCTTGGTCGGGTCGGTGATGTCCACGACCTTGAAGCCATCGTCGTCGGTCACGTAGGCGTAGCGGAATTGCACGCTGACGGCGCGCGGGTTTTTGAACTCGCCGTTGCTCAACTCGGCCACGAGCTTCGGCGCTTCGAGTTTGTCGTTGTGCAGGCCGAGCACGAACAAACCTTTCTTCGCGACGACGAAGAGGTTTGTGCCGGCCATGTAGGAGTGCATCGCCCCGGCAAGCTTGTTGTCTGGATTGAAGCGAATCGACTTCAGGTCCTTGTCGAGGAAGTTGTTGTTTGGGTTGCCGTCCACGAGCGTCGCGACGGTCGTCATCACTAGGCCCTCCTCGCGGTCGGTGATGAAGACCCACGCGTAGATGAGGCTGATGGGCTGCTCCTGATTCTCCGGCAGCCGCTGGCGCGTTGGGTCAATGCCCAGCGTGCTCGGCAGCGTGACGCTGGTCGCGTATTTCGTGCGGAGGTAAGTGCGCTGGCCCAGCGGCGAGACGGGCGAGGTGACGATGCGTTCGCTGAAACCCTTCTGGTCAATGTTCGCGACATCGAAGACCTCGAAGCCGTCCGCGCCGTTTGCGGTGTAGAGGTATTCGCCGCGCAGGGTGAGGTCCAAAATCTCCTTCGCGTGGTGGTGATGGGCGAGGTCGTTGCCGTCCTGTTTCTCGGGCAAGACGCCTTTGTTCGTCTCGACGTGGCGCTTGAAGTTGTCCGGGTAGGCGAGGCGATGGAGGTGGCTGCCGATGGCGGCTTGCGGCTCTTCCTGCTCGGTCCAGACGACGCCGTAGAGGCCGTCCTTGCCCGCACCGACCCACGCGTAGCGGCCGAAGAAGTTCACCGTGCCGGTGCCGAAACCAAGCAGCGAGGTCATCCACGCGTTGTTGCTGTTGTCGGCGGCGAGGTGGCAGTCGGTGCAGCCCTTCGTGGTGCCCGCGCCGCTCGTGGTGTGCGGGAGATGCGGGTTGTAGGCCTGGCCGCTGTAGCCCTCGGCGCTGACGGTTTGCTGCTGGGAGTAAATCCATTCGCGGTTGCTGTTCTGCGAGCCAACGATGACGGCGCTAGACGAACGCAGCACCGCGAGGCGGTTGCTCTTGTAGCTCGCGTCCACGCCGAGCTGGAAGACGTCATCGCGCACGACCTGCGGGTTGTAGCCGGTGAAGTTGCGTGTGGTCATGCCCTCGAACTTGTTCAGCGCCGTGCGTTGGTTCGCGCGCATCGGCAGGTGGCAGCCGAAGCAGCTCGTGGCCCACGAGCTGTGGCAGACCTGGCAAGTGAGGTTGGAGTTGTCGTGCGCGAGGTCCTGTGGGCACTTCGCGGCTTCAGGCACGTCGCCCCAAGTCTGGCCGTCGCGGCGGAGCGTCTTCGCGTAACGGCTCTTCGCGTTGTAGCGCGGGTGCGTGGGGTCGAGCGTGTCAAGCGTCTGCGGGATTTCCCAACGCACGTCGGGCGAGAGGTTGCTGCGCTGGAAGAGCCGCTTGCCTTCCCACACGAAGCGCGGGCCCCACGGCGTGCTGGTGGCCGCGATGTTCACACCCTTGCCGCCGTTGCTGAAGCGCCCGCCGTTGCCGGTCGTGACGAGCGTTGGGCGCGCGTTCACCGTGCCGTGGCAGTCAATGCACTCCACCGAAGTCGCGGCGCGTGGCTCGCCGTAGAGATTGCCGTCGCCGTGCGAGTCCGTGAGGAAATGGCAGTCGGCGCAGTGCATCCCCTTCGCGAGGTGAATGTCCTTCAGGTGAACGGCCTTCTCGAACTTGTGAGCGTCGTCGTGGGGAATCTTCTGGTCGTCAAGCGTGAGCAAATTGCCGGACTTGTCCTTCTTGAACACGGCGCGGAAGACCCAGCCGTGGCCGTGGTAGTCGGCGAACTGCGTGTGCTTCATGCGCGGGTTCAACTCGGCGACCTTTTCGAGGAAGTCGAGGTCGCCCCACAGCCCGCGCGCGGCGGCGGCCTCGGGATTCTTCTCAATCGCCCGCGTGAGCTGCGCCTCAGTCGGGTTGCGCTGCTTCTGAAATTCCTCCGGCTTGCGGTTGCCGAGGAAGTGCTTGTCGTTCGCGAGCGGGTTCGTCGGGTGCGGATACATGAGGTCGCCGTCGCTCTCCTGATCCCACCAGATGTAGCCGAGGAATGGGTTCACGAAGAGGTTGCCCTGATGCATGTGGCAGTTCATGCACTGGCTGGTCGGAATGCTACGGGTGAACTCGTGCTTGATGGGATGGCCGCGCTCGTCCTTGCGGATGGCAGAGTCACCGCTGAAGGAAAGGCCCTGATGACCATACTTGGAATACCAGGCGGAGTTCACCGGCGAGCGGTCGTTCGCGTAGATGACGTGGCACGCGGAGCAGCCGGAGGAGCGGTAGTCGCCGGGATGATTGTTGCTGCCCATGAAGTCGAGCAACGGGTCGTGCAGGCGCGTCTTCTGCAAGTTGAGATAGACCGGGTCAATGCGGTTCAACGTGCCGAGGCCGCGCTCGCTGAGACGGCGCGCGGGCTTGCCGGGCGGCTCAACGGCGTTGGGGATGCCGAGCGAGTTCTGCTTCTCGCCGCCCTTCTCGAAGATGCGGAGGATGTTGCTCGGCTGGCCGATGGCGAAGCGCGGCAGCGGGTCGAGGTAAGGCAACACGCCGTAACGCTTCGTGTCCTCGGGTGTGACGGGCGTCGGGTTCACGAGGCGCAATGCGGTGCCGTCGGCGGCGTAGGCTTGGCCGTAGTGCGGGTTCTTCTGCGGAATCGCGCCGTTGTTATAGAGCGCCGCGCCCCAGAGCATCGCGCCGTGGCGCATCATCGAGTGGCCGACGTTGGCGACTTCCGACCGATGGCACGTGCCGCAGGCTTTGTCCGCGACGCGCAAATCGCCGGGGTTCACGAACTGGATGAACTCGGGCGACTCGTGGTTGAGCAGGATGGTGGAGTTGTTCGGGTTCGCCGAGCCGGGCCAGAGGTCGCCGTGGCGCGAGGCGACGTGAGCCTTGCGCATGAGCAAGCCGGGCGTGGCGTTGCCACCGTGGCAATCCGTGCAACCGAGCACGACGTTGGGCGACTTGTGCATCGTGTGCTCGTCGGTGCCGACGTGGCATTCGAGGCAGCCGCGCGACTTGAGCGCGGCGCTTTCTCGGGTTTGGTCAATGAGGTTCGGCGCGGGGAGCGGGCGCGTAGTGTCGCGGGGCAAGTCAATCGGGACGGAAATTGCAGGGCCGAAGGCGGGGGAGGCTTCAAGGGCTAAGCCGCAGAGACACGAAAGGGCTGCGCCCATCAAACAAACTGCAAGCCGACCAAGTGTTTGAAAGCTGTGGGTTTTCATGTCCTCAGTAAGTCAGGGTCAACGCAATCAATCCGCTGTAGAGAAAGTCATCCACTTTGCCGGCGCGTGAGGTGTCTTCGAGGCCGGGCACGGGGTCGGTGCTCCGACGGTAAATGTCCTTGTAGCCGCGACCCGGCAACAGCACGCCCCAACCTGCGGAAAGAATCAGGTTGTCGGTCAGGAATGGCCGATACTGGATGCCGAGGCTCAGGTCGAGGCCGAGCTCGCGGTCAATCTTGTCCGTGAGCAGCGCGGTGCGCAGCGGGTCCGTCTCGGCGAAACGGATGTAGTTCACGTTCATGAACGCCTTGAGCTTGGGCGTCAGGTCCATGTCCGTGCCAATGCCCCAAAGATAGAGGCCGGGGTTCACGAAGTTCGCCTGCCCTTGCGATTTGCTCGTGCGCAAGTCCGGCACGAGACTGCCGCCCTGCTTCAGCCCGACCGCCGAGCCGCCGAGGTTGAACCCCTGCCGCATGTAGTAGCTGAACGGGCCGCCGACGAAGTTCGGATTGTCGAGAATCGTGTCGAAACCCGTGGCCTTGCCGTCGTCCGCCTTGCGGTCACCGCTGGCGTAAACGAACGACGCCTTGTAGCGCACCCAGTCACGATCATAGCTGAGTTCCAGCGCGGCGAACTGCGCATCGATGTTCACCGGCCTCCCTGCGAGGCCATTAAAGTCATCGCGCCCGATTGCCTGATAGAACTGGTGCGAGACATTCCACCGTCCGATGTGACCATCGCCGCCCCAGCCCAGGTAGTAGGCCCGCACGTCGTGCGGTCGCACCGTGCCGAGCGGCGTGGGACGAACGATGCTGCCGTTCCGGTCGTAATGTGTGTCAGCATTGTCGAGGTTCGCGTGAAAGCTCCATGTCGTGGTGTAGCCCTTGAAGAAAGTGTCCTGCACGAAAGCGTTGGCGATGACCACCCGCTGGTTGCGCTGGTCAAACGTGTTCAGCCCGGAGTTCGTGTCCTTCTCCCGCATGTCGAAGACAGTCGCGTTGTATTGCATCCGATTGTTCGCGTAGTTGCCGAAGAGCCGTCCGCCGAGGTTCGTGTCGTTGAACAGAAAGCCGCGGAAGTCCGAGTTGAAAGTCTGATTGCCGCCCTTCAGCGCAATGAAGTCGTAGTTGTCCGAGAGGTCGCGCAGATGCAATTCGACGAAGGCCTCTTGCAACGACAGATACTCGCGCGTCCGCACGGTCGAGCGAGTGCCGCGCAAACTATCAATCGAGGTGAGCTGGCCGTTGAGCAGCGTCGTAATGTCGCCGGGGTTCACGACGAAGGCATTGCTTGGGTTCGCTGCGTTGTTGCCTGCGCCGCCGCCGAGCACGCCGCGCGGATCGGGCGAGACGCCACCGGTCTCCTGCACGTGAAGGTAGTTCACGTTGTAAACCGGCGTGAGCTTGATGGCCCACTCGATGGGCTTGAAGACCGTCTCGCCACGGAACAGTTCGACGGAGAAAGCCGTGTTGTTTTGAACCACCATTGCCTGACTGCGCCCGAAGAATTCGTATTGCCCTGGTGCTGCTGCACTCACGCCGCTGGGGGTCGGGACACTCTGCGCGTTGAAGTCGGTGGAGTTATTGACCGTGACATTGAGGAAAATGTCTTGGCCTATGACGGGGAAATCGCCTTTGAGCACGCTCTGGTAATAGGGATGCCAGAGTCGCGGCTGGTGGTAGTAGAACGGGTCTTCGCCGCTGCCGTTGGCGTAGCGCTTCCACGGCAGGAAGCCGACGCGCCAGCGGTCGTTGGCCGACACGGTGTTCGGCGGCAGGGCCAGGCCGATGTCGCGCGCGATGCCGCTGCTCTCGAAGTGTGGGTGGAAGGGGAGATTGCGATGGGTGTTTTCGCGGGGCAGGTCCAGTGCGCGGGGAAGTTTGTCCAAGCCATACTTCGCCTTCGACTCCGCCGTCTGCGGCTCGACCGTGAGCGTGCGGATGGACGCACGCGGCAAGGCGAAGGGCACCGGCTCGGAGCCGAAAGCGCTCGGCGACTTCTGCGGCACGACGAAGGCCTCCGTGTCACGCAGCGGCACGCGCGGCAAGGCCAGCGGC
>RFVF01000154.1 GCA_009922615.1 Pseudomonadota bacterium
ATCCTCTTCGATGCCTTCTCCCCCGCGAAGAATCCCGAGATGTGGACGCTTCCGCTCTTCACGCAACTTTTCCGCCGCCTCGACCCCGCGCGGCCGTGCGCGATGCCCACTTACTCGCGCGCGACGCTGCTGCGCGTGACCTGGTTGCTCGCCGGCTTCCATGTCGGCGTCGGGCACGCGACCGGCGAGAAGGAGGAAACCACTCTCGCCGCGAACACGCTTGCACTGCTCGACGAACCGCTCGACCGCAAGTGGCTGGAACGCGCCCGCCGTTCCACCAGCGCCGAGCCGTTGCACGAAGCGAAGTATCGCCAGGCCCCGCTCACTGCCGCGACGTGGGAGCAGCTGCGGGCACATCCGCAATTCCAGTGAGCGAACTGCGCACCCTACTGCATTCTTCCGCCTCCGTCCTCGCGCTCGCGCCGATGCAGGACGTAACGGACCGCGCGTTCATGACGTTGATGTCGCGCTACGGCGGGCCGGACGTTTACTGGACCGAGTATCTCCGCGTCCACTCCGTCTCCACGCCGGAGAAGTGGATCGTCCACGCGATCAAACACAACACGACCGGCCGGCCCATCGTCGCGCAGATGATCGGCAACGACATCCCCTCGCTCGTGCGCACGGCGAAATTTCTGCAACGCCTCCCCGTCGCCGCCGTTGACCTGAACCTCGGCTGCCCCGCGCCAGTCGTGTATCGCAAGTGCGCCGGCGGCGGCCTGCTGCGCGAGCCCAAGCGCGTCGATGCCATCCTCGGCGCGCTCCGCGAGGCCATAACGATTCCCTTCACCGTCAAGACCCGCATCGGCTTCGATGACCCGCGCGTGTTCGACGAGCTGCTGCCCATCTTTGCGCGGCACTCGCTGGATCTCCTCACCGTCCACGCACGCACCGTGAAGGAGATGTATCGCAGCGAGGTGCATTACGAATACATCGCACGCGCCGTCGCGGCCCTGCCCTGCCCGGTGATGGCCAACGGCAACGTGTATTCCGCTGCGAAGGCAGCCGAGGTGCTGCGCCTCACTGGCGCGCGCGGCCTGATGATCGGCCGCGGCGCGATCCGCAACCCGTGGCTCTTCACGCAAATCCGCCAGCACCAGTGCGGCGAACCGCTCTTCGTGCCGCACGGGCGCGACGTGCTCGGCTACATCCAGGCGCTCTACGACGCCGTCTGCACGCCCGGCGTCCGCGAGTCCGCGCAGGTGCAGAAGATGAAAAAGTATCTGAACTTCGTGGGCTTGGGCGTAGATGCCGAAGGTGAATTCCTCCATCAAATCCGCCGCGTCGATAACCGCGCAGACTTCTTCCGCATCTGCGAAGCGTTCCTCGATCATGACCGGCCCATGCCACTGGCCCCGTTCCCCCTCGCGCTGAAGGACTCCGACTTGCTCGCGGGCGAACACCTGTGAACGGTGCCGCGCTGAGAGGATTCACGGCGGCGGTTTGGGCGGGGTAACGGCGCGCTTAGCCGCCAACTCGGCGTGATACGCGGCGACTTCCGCCTCGCTCGCCGCCTGCGGCCAAACCCAATCTCGGCCTGCAAGCCAGTCGAAGGGATTTATGCTCGGAGCGCCCACGGGCGTCGGATCGCCGCCGTCGTCCTTGAAATCCTCGCCGACAGACCAGAGGCGGAATTGCCCATCCGGCTGAAGCTGATAGCGCAGCGGCTGGCCGTCCATGAAATCGCGCGGCACCTCAGCGAGAAACTCCGGCACCAGTGCGCCGAGCGACGCGGGAAACTTCCCGTGCTTCAAGCGATGCCGGTGCAGCGCAATGGCGGTGAAGGTGAGGCGATGGCAGGTTTCAAACTTCGCGAAGCGATCTGCTTGGGTGGTGGGGGTGAAAAATACGCTGTCTCGTGAAAGGATAAACCAACGGCTTGCTTTTGGCAGGCGGCTCATGGCTGTGGCCGTCACCGCTTTGCCTAACTGATAGCTATTCGAGCGGGTCGTGGTGCGCGCGCCGTCGAGCAATGCTTGCGCGTGTTGCAAGCTGAGTTGTTCGTCTGAGTAGGACAGCCAGCCGCGCCAAGCGAACAGATGCGCCGCCGTGCCTACTCGCTGGGCGGCTTTCTCGGGGTCATCTTTAAGGTCATCCCAAAAACTGGCGCTCGTTGAACCGAAGGCCATTCCACCACTGCCAAGGAACTCCAAGTAGCGGTTGGCTCGCTTGCTGTCCGTGCGCATACGTTTTGCCTCAATGTCGCCAAACACACATTCCATGGACCAAGCGGTCTCTGCCATCGAAGCGCCTTCGAAGGCTTGCCAATCCGCCTGAATCGCCGCGAGCTGCACAGGCGACCAAGCGTTGGTTTGCAAGGCTTCCCACGTCACGGTAAGTGCATTGAAACCCATTGCCATGCGGACGAGCTGAGAAATCAACAGTGCCTCGTGAAAGCGCCCGCCGACGCGAACACACGTCTGCCAGTTGGCAAATGCTTCGGCGGGTTGGCCCTGGTGCAGGTCCACCATCGCGGCGTAACCCAGCAGCATGTTCGCCTTTTTGAGATCGGACAAATGAGGTAGAAGCAGGTCGGCTCCAGATTCAAGTTTAAGGTCGAACACCATTTTCGGCCGTTCTGCGAGGGTGACAAGGTTACTGAACGTTTCCCGGTTTAGTTCTCTATACGCGCACAGTTCCGGCCATAGGTCTGGGAATTTGTCCGTGGGCAACTCAGGCTGCATCCACATGACGCGCGCCCGGCTCGGAGCGACCAGATGCATCCGGGGGGCATACCATTCCGAGTTAAACTCGGGGAGGCGTTTCGCGACTGTGATGAAATCCGGCGCGGCGTTGGAGAGCGCGGGCGGGAGCTTCGGCACATGGTCCGCAATGGCGAGTTTCTCGCCTTTGGCCACGAGCTGCGCCTTGAACGCCGCGAGCCGTGCCTTGGCCCGCTCGTGCTCCAGCCACAAGCCCAACATCGCCAGCCCCGCGAAGGCGAGCAGCCACAGGCCGAGTTTGACGGGCTTTTTCACGGGGACGTTTTGCCACGAGAGGACGCATAGAGCGCAAAGCGGGAAGTGGGGAAACGTTCAACGTCCAATTTCCAACGCTCAACGTTCAACGAAGACAGCGCCGCGACCGGACGCATCTCGGAACATTGGAAGTTGAACGTTGATCGATGGACGTTTTCGCAGTTCATCGCTGTGATCCTTGCGCCCTTTCGAGGCTACTTGAAAAACCCGCGTTGCTTGTCGCTGATGGGCAGCGCGAGACGTTCCATCACTTGCAGCATGTCTTCCCAGACCTGGCGCTTGGTGGCGCGGCCTTTGTCGGGGCCGTCTTCCGCGCGCAGCACGTAGCTGGGATGGAACGTGGGCATGACGGGCGTGCCGCGAAAATCCATCCAGTTCCCGCGCTGCCGTGTGATGCGCGCCTCGGCGATGCCGAAGAGTCCCTCGACCGCCGTGCCGCCGAGCGCGACGATGACACGCGGCTGGATAAGTTGAATCTGCTCGAGCAAATACGGGAGGCAGGTGGCCATCTCGTCGGGGCGCGGCTTGCGGTTGCCGCGCTCGCCCGGCGCGGTGTCGGGCCGACACTTGAGGACGTTGGCGATGTAAACGGTCTGCCGCGTCTGCCCCATCGTGGTGATGATTTTGGTGAGGAGCTGGCCCGCCGCGCCGACGAACGGCTCGCCTTGCCGGTCTTCATCCACGCCGGGCGCTTCGCCCACGAACATGAGCTGCGCATTGGGATCGCCGACGCCGAAGACGACGGACTTCCGCGTGGTGACGAGGTGCGGGCACTTGGCGCACGCGAGGACGCGCGCACGCAGCTCAGCGAACTCAGCGGACCGGTCACCGCGAGCAATCGACGTGAGCGTCGGGGGCGGAGGTTGAACAGCGGGGAACAGCGGCACGCGCGGCGACGCGGCAGCAGGCGGCGAAACGGGCGTGGCCGGAACGATCGCTTTCGGCAGAGTCATCGCTGGCTCCGCGCGGCGCGCCCGCAGCACGGGCGACGCGAGCGCGCCGAGTGTCTCGGGCGCGACGGCCACAAAACGTTCGCCGTTGTTTTTGCGGGCTTCCAAGTCCCGGATGGCGGCATCGAGCAACTGCACGTAGACGGACATGGCGGGAGGTTCAAGGTTTCAGCTTCCAGGTTCAAGGTTTCAGCTTCGGACTCACGGGCAGGCCAGCTCAACTTTGAACTTTGAACTTCAAAGGTTGAACTTACTTTCACCGCATGACGCGACATTGCTGGAAGTGCGGGACGGAATGGACGTTCTCGGTGAACCCGGGACGGGGCGAGACCTGTGCCAAGTGCCGGGCGGACTTGCGGGCGTGCGTGAACTGCCTGAGCTACGACCGCAGCGCGGCGCATCAGTGCCGCGACCGCCGCGCGGACCCGGAGATGGACAAGCAGGCGGGGAACTTCTGCGAGTATTTCGAGTTCGTGAAGCGCAAGTTCACGCCGCCGAACCCCGATGGGGCGCGGGAATCCGCCGCCCGCGAGCAAATGCGGAAGCTGTTTGGGGATTAGCAAGAGGCCGAAAATAATCAGCAGAAACAGTGCGGATAATACTTTTTACAGGCATTGACACACCGTTGGATAAGTGGTTCTCTATGCGCCGTAGGCAGCAACGGCAGTCAGTAAAACCGGTGCTCAGTTCTTTAAGATCAAATCGATTTCGGTCGGAGTGGGCACAGCTTCGATCGAGTTCCCCATGAGCCTACTGTGTGCCATTTCTGAAAACTCCCCGGGGTTAGACGGCCTTCCTCAGGTCGCTAGCCCCGGTTTTTATTTCGCGCCGCTTGCGGAGCGAAAGCAAAGCGCAGCCTGACTTCGGTCGGGTTGCGCTTTTTCTTTTTGACCCGGCTGGGGCGGCCTCACGAGCCAGGCGCGGCGGGAGGTGCTTCCTGCTTGGCAATGTCCTCGGCGAAGAACTTCGCCACGTCCTTGAACTTCGCCACGTTCTCCGGATTCAGGTCCATCAAAACTTCGTGCGCCTCCAGACAGTTGCGGGACATTTCCAGTTTGGACGCACCGGCGGACTCCACGGCGGTGTAGCAAAGGTTCTCCGCGCTGCCGCCTTGCACGACGCGGAATAGGTGCAGCACGCCAAGGTTGTCGATCAAGTCGGCAACCTTCGGCGTGGGATTCAACAACTCAATGGGCCGCTGCTCGGGCGGGAGATCTTCCGCCGAGAGCTGCGTGCCGAGACCGGCGAGCACGCCGAGAAACGTGCTGTCCATTAGCACGCACGCCGACAAATCCACAAGGAAGCGCTGCGCCCCGCGTGCGCGCGACTCGTGGACCAACCGCTTGAAATCCACGCTCACGGCGAAGTTCGCGCGGCCGGAGATTTTCACGCACACGGCATCACCGACGCGGGCGGCGAGGAGGTTTGGGGAAGGGGAGGTCATCGTAAGAGCCAAGGAATGTCAGTCTTGGTTGTTTGGCACCAAACATTGAGATAGGCGAGGAGCATTGCTTTTGTGTCGGTAGCGTCCACTACCCATCCCACCGGCGCGTATGCATTCAGAACTTCCTCGGGAAGTGCCTTTCGCACAGCTAGCACAAACACGGGCCCCAAGCTCAACACATACACTAAGAGCAGCGAAGCAAGCCAGCCCACAACGTAGTGCCACGTCTTCCCGGACTTGCCTGTCGTTTCATCACTCATGCCGTGTTCCGTTGCGGACCCTGAAACCATCCGCCCCAATCAACACCCGCACGCGCCTCGTGGCAAGGGCGGCCATCGTTCGGAGCGCGGGTCTGTGACCCGCAGCGGCACCGGCGGTCAGGCAAGCGGCGAGTTCACTCGTGGCACCGCTGGCAAAGGCGGCTTGCTGCGGCTCGGAGAGCCGCGCTCCTAAGACTGTGCCGGCGATTTGCAATCGCCGTCTGTGGGGCTCAGCACTTCGAGAAGGCTCTGAGCAGTCCACCCGCAACGCGGCGGCTGGAAGCCGCCGGCACGGGTTTGCCGCGCGCTCGTTCCCCATTCCCTTCATCTCACCACCTCTTCCTTCCGCACGATTTGCGCGAGCGTCTGTTGCAGCACGAGCGACTCGTCCAGCCCGCTGCTCACGAGCTTCATGTTGCACTGGAGCAGCAAATCCATCGCGCGGATCAACTCGGCGGAAGAATACTTCTTCGCCTGAGGCAGCGCGCGAAAAAGCACGTAGGGGTTCATCGCCAGCGGGTTGATGCGCTTGTCCTGTGGCAACGCGTCGGCGGGAACACGTTCGAGCTGGGCCTTGAACCGATTGTAATCGCCATCGGCCTTCAGCCAGCCGGCCTTGGTCATCTCTTGCAAAAAAATCATCACGCGCACCTTCGAGATAAGGCCGTAGAGCAGGCCGATCTCGGACTTCTTCTCGACCTTGAGCCGGATTTCCCACAGCTCCTCGTCGAGGGTCTTGAGCAGCACGGGCAGGTTGCGGTCGCCGAGCGCATCGGCCAGCGCAAAAGCGCGCGCCTGCTTGTTGCGCGTGACGATGGCGTCCACGTCCGCCAGCTCGATGTCCGCGCGCGCGCCCACGTAGGCGGCGAGCTTCTCTACCTCGCTGTGCAACTGCGCCGCGTGCGGGCCGACGTTGGCGACAAGTTTGGCGAGCGCCTCGGAGGAAATCTCCTTCTTCAACGCCTTGAGTTTCTTGTAGGCGAGGTCTTCGGCGGTGTCGGCCCAATTGCGGTCGTCGAGCGAAAGCGCGGCAAAGTGCTCGACCGTGCCAAGCTTCTCGAGCGTTTTGTAAAACGTCTTCCGCTTGTCCACCTTGCCGGCGCTGACGATCAGCCGCACGCCGTCCCATCGAAAGGTCTTCAGCTCCGCCGCGAGTTCTGCCAGTGCCTCCGTCACGGCGCTGGAACCCGAAGTGCGGTCATCGCCGAGAAAGCTGCAATCCTTGAACCACACGACCTTGCCGCCGCCGAAAAAAGGCAGCGTTTGCAAGCCTTCGCGCAACTTGCCCAGCGCCTTGAGCGCTTCACCGGCGTTGCCCACGGCGGCATCAATCGTCTCGTGATCCATCCCGCCGACCTCGCCGCACCACTTATCATAGAGCTGCCGCGCACGCTGTTTCACCGCAAAATCCTCATCGCC
>RFVF01000155.1 GCA_009922615.1 Pseudomonadota bacterium
GACGACGCAGGTCCGCCCGCTCATCAGCACGGAGCAGATGGGCCGGATCTTGTCCGCGCGGCGCTCGATCACCTCCGAGGAGTTCGTTCGTCAGGTGGCAGCTCATCTGGGTCGCCCACCATCGCCCGCCAGAAGAAAGACCTTCGTGAATGGGCAGCCGGTCTGGGTCTGCTGTTAAATCCCGATGCCATCATTCCCCGGCTGACCCGGGGCGGACAGGAACACGATTATTTTGAAGAGGACGAGCGCGTCTTCAAAATCACCCGGGACGGTGTTTTCGGTCTCAGTCCTGGCATTGAGTTGGCCCTCGTCTCCTCCGCAGAAGACCCACGCCGCTTCCATCTCTGGGAGGCATCCCCGCTGGAATACCTGGAAAGGCTTCTCCTCCAGAACCAGCTGGTCCCCGGTCTCAACATCCTTGAAGGGATCATCGTCCAGCCGGATGGCGACATGGCCATTGTCACTTCCCAGCCCCGGTTCGATCTGGTGCCGGTGACCACGGCGGAGATTGATGCGTGGTTTGCCACCCTGGGCTTCACGAAGATTACGGGCGCGGCCTACTACCGGGAGGCGGACAACCTGGGAATCTTCGATGCCCATGAGAAGAACCTCGTCCGCGCGGGTGAAGTGCTGGTTCCGTTCGATGTCATCCCCTGCCATCCTGCGGGCGGGTTCCTGGCGTTCATCGAGGCCACGCTGGCGGCCGGGCATACTCTTCGCGCGGTCCGTACTGTCACCACTACTGGAGGTGCGCGATGAGCTTCCCGCGTTACCCAAAATACAAGGACAGTGGTGTGGAGTGGCTGGGTGAGGTGCCGGAACATTGGGGCGTAACAGCGCTCAAGCGGGGCTATAGTGTCACTCTCGGTAAAATGCTTCAGCCAGAATCGAGCAGTCCAGATGACCAATTATTGCCTTACCTGAGAGCTGCCAACATCCAGTGGGAGGGAGTTGATACGACCGACATCAAACAGATGTGGTTGTCCAAGCGAGATCGGGCGCAGTTGCGTTTGGAAAGGGGCGACTTGTTGGTGAGCGAAGGTGGCGATGTGGGCCGCTCGTGTCTGTGGGCGGCTGAACTGGACGACTGCTGCTTCCAGAACTCGGTAAACAGGGTCCGTGCGCGTGATGGGCATTCGAATCGGTATCTCTGCTATTGGATGTCAACCATCAAGGACAAAGGCTACATCGACGTGCTCTGCAACAAATCTACCATCGCACACTTCACGGCAGAGAAAGTCGCGGCCGTGCCTGTTCCCTTTCCAACTACAACTGAGCAAACGCAGATCGCCGAGTTTCTGGACCGGGAGACGAGGAAGATTGATGAGCTGGTGGCGGAGCAGCGGCGGCTGATGGAACTGCTGAAAGAGAAACGCCAGGCCGTCATCTCCCACACCGTCACCCGCGGCCTGAACCCCGCCGCACCCCTCAAACCCTCCGGCATCGAATGGCTCGGGAACGTGCCGGCACATTGGGAACTGAAAGCCACGAAGAGATTGTTCCGCCTCGTCATCGAACCCGCTCCCGACGACAACGATCACGAGTTACTCTCCATTTACACAGAGATTGGAGTTCGCCCCAGAAAATCGCTTGAAGCCAAGGGCAACAAAGCCACGACGACCGACGGCTACTGGATGGTTCAGAAGGGTGATTTGATCGTCAACAAGCTGCTCGCTTGGATGGGGGCAATCGGAGTTTCCGATTATGACGGGGTGACAAGCCCCGCTTACGACATTCTCAGGCAGCGAATGCCGTTGGAGCCCCGCTTCTACGATTTTCTTTTTCGATGCGGAATCTGTTTTTCCGAGTTCCGGCGCTACTCCCGGGGAATCATGGATATGCGACTACGGCTCTACTTCGACGAACTAGGGCAGCTCGTTATGCCTTACCCTCCGCCGGAGGAGCAGAAGGAGATTGTGAGCTTCCTCCAAGGAGAGCTTGCACGCTTTGACACCCTCACCGCCGAAGCCCAGCGGGCCATCGACCTGCTGCAAGAACGCCGGACCGCGCTGATCTCCGCCGCCGTTACCGGCCAGATGGATGTTCGCCCACTGGCTGAAAGGAAAGCCGCATGAGTCTGCACAAAGAAATCAGTTTCGAGGCTGAGATTTGCCAGCACCTCGCCGCGCATGACTGGCTCTATGTCGAGGGCGACGCGGCGAAATACGATCGCGCCCGCGCTTTGTTCCCGGAGGACGTGTTGGCTTGGGTGCAAACCACGCAGCCACAGTCCTGGGAAGCCCTTGTGAAAAGCAATGGCTCTGCCGCTGCTGAAACCTTGCTGAACCGCCTCCGCGATCAGCTCAACCAACGCGGCACGCTGGATGTTCTCCGCCATGGCATCGAACTTCTCGGCCTGAAGCAGCCGGTACAGATGGTGCAGTTCAAGCCGGCTCTGGTCATCAATCCAGCCATCCTCACCCGGTACGCCGCCAACCGGTTGCGCGTGGTGCGGCAGGTGCGGTATTCCCAGCAAAACGAGAACAGCATCGATCTGGTCCAGTTCCTGAACGGCATCCCGGTGGCAACGGTGGAGTTGAAGACGGACTTCACGCAGAGCATTCAGGACGCCATTGACCAGTATCGGTTTGACCGGCCACCCAGTCCCAAAGGCCAGTCACCTGAACCGTTGCTCTCCTTTCCCAGTGGCGCGCTCGTCCACTTCGCCGTGAGCAACAGCGAGGTAGCCATGGTCACGGAGTTGAAAGGTCCGTCCACCCAGTTCCTGCCCTTCAACCAGGGCAACGAAGGTGGGGCAGGCAATCCGGTGAACACTGCCGGCCATCGCACCGCCTATCTCTGGGAACAGGTTTGGTCACGGGAGAGCTGGCTGGAGATTTTGGGCCGGTACTGTATTGCGCGCCGCGACAAGAAGAAGCAGATCACCCAGCTCATCTTCCCCCGTTACCATCAGCTTGATGTCACGCGGGACTTGCAGGCGGCCGTGCTCAAGGACGAACCGGGCGGAAAGTACCTCATCCAGCACTCGGCGGGCTCCGGCAAGACCAACTCCATCGCCTGGACCGCCCACTTCCTGGCCGAACTGCATGACGCCCAGGCGAAGAAGATGTTCGACACCGTGCTGGTAGTGTCGGACCGGACCGTGATTGATTCGCAGTTGCAGGAGGCGCTCTTCGACTTCCAGCGCCAGACCGGCGTGGTCGCCACCATCACCGGCAACGATGGCAGCAAGAGCAGTGAACTGGCTGAAGCCCTGTCGGGTGACAAGAAGATCGTCGTCTGCACGATCCAGACTTTTCCCTTCGCCCTGGAAGCCGTGCGCAAGCTGGCCGCCACGGAGGGTAAACGCTTTGCCGTGATCGCCGATGAAGCCCATAGCTCACAGACCGGCGAGGCGGCATCGAAGTTGAAGGCTGTTCTGAGCGCCGAGGAAATGAAGGAGCTGGGCGACGGTGGTGAGATCAGCACGGAAGACATTCTCACCGCACAGATGGCGGCCCGGGCCAGCGATGCCGGCATCACGTTCGTTGCGTTCACCGCCACGCCGAAGAACAAGACCATGGAGTTGTTCGGCACGCGGCCATACCCCTCCAAGCCAGCCGGGCCGGACAATTTGCCCGGACCGTTCCACGTTTACTCCATGCGGCAGGCCATCGAGGAAGGCTTCATCCTCGACGTGCTGAAGAACTACACGCCGTACAAGCTGGCCTTCAAGCTGGCCCACGAGGGCAAGGACTACGACGAAAAGACGGTCGAACGCAGCGCTGCCATGAAGGGCATCATGGGCTGGGTCCGGCTGCATCCGTACAACATCAGCCAGAAGGTGCAGGTCGTGGTGGAGCATTTCCGCGAGTACGTCGCGCCGCTGCTCAAGGGCCGGGCCAAGGCGATGGTGGTGGTCGGCAGCCGCATTGAGGCCGTGCGCTGGAAACTCGCCATCGAGAAGTACATCATCGAGTGCGGTTACAAGATTGGCACCGTGGTCGCCTTCTCTGGCGAGGTGAACGACCCGGAATCCGGGCCGGACGGACTCACCGAGAACAGCAAGCAGCTGAATCCCAACCTGAAGGGCCGGGACATCCGCGAAGCCTTCAAGGGGGATGAGTATCAAATCCTGCTGGTGGCGAACAAATTCCAGACCGGCTTCGACCAGCCGTTGCTCTGTGGCATGTACGTGGACAAACGGCTGGCCGGTATCCAGGCCGTGCAAACGCTCTCCCGGCTTAACCGCGCGCACCCCGGCAAGGACACGACCTACGTGGTGGATTTCGTCAACGATCCAGCCGAAGTACTCGCGGCTTTTAGGACCTACCACACCACTGCCGAACTTTCCGCGACCACTGATCCAAACTTGGTCTTCAACCTCCGCTCCAAACTCGACGCGGCTGGTCATTACGATGAGTTCGAGGTCAACCGGGTGGTGGAAGCCGAGCTGAAAGGCGCCAAGCAGAGCGAATTGGTGGCGGCCATCGCACCTGTGGAAGATCGCCTGATGAAGCGCTACCAGACCGCGCGGTTGGCACTCAAGACAGCCAAGGAGCACGACGATGAAGCGGCCACAAACACTGCCCAGGACGAGTTGAACGCGCTCATTCTGTTCAAGAGCGACATGGGGGCTTTCATCCGGCTCTACACGTTCTTGTCCCAAATCTTCGACTACGGCAACACCGACATCGAGAAACGGGCCATCTTCTACCGTCGTCTGTTACCGCTACTGGAATTCGGCCGCGAGCGTGAGGGCATTGACCTGTCGAAGGTCGTTCTCACCCACCATCACCTGAAGAACAAAGGCCGCGAGCCCATGCCGCTAGGCAAAGGTCCAGGTCCGAAGCTGGAGCCCATCACCGAAGCCGGAAGTGGCACGGTCCAAGAGAAGGAGAAGGCATTGCTGAACGAGATCATCGCGAAGGTGAACGACCTGTTCCAAGGCGAGCTGACGGATCAGGACAAGCTCGTTTACGTGAACAACGTGATCAAAGGCAAGCTGATGGAGTCTGAAACTCTGCGGCAACAGGCGTCGAACAACACCAAGGAGCAGTTCGCCAACTCCCCGGACCTCAATACGGAACTGGACAACGCCATCATGGGCGCGCTGGATGCCCACACCATCATGAGCACCCAGGCCCTGAACTCCGAACTGATCCGGCGCAGCATCAAGGACATCCTCCTCAACAACGCCGGGCTGTATGAGGGGTTGAGAAACCGGACGGCAGCTTAGTGCATCATGAATCCTATCCAACTGAGCGAGCAACCATCAGCTGTGCTACGCACGTCAGTGCGAGCACTGGACAGTGACCAATGATCCTATCACCGTTCCTAACTGATCTTGATTCTCGCGCAGCAGTGAAGGGTTCGCGTGATCCGCTGGGCATTCAGTCCATCTGGGTGCGTTTTGGGCGGCATGTTGTGGGCAATCTCTCCACTGTCAGCAACTCGGTTCGCGACTTCACGATCTTGATTCTGGGCTACCACTTCGCTGAGCAAGTCGCTGAAGCGATCGGCCCGGGCACGGAACTCACCACCTTCCTGAAATGGGAGCAATTTGCCGGCTACGCTCGTGCCAACGTGAACCAAGAGACCGGATTTCGCGGCACTGAGCGGGTTTGGCAAAACCTCGAAGCGAACACCGTGACGCTCTCGGCGGAGTCTCGACACCAGATTCTCAGCAGCCAGAAACTCTACGGACTCTGGGGTCTCTACACGGTGCCCGCACGCTCTTCCGGACTGTTGGACGGCAGCCCAGCAAGATTGACCAAGGCGGCGCGCGACATCGTGGAAGAACTTTACCTTCCCCGGCTGGCCGAAGCGGGGTTTAAGGACGGGAAGAGAATCGTGGAATTGCTTTGTCAGGAGAAAGTAAGGATCGAAGCCGGTGGTTCCCACCAAAAGCTTCTCGCAGCGATTGCAGCTCTGATTCGCCCAAGCTATGCGGCCAAGGAACGGATCTTCTATCGTGACCACCTGTTATATGGTGGATCAAAAGATTCAACGGACAAACGCCAACAAGAGCTGGTGGAGTTGTTGGCCCCAAAGTTGTCCGGTTTCGTTTTTGATTGGTCCCCTGCTGCTGTGCGAGGGCTCGCCGAAGAGGCAGAATGCCGGGGAGAGGCGTGGAATCCACTAGCTTTTCGTCTGCGCCGCATTGCTGTGGCAGAAACGATACTGGCGCCAGCTTCCATGCTTTTTATCCATCTGCTGGGTTGTGATAACAGCACCTTGGAGCAACTGGCCGATCGGATTCAGCAGCAATGGGGGTCCAAGATGACAACGGTGGATCTGGAAGAGTTGTCACACTTGCGGGCCGAACTTGGCGGCGGTGATGACGTTGCCGGTGCACGATGGGTTGCCATCGCGCAGACCATGGCTAAAGGCGACTACCGCCAGTTAATCCGGCATCTTTTGGCACAGAACCGGGCCGTGATGGAACAACGCGGCGGTGCAGCCGCATGGATTGAGGAACAAAACGGCAAGCTCAAGGTGAGCATGCCCGAGGAACGCGGCGATCTTCCGCCCCAAATGGCCCTCGCGTCATTGTGGCGCTTTCCTTACTTCTTAAATTCGCTGGCCTCCGTGACTTTTCAACTTCGTGAGGACAACCATGGCTGACCAGATTCCGCATGCGGTGTTGTCCGGTGTCTTGGAGGATCGTATTGACGGTCGCCGGGTGGTAGCTGCGGTTTTTCTCACCTTCGAATTTGACCCCGGATTTTTTGAGCAGGAAATACTGCCGGTCATATTGGACGTGCCGGTGAGCCACGCCCGCGGACTGCGCCTGGTGCAACTTGAAGATGCCCTGCGTTCCTGCGGCGGACGGATCGCAGTATACTACGATGCAGATCGCTTGGTTGCAGGGGACGCGGGGTCGAGCCATTTAGATATCGAGCGCGTGCCGGTGCGGCACAAGCAAGGCTACGTGTTTCACCCCAAGAACGTCCTGCTGTTGCTGGAAAAGGAGAATGCCTCCGGCGAGAGCAGTCGATCACTGTTGGTGGGCGCACTGTCAGCCAACCTTACGCGTGCCGGCTGGTGGGAAAACATCGAGGCCGCCCACTTCGAGGAGGTGGAAGAAGGCGAATCAACCCGTTTGAA
>RFVF01000156.1 GCA_009922615.1 Pseudomonadota bacterium
CGTGGGTCTGGCATGGGGAATTCTTCGGGCACAAACCGGCCCCGGATATTGCGCTGCTCGGCAAGGGCTTTCACATCGTTTACCTGAGCGTGCCCAATATGCTCGGATGCCCGGAGGCAGTCGGGCATTGGAACAAACTATATGCGGAGCTGACGGTTAAATATGGGTTCGCCAAGCGCGCGGCCTTGGTAGGCCTCAGCCGCGGTGGGCTTTATTGCTACAACTGGGCCAGCGCGAATCCGGAGAAAGTCGCCTGCATCTATGGGGATGCGCCGGTGTGTGACTTCAAGAGCTGGCCGGGCGGCAAGGGCAAGGGCAAGGGCAGCAAAGGTGACTGGGCGTTGACTTTGAAGGTATATAAGTTCTCGGATGAAGCCGAGGCCTTGGCGTATAAGGGAAATCCAGTGGACTCACTGCCCAGCTTGGCCAAGGCGAAGGTGCCGCTGCTCCATGTCTTCGGGGACGCCGATGACGTGGTGCCGTGGGACGAAAACACCGGGGTGATTGCCGATCGGTATAAGGCGCTGGGCGGGGAGATAACGCTCATTCGCAAGCCGGGAGTCGGGCATCACCCCCACGGACTGGAGGACAGCACGCCGATCGTGGAGTTTATCCTCAAGCACGCTAACCGGTAGGCCGGCGCATCAGCGCGGCAGGTGTCGCCAGAGGTAAAGCCAGTTCAGCAGCAAGGCGAGGACGAGCAGCCACTTGGGGAACGCCTGCGCGGACAGGCGTTGCCGCCAGCGCGCCAGAGTTTTCGCCCCGCCCAAGCCCGAGAATGCCAATGCCCCAGCGGCGAGCAGAGTGGCGAGGGTCACGAAGGGGTTGAGTGCCAGAGCGGTCGCGGGATCGCCACCGGCGAGGGCCGCCAACGCACGGGTGCTGCCACAGAAGGGACACGGGAGACTCGTGAGTGACCGCAGTGGACAGGCGGGGATAGGAAGTTGGTGGTGGATCAACGTGCGCGCGACGAGCAGGAGACCGAGGAGCAGCCCCAGCGAGATCAAAGCGCGACGGCCAGCGCCGGGCGAAATGGGTGGCGGCGTCGGCGGAGGCGTGGATTCACCGGGGAGCATTGCGACTGGCCTCGGCACGGATTAGCAGGCTGGTGAGAAAGGCCCAGCCGAGGGCGGACACGAAGCAGCCGAGCCCGGCCAGCCCGATGAGCAGGGGTTTTATATAGCTGGGCGGCAGCACGCCGTCGTTACCGTAGATGACGAGGAAGGGAAGCTTGCCCGCGCGAAACCATTCCCAGAGGAACCAGAGGGCCCAAGTCATCAGGAGCAGAAAACCGCAGACGGCGATGACCAATTGGCAGGCTCCGGTTACGCGTCGTCCGGCGGCCCAAGAGCCGGTGCCCGGCACGGCGAGATTGCTATAGAGACAAGCCTGGGCCCGGGCGCGATCCAGCGGAAGCTTCGGCGGGCGGCTCATGGGGGCAGGATCAAGGCGCGCAGAGTTGAGCGAGCTTGGCGGCGGCCTGACCCTGGGCGATGAGTTCCTCAGCGAGGGACCAGCCTTCGCCGAAGGATTTGCTTTTCCCGGCGAGGAAGAGCGCGGCTCCGGCATTCAGGAGAACGGCGTCGCGCTTGGGGCCTTGCTCACGGCCAGTCAGGACGCGACGAATGATCTCCGCGTTGGCCGTGCGGTCGCCTCCGGCAAGGTCGGCGAGGGTGGCCGGTTGCAACGGGAAGTCCCGGGGCGAGAGGCGGGAAAGGGAGAAGCCACGGTCGTGATAGAACTCGGCGATGGTGGTCTCTCCCAACGTGGATAACTCGTCCAAAAAGGCGGTGCCGTCCGGTAGCGGGACTTCGCCGCAGACCACCATGCCACGGCGGACACCGAGGGATTGGAGCACCTTGGCCATGGGTTCGCAAAGCTCGGGTCGGGGCACGCCGATGAGCTGCACGGTAGGCTGGGCGGGATTCAGGAGCGGGCCCAGGAAGTTGAAGATGGTGCGCTGGCCACGGTCGGCACAGAGCCGCCGGGCCGGGCCAAGATGACGGAAGGCGGGGTGAAACCTCGGCGCGAAGAGAAAGGCGAATCGCCGATCCCGCAGGGAGGCAGCGGCGAGCTCCGGGGTCAAATCGACCGGGACGCCGAGGGCTTCCAAGACATCCGCACTGCCGGACTGAGAGGTGATGGCGCGGTTGCCGTGCTTGGCGACGGTGATGCCCGCTGCCGCGCAGAGGACGGCGACGGTAGTGGAGATGTTGAAGGTGTTGAGGCGGTCGCCGCCGGTGCCGCAGACATCGAGGATTTCGCCCGAGCGCGTCGCGGCATCCAGCGGGACGGCCACGGAACGATCCCGGAGGGCGCGGGCGAAGGCGGCGATTTCGGCGGTGGTTTCCCCCTTCTGCGCCAGGGTGGTGAGAAAGGCGGCCTTGGTTTCGGGGGAGAGGGATTCGTCCACCAGCGCGGTGACGGCAGCGCTCACCTGCGTCGGATCGAGGGCGGCACCACGGGCGAGCTGCTGGATGAAGTGATCGAGCACGCCAGGAGTGTAGGCGGAACGAGAGCGAGGCAAAGTCGAAACTCCTGACGCGGACAGTTGAAAGCGGGCCGACAACGCGCTACAACCAGCGCGTGAACGTCAAACTATTCCTCGCCTGTTTGCTCGCGGCGCTGTGCGCCCATGCCGCTGACAATGCCACGCCGGCCCCGGCCGCACGCCTCACCGAGCATCGCAAGATCTGGGACGCCGCGCCGCACAACGCGTTCACCGACCTCGTGCGCTTCAACAACCGTTGGTATTGCGTCTTCCGCGAAGGCAGCGGCCACGTCTCGCCCGACGGCGCAGTGCGCGTGTTGACGAGTGACAGCGGGTATTGGTGGGAATCCGTCGCCCGCATCGAGATGCCGGGCTTTGACCTGCGTGATCCGAAGATCACCGTGATGCCGGGGAATGCGCGCTTGATGATTCTCGGTGGCGCAACGGTGCGCGAGGGCAACAATCCAGCGACGGAGAACCAGTCCTTCGTCGCACTTTCCGACGATGGGAAAAAATGGGGCAAGGTATTCTGGGTGGGGCCAACGAACTCCTGGTTGTGGCGTGTCACATGGCATCGCACCAGCGGACTGGGCGTGGCGTATGACGTGACGCCCGCCAGCCGCGCCGAAAAGAAATACGGCACGACCTTGCTACTCACGAAGAACGGCGTGGACTATGACACGTTGGTGCCGGACTTCCTCACCGAAGGCGGGCCGACCGAAGCGACGCTGCGCGTGAGTCGCGAGAACGAGTTGATTTGTCTCCAGCGGCGCGACGGCAAGGGCACGAACACCGCGATGCTGGGCATCAGCAAGCAAATCCCTTACGACGAATGGGTGTGGAAGGACCTGGGCAAATTCCTCGGCGGGCCGAACTTCATTCAGATTCCCGACGGACGCTGGATCGCCTGCGGTCGCCTGCACAATCACGGCGCGGACAAAAAGCCCAAGACCGTGGTATGCGAGCTGGACGTAGCGAAGGGCGAGTTGACTCCACTCCTCGACCTGCCCAGCGGCGGCGACAGCAGCTACCCCGGGATGGTGTGGCACGAAGGCCAGTTGTGGATCACCTACTACTCCTCACACGAGGGCAAGACGGCGATCTACCTCGCGCGCGTCAAGCTCTGAGCTTCACCACACCCGCGCCCAGATCACCTTGAGGTAACGGCTCTCCGGACAGTTCGCCATCACCGGATGATCGGCGCCGGGACCGGTGCGGTCGAGGAACTGCAGCTTCTTGCCGAGGCGTTGGGCTCCACGCGCGACGAGTTGCTCGAAGCCTTCCATGTCGATGAGACCGGAACAGGAGCACGTCACCAGCAAGCCGCCCGGTTCCAGCACGTTCATCCCCATGCCGTTCAAATCCTCGTATTTGCGCCGGCCTTCGAGTTCCTCCTCGCGGCTGTGAATGAACTTGGGCGGGTCCAGCACGACGACGGGCCAGCGCGTGTTGTTGCGCTGCATCTGCCGCGCGAAGGAAAACGCATCGCAATGCACCCACTCGATGCGCGCTTGGTTCAGGTTCGCGTTGCGCTTCGCCTGCTCGATGGCCTTCTCGTCCAAGTCCACCGCTGTCACTTCCTCCGCCCCGCCGAGCACCTTCGCAGCGAGCGCGAAGCCGCCGGTGTAGCAACAACAGTCCAGCACGCGCTTGCCCTTTACGAAGGTTGCGAGCTTGCGGCGGTTCTCGCGCTGGTCGCAGAAGAAACCGGTCTTATGGCCGGACTCAAAGTTCACCTCGTAGCGCACGCCGTGCTCGCGGATCTTCACGGACCGCACGTCGTTCGCCCCGGCGAAGCGGATGCCCTCGACGCGCGCGATGAAATCGTCCACCGAGATGACCTGGCGCTTGGTGCCCAACCGCGAGTGAATGAGCGGCAGCAATTTCCCCAGCCGCTGAAACATCCCCAAGCTGTGAACCTCCACGCTCAAGGTGTCGCCGTAACGATCCACCACCAAGCCGCTCAAGCCATCGCCGTCCGATGACACGACGCGGAAGGCGTCCGTGGTCGCACTAAGTCCGAGCAAGTCCACGCGCAGATCCAGGGCCCGCGTGAGCAGCGTCTCGAACAACTCCTCGCTGACGGCTTCCTCGCCATGATGCAGCACGCGCAACGGCACGCGTGCCTTGGGATTCCACAGACCGCTGCCGAAGCGCTTGCCATCGCGATCAAACACCGCCACGAAATCGCCGGGCTTCGCATCGGGTGAAGCGCCCGCGATCATTGCCGGGTAAAGCGTGGGTTGGTTCGTGAAATACTTGAGCTGCACCCACGGCGTCGGCCACGTCACGCCCGCCGGCGGGCCCGTGGGCCGCCGCTCGGCGCGGGCATCCGCCGCCCCGCGTGGCTCGAAGGAATCCGGCCGTGGACGAGGTCGCTCCACGAAATCACCGCCGGGCGGACGCGAGCGAAAATCCCTCCGCTCACGAAACTCGGGACGTTCAGGCCGGGGGGCGCGACGGGGCAGCGACTGGAACTCACCCGGACGCGGGCGTGGTGCAAATTCATCCATGCGCCCTTGGGCTTACGGGGAACGGTCCGGGAAGGCAACTGTTTTGGCAACGGCTGCGGAAACGAAGGTTGCGCTTTCAACCTCCTCACTCGCTCGCTACCTTCGCCGCCGCATGTCCACCAAGACGCCTCCACCGACTGCGCCGTCGCCGTCCCCCGCTGCTCCGAGCAAAGGACAAGTCTTTGTCCGTCGTCTCACGAGCACCGTCGCCTTGTGGACCGTCGTGCTCGGCGCGCTCTTCTGCGGCAACCAGACGGTTTCAGACCTGGTGTTCATTCTCATCATGCTGCTGCTGGCCGCATGCGGGATGTTTGAGTTCTACGGCCTCGTCCGCACGCGCGGCCTCATCTGCTTCCGCAAGTTTGGCATGGCGGCAGGCTTGTTGATGGTGGCTGGCACCTTCCTCCACTGCAAAGGCACGCTGGGCATTCACGACTCCCCCGCGCGAGTGAATGACTTTGAAACGATTTTCCTCATCCTCTTCGTCCTCGGCCTCTGCCTCCGGCAGTTCATGGCCAAAGACAACCCACACGGCATTGTCGCGATGGCCACCACGCTGCTGGGCCTCATGTATGTGCCATGGCTGCTGAACTTCATCCAGAAGATCGAGTTCTTCCGCTTCCCGTTGGGGGCATCGCGGGATGCCGGCACTTTCTACGTGCTCTACTTCATCGTCGTGACCAAGTTCAGCGATGTCGGCGCGTATATCACCGGCTCACTCATTGGGCGGCACAAGATGATCCCGCGCATCAGCCCCGGCAAAACATGGGAAGGCTTTGGCGGTGCCATCGTCATCTCCACCGGCGCGAGCGTGGCCTTTGCGCACTTTGCGGGCGGCAAGCTCTACGGCATGAACCTCACGCACGCGATTATCCTCGGCATCGTTCTGAGCGTTGCCGCTGTCATCGGCGACCTCATCGAGTCGCTCTTCAAGCGCGAGGCCGGCGTGAAGGACTCCGGCGGTTACTTCCCCGGCATTGGTGGCATCCTGGACTTGCTCGACAGCCTGCTGTTCAACGCGCCGCTGATGTATCTCTACCTGCGCCACGTGCTCACCCACTGAGACGATGGAACGCGAACGCACGGCTTGGCAAAAAAGTGCGTGCACAAATGATACAGTTTTGTGACAACTGCCGCGCATGTTTTCACTCGCCCGACTCTTTGGTAAGGAAGATCGCTTTTTCGCCCTGCTGGAAGCCAGCGCCGAGGAGGCACGTCACAGCGTCCAGGCCATGGTCAAACTCAGCAAGGCCGCCGGCGAGCCCGGCAGCCTTGAAGAATTCGCCGCCTCGCGCCGCGCGGACAAGAAGATCACGCAGGAAATCAGCGAGGCGCTCACCACCACGTTCGTCACTTCGCTCGAGCGCGAGGACATCGAGGCCCTTTCCAACGCGCTCTACAAGATTCCCAAGACGGTGGAGAAGTTTGGTGAGCGGCTCAACATCGCGCCCGACCAGGTGCGCGGCATGGACTTCTCGCGGCAGACGGCGCTGATCGAGCTCGCCGTCGAGACGCTGGTGACCATGGTGCGCGGCCTGCGGCGGCCAGACTTGGAGCAGGTGAAGTCGCTCAACTCCCGACTACAACAACTGGAAGGCGACGCTGACAAGGCGGTGCTGGACCTACTGCGCGACGTTTACCAGGGCAAACACCCGCCGCACAAAACCGTGCTGTTGAAGGATCTTTACGAGCTGTTGGAACGCGTGATCGACCGCTGCCGCGACGCCGGCAACGTAGTCACCCACATCGTTCTCAAGAATTCCTGACGCCCGCATGACCCTCGTCCTGACCGTCGTGCTGGTGGCGTTGATCTTCGAATACATCAACGGCTTTCACGACACGGCCAATTCCATCGCCACCGTCGTTTCCACCAAGGTGCTCACCCCGCGCCAAGCCATCGTGCTGGCGTCAGCCACGAACCTGTTTGGGGCACTGTTCTTCGGCACTGCTGTGGCCAAGACAATTTCGTCAGGCTTGGTGGAAGCCAAGTTCGTTACCACCCACACGATCATCTGC
>RFVF01000157.1 GCA_009922615.1 Pseudomonadota bacterium
GGGCAGTGGTGAGAACGTCGCTGTCCACAAACTCCGAATTATCAAAGTCCGAAGGCATGGCGCACTGTAATCAGGGCGCGCGCAGTGGAAAGGGAAAATTGGCGGCGCTGGCTGATTGAGCAGAGCCGCTCGCTCAATGTTCGTAATTTTTCAACCGGCGCAAGGCGAGGCGAAGCGGCACATAACCGAGGGCGACCGAGAGCGTGACGAAGGCGGCAAAGCACAAGAACACGGGCGGGTCACGCAATTCCTGATTCCAGCGCCAGGGCGAGCCCCACGCCAACAGCAGCACGCTGATCACGATGTAGAGGAAGCTCATCACCAGTGCAAAAGTGCCGCCGAAGCCGCTGACGATCTTGCTGGGATTTTCCTCGCGGAGATTCGGATAGAGCACCCCGACGCCCAAGGCCAGTGCGTTGAGCGTGAGCGTCATCACGGTGATGGCGCCAGCGAAGTAGGCGACCCGTTCGGCGGGCATTTGCAGCATGTGGCACGAGAGCGCGATCATGCCCAACGTGATGACGAGCGAAGCGCTGGCGGTGAGGGCGAACTTGGCGCGCACCACCTGCGGCAGGCCAAGAGGCGCGCGACCCACGATCCAAAGGCGTTTGCCTTCGAGCGAGAATTGCGGGAAGACGAAGCGCGTGGTGAGCGTGGCGAGGTTGAGCGAGCACGCCGCGAGGTTGAGATAGGAAATGAGGTGCAGCCAGAACGCGCTGCTGATCTGCGAGGTAAAATGCCGGAGGTTCAGGATGTAAACCCCCAGCAGGCCGAAGAGCATAAGAGACTGGCCCCATTGCGAAGTATCGCGCCAAAACATCCGCACGTCCTTCACCATCAGCGCGCGCACATCGGCGGGCAGCCAGAAGAACAGGCGGAAGAATCGCTCCAGCATTCCCACCGGGTAGCGAAACTGCCGGCGGCGGTGCTGCCAGTGGCGAAACCATTCCCATTGACCAAACACGCTGGCGCGGCTGTGAACCGAGGAGGTGCCGTCGTAGAACAAGTTGCCCATGCAGGTGAACGCCAGCGAGCCGAAGAACAGCACATGACTCAGCAGCACGAGGAGAAAAAACCCGGCAGCATCGCGCGCGCCCTCGGCCCAGTGCTGGACGCTTGCGGAGAGCCAGTAGCTCGGGAGGAAGGGGAATTGAGCGAAGCGAGTCTTGGCCAGCAGGCGGTCGAGCACGGCCAGCACACGCGTTTCGAGAGATTCCTCATCCACCTGTTCCGGGCGTAGGTAGTATTTGATCGCGAAGAAGAAGATCGCCGCGACCACCAACGCCGCCGTTTGAAACGCCCGCCGGTCCAAAAACCGCGCGAGGTTCACCGCCAGCCACGTGCCGAACACAGCGGGCAAAACAATGAACAACGCGACCAGCGCAACCGTGAGCAGGTAGAAATGCCACGGCACCTGACGCCACATCCCATAGGCGCCGAGCAACGGCGCGATGAGGAAGAGAAACGCCCACGACGCCAGCAGCGCGGACTCGACGAACTTCCAGCGGAACACCGTCTGCGCCGGCACCGGAAGCGTGATCAGGAACGCGGTTTCGCGGTTGCGGAAGAAGTTCGAGTAGCTGATGACCAGATTGCTGAACAGCAGCAGCATGAACAGACAGGCAAATAGCAGGAACAGCAGGCGCTCGATCAACAGCTCACCGATGCCGGGAAAGACCCCGATGAATTTCAGCCCCCGGTAGAACAACCCGAACGCCAGCACAACGTAGCCGCCGATGAAGAGGACGATGATGGCCGTGAGCAGGGTGGACTGCTCGCGCACGGAGCAGAGCCGGCGCCATGATTGGAGGAGGTTCACCCGCAGCAGGAGCAGCAGGAGCGAGACGGCGCGGTTGGAGTCAACTGGGGCCACGCACAAACAAACCGAACGAACATTCCCTTTGAAGTGGTCGGGGCGGTGAGATTTGAACTCACGACCTCTTGGACCCGAACCAAGCGCGCTAGCCAAACTACGCTACGCCCCGAACCAAGGGGCACGGAAAATGCCGGGCAGCACGGGGAATTGCAATGAAGAATTACGGCCGGACCCGTCTCAGTTTTCCGCCGGGAGGATCGGCGTCAGAAATCACGCGTGCCACAAAGGTCGGATCACGTCGGAATGCGAAAGCCCGGGAACACCACTTCCACGGTGGTCACGATCAGGAACACGGCGCTGATGACGGCGTTGAGCCGGAAGAACGCGTTGTTAACCCAGTTGAGACTCCGTCGGCGGGCCAGGAAATGTTCAATGACCAGACACGCCAGGATAATCACCAGTCCCACGTAATAGGCCAGCCGGAAGCCCGCCAGGAAGCCAAACACCGCGAGCAAAATCCACATGATCGTGTGCGCCAGCAGCGAGGCCAGCAGCGCGTTCTTCGGCCCCCACGCGACCACCAATGAGTGCAACCCGTGCGCGCGATCGAACTCGTAGTCTTGAATCGCGTAGATGATGTCGAAGCCAACCAGCCAAAACACCACGGCAATACCGAGCAGGATCGGCAGCAGCCCGGACAGGCCCTGCCGCGCGACCAGTTTACCCAAAGGGCCGGCCCCGAACGGCTCAGGCGTGGGCTCGAAGCCGAGTTGACCGCGCACGGCGAGCCACGCACCGATCGGGGCCAGCGCCAGCGCCACGCCAAGCCACACGTGCGTGTAGTTGGTAAACCGCTTGGTCAGCGAATAAAAGCACACGCAGAACAAGGCCACCGGTGAAAGCTGAAAACAGACCGGGTTCAGCAGCCATGCGGCCCCGACCAGCCCCGCTGCACTCAGACCGCAGAGCAGCGCCGCACTCGTCACGGTGATGTCGCCTCGAGGCAGGTGACGATTTGCGGTGCGCGGGTTTGCCGCGTCGAACTTGCGGTCCACAATGCGGTTGAAGGCCATCGCACACGTCCGCCCGCAAACCATCGCCAGCAGAATCAACCCGAACGTGCGCCAGCCCGGCCAGCCCCGATGCTCCCGCGCGGCCACCACCATCGCGGCCAGGGCAAAGGGCAGCGCGAAGATCGTGTGCGAGATCTTCACGAATTCGGCCCACTTGCGGAGCGTTGACAACATCCGGTCGAGCTTGCGAAACGTGGGCGCGAGTGTCACGCAGAACCACGCCGCGTGATTGTGCTTCCTTCGGCTTGATGCTGCCGCTACTCCCTCACGTCGAAACACCGTCGCTGAATGCATCTGAACCAATTTTTTCTTTGTGCGCTTGCGGTAGCCGCCTTTGCCCCGGTGTCGGCGCGCGGCGCAGCCCCGACCGCCGCCACGGCGCGCTCCACTGATTTCACCCGCGAAATCCGGCCGATCTTCGAGGCGAAATGTTATTCCTGCCACGGCCCGGACAAGCAGAAAGGGCAACTTCGTCTCGACCGAAAGACCGACGCGCTCAAGGGCGGTGATTCGCACGCGCCGGACATCATCCCGGGCAACAGCTCGGCGAGTCCGCTCATCCGTTTCGTGTCGGGCCTCGACAAGGAACTGGTGATGCCGCCGAAGGGCGAACGCCTTACCGCTGAGGAAATCAGCCGGTTGCGCGCGTGGATCGACCAAGGAGCCATCTGGCCTGAGGACGGCTCCGGCACCACCGCGAAGCACTGGGCCTGGCAGCCAGTGAAGCGCCCGCCCGTGCCCGCCTTTCGCAATCCGAAATCCGAGATCCGAAATCCCATCGACGCCTTCTTGACCACCAAGTTGGCCGAACAAGGGCTGGCGTTCTCTCCTCCGGCCGATCCGCGCACGCTCATTCGCCGCCTGTATTTCACCACCATCGGCCTGCCGCCCACACCCGAGGAAGTCACGGCGTTCGAGCGGGAGTTCATCCAGCATCCTGCCGCAAGCGTCCAGCAACTCGTCGAAAAACTCCTTGCCTCCCCGCACTTCGGCGAGCGCTGGGGGCGGCACTGGCTGGACGTGGTGCGGTTCGCCGAGAGCAACGGCTTCGAGACCAACGGGGCACGCAAGAACGCCTGGCCGTATCGCGACTGGGTCATCCGCGCCTTCAACAGCGACATGCCTTACGACCGCTTCATCGCAGAGCAGCTCGCGGGTGATACCTTGGGAGCCGATGAGGCCACAGGCTTCATCGTCGGCGGGGCGACGGATGTGGTGAAGTCACCCGACCCGGTGTTGACGGCGAACCAACGCGCGGACGAGCTGAATGATTTTGCGGCCACGACGGCGAGCGCGTTTCTTGGTCTCACGTTGCACTGCGCGCGTTGCCACAACCATAAGTTCGATCCCATCTCGATGACGGACTACTACGCGGTGGTCGCTTGCTTCGCGGGCGTGCGTCACGGCGAACGCCCGGTGAAACCAGCCAACTACGACGAACTGAATGCCAAAGCGGCGACGCTGAAGACTCAACTCGCCAACGTGATGCATCAGTTGGAACGCTTCGAACCACGCGCCCGCCCGGGCACGAATGCGTCCGCCAACCTGCGGCCACCCGTCACGCGCGGCTTGAACCTCGAGCGCTTCTCCCCGGTGGCGGCGAAGTTCCTGCGGTTCACCATTTCCGAGACCACGCAGTTGGAGCCCTGCATTGATGAACTCGAGGCTTTCAGTGTCGAGGCCACGCCGCGCAATGTCGCCCTCGCGAGCACTGGCGCGAAGGCCACCGCTTCCGGCACGTATCCGAACAATCCGTATCACAAGCTCGAACACATCAACGACGGACTTTACGGCAACGAGCGGAGCTGGATTTCCAACGAGCGGGGCAAGGGCTGGGTGCAGATCGAGTTCGCGAAAACAGAGACGATTGATCGCGTTACCTGGAGCCGAGACCGGGACAATGTGCCGCGCTACAACGACCGACTGGCGACGCGTTACCGCATCGAGGTCTCGACCAACGGCACGGCCTGGCAGACGGTGGCAACCTCGGACGACCGGCAGCCGTTCAGCACGAAAGCGCCCACGGGCATAACCTACTCGGCGGAGGGATTGCCTCCCGCCGAGGCCGCGAAATTGGCGGAGCTGCTCGCGGCGAAAAAGAAGTTCGAGGAGGAGATCGCAGCCACAACGACCTTCCCGTTGATTTACGCCGGCCGGTTCGGGCAACCCGCCGACACGTTCCGTATGCATCGTGGCGACCCGATGCAGCCGCGCGAAAAGGTCGCGCCGGGAGGCCTCGCGGAATTTGGCCCGAAGCTGACCTTGGGCGAAACCGCGCCTGACGCGGAGCGCCGTCTCGCGCTGGCCCGGTGGCTCGGCTCGCCCGAGAATCCGTTGACCGCGCGGGTCATCGTGAACCGGCTGTGGCATTACCATTTCGGCACCGGCCTGGTGGACACGCCGAGCGACTTCGGCCTGAACGGTGGCCGTCCCTCGCACCCGGAGTTGCTGGACTGGCTGGCCAGTGAACTAGTGGCGAACGGCTGGAAGTTGAAGCCCATTCACCGGCTGATTCTCACCAGTGCGGCGTTTGCCCAGAGTGGAAAAGTGATTGGTAACGAAGTAATTGGTCATCAGGCGGGTCGCGGTGGCGCTGGGCAACGTGCCGCGACTAAATCACTAATTACTAATCACTCTTCCATGACTCGCGCTCAATCGGTCGATTCATCCAACCGCCTCCTCTGGCACTATCCCGCGCGTCGTATGGAGGCCGAGCCGTTGCGCGACGCGATGCTGGCCGTGAGCGGCAAACTGGATCGCACGATGGGCGGGCCGGGCTTCGACTTGTTCGAGCCCAACAGCAACTACGTGAAGGTTTACAACTCGCGCGCGGCGTTTGGTCCGCCGGAGTTCCGTCGCATGATCTATCAATCCAAGCCGCGCACCGAACTGGACAACACGTTCGGAGTGTTTGACTGCCCAGATGCCGGGCAGGTCGCCCCGAAGCGCACGAGCAGCACGACGCCGCTGCAGGCGCTGAACCTGTTGAACAGTCCGTTCGCGGTGCAGCAGGCGGCGGCCTTTGCAGAGCGGGTCGAGCGTGAGGCCGGGGAGACTGTGGATGCGCAAGTGAAACGGGCGTTCCAACTCATCTTCACCCGCGAGCCAGCGGAAGCGGAACTGGTCGCGAGTGCCGGACTGGTCAAGGCGCACGGCCTGTCCGCTCTGTGCCGTGCGCTGTTCAACACCAGCGAGTTTCTGACGGTTTTCTGAGCCCCAATGCGCCCCACGTCACTCAGGAAACTCGCTGAACACCCGCAGGCCGGAAATGGCGGCGAAGTGCCGATCGTGCGTGAGGACCGCACCGCCGGTTTTCATCGCGCACACGGCGATAAGCGCGTCGGTCAGGGGGATTTTGAATCCGCGCCGGTCCGTCTCCCAAAGCACATTTTCGACAGCTTCCCAGACGTTGTTAAGGGTCGGAATGTAGAGCAGGCAATCAAAGTAAGCCGCCAGCGCGGCCCGGGCCTTGGGCGTGCGCATCCCGCGCAGCACTTCGCAGCGGATCACACCACAGGTAGCAAGGTCGTGGTTGTGGGCGTGGCGCGCGAACACCTGCGCGGGGTCGCGACCCGCGCGCAGGTGTTCGATGAAGATGCACGAATCGATGAGGAGCACAGGCGGCGCAAATTATTTTTTCCGGCGCTTCAACTGGCGGTAATTCACCGGACCCGAGGGAGCCACGGGCGGAGGCAACGCCCCCGGCGTCTCCGCGAGGCGCAAGGCCATGAGGTCATAGCCCGGGTCCACGGCTTCCATGAGCTCCGCCCGGCTCAAGCCGAGGCCAGTTTTACCGATTTCCGCGAGTCGCGCTTTCCGGTCCATTTCCTTGAGCGCGAGAGCCACGGCTTCGGTTTTGCTGGCGGCACCGCTCCACTTCATCACTCTCGCGAGGATGCCTTCGTCAATGTGCATGGTCATCTTCATGGCCGGAGTATGGCATCGATGCCATA
>RFVF01000158.1 GCA_009922615.1 Pseudomonadota bacterium
CCACCGGACCAACCAGTGCGGGCCCGCACGGTGGCCAGCGTTTTACCATCCGCGGACCACGCGACGTGGGAGAGCGTGAGGTTGGTGGTGTAGGCCAACCCTACTACCGGTTTGAAGCCGCTTCGCGGGACGGTGATTTTGGTTTCCAGCGACGGCGGCTGCGTCTCCAGATTCCAGATGAACACGGAATCGCTGCGGCCCACCACCGCGAGCCGGCGTCCGTCCGGCGACGGCGCGGCGGCTTCGATGAAAATGTTCGTGCCATCCTCGCCGCGGCCCGGCCGCAACTTGCGGGTGCTGACCTCCCACCGTTCCACTGCGCCATCTTCTCCCCCCGAGACCACGGTGCGCCCGTCGGGACTGAAAGCGATGGTCGTCACCCGAAAAGCATCTTTGGCAAGGTGCGCTTCCACGGCGTCCAACTCCCGCGTTTCGCCCCCGCCAACTTCAAACAGCCGGACCCGTGGCAGATAAGTTTCCCTAGCATGCCACCGTCCCCCACCTGAAGAGGCCACAGCCAGCAACGCCCCATCGGGTGAAAGCGCCGCACCATAGCTGCGCCCCTTGGCCGGGGATTTCTCCACCGGCTGTTCCCCACTCAAATCCCAGAGCCGAATCGTCTCGCTGGAGTTGCCAGCAGCCGAGAGCGTCTTCCCGTCTTTTGAAAACGAAAGGAGCGACGTTCCGGTGCGAAAATTGCTCCCGCCTTTGCCCAAGTTCGCCCGGGGCGTGGGCGGGGTGACAGTCATATCCCACAGTTGAATTTCGAAACCACTGTCCACCGCCAGGGTGCGGCTGTCTGGAGAAAAGAGCATCGAGTGAGCCGTGCCGGTGATGCGCGGGAGATTGGGGACCAGTTGCGGCGGCGAAACCCGCAAGTCGAACACGTGCGGTCCGGCGTCAATGCCGCCGGCCGCAAGCCATTTTCCATCACCCGAAAGCGAAAGCGAATCGGCGCCAAACCGGATCTGCTTCAATTCGGCAACGGGTTTCGGCGGTGAAACGCTCACGTCCCAGAGCCGGATCGAGCCGGAATTTTGCGCGGTGGCCAGCGTATTGCCGTCGCCGTTGAACGCCACGGCATTGATCCTTGTGGTCGGTTCGCCAATCGCCAGCCGCGCGAGCGGACGCAGCGTCCCCGCGTCCCACAAGCGCGCCGTCCCGTCTGCCCCGCCGCTGGCAATCACGGTGCCGGCTGAATCGATCGCCACGCACAACACCCCGGCCCCGTGGCTACCGCTCGGCGAACCGATGGTGGCAAGGATGTCGCCCGGTGCGGGAGCCTGAGCCGCCGGAGGTTCCAGCGCAGCGGGTGGCAGACCGGCACCGCCGCAGCCTGCCAGAAGGAGCGCGAGTGTCGTGATGAGGTGAAAGCGGGAATCGGATTTCATCGCTTGAGATTGATTCACGGCCCGACCGGTCCGTCGTTTTTTTGATCACCAACGACGCCCGAGTCCCAAGTGACTTGGCATTTTGCGCAATCGTGCAGCGCCCGGTAACGCGTGGTTCCGGCAATCATTTCGCGGCGATAGCGCAAAGGCGTGCGACATTGCGGACATCGTTTCACGAAGTGGAAATAAAACGCCCCGCCCACGAGTAGAAGGATTGGGGCGAGAAGGAGCGGACCTCTGTTCAACCCGACTTGAAAACAAAGGACCAGCACCGCTACCGCCGCGAGGACAAAGCCGCTGGCGATCAACATGGCGGTGGTCCAGTTGATGCCGGGCAGCCTCCGTTCAACGCGGGTGCCGGGCTCGATCGGCGTGGCGGAGAGCACAGCGGAAAGAGGGCCCGGCAGTCCAGTTGGGGTGTTTGTGAGATTCAATTCCCGCGAGATCAGCAGCGCCACCCAGCCATGAGCAGCAGTCGCAGGCCAATGGCCGATGAGCAGGCTGAGCACGGCGACTGTTGCATTGATTCCGAGCGCAAACCGGGCGTCTGCGTCCGTCCCATGGCCAATCCGGCGACGCGCCCAATTTGTCAAACTCGCAAGAATCAAATAGATCACCGTTCCCGGCACCGTTGCCAACAGGACGAGGCCGAGGCCGCCGTTATGCGCATTGCCAACGTGGGGTCTGAGCATGATGAGCGCGCTGACAATCGCGCAGAACCCCGACAGCGCGAGGTAGCCGACCACCATCCACCTCATGATTTTCTGCGCGCGTTGTAGCGAGTGGTTCATGGGGTGAGATCAAACTGTGATGACTACGCTGTCTGTTGCAACCTACTGAATCTCTTTTCATTTAGTCTTATTGCTCACGGCACCAAGCAGGAGCGCCATCAACCCGCCGACCGCGGCGAGGATGACCACGATGACGAGGAGCACCGCCAGTAAGGTCAGCACACGGAATACTTTTCCCCGTGACGCCTTCGGGAGGGTGGTGAATTTTTCAGGGGTCGCTGCGCGCAGATCCTCCTCCATCCGCTCGATGCGATAGACCGCTTCCGCAAGCTCTGCCCCGGTGATGGCGCGGCAACGCTTAATGGCGTCCATCTTGCGGCCGTGAAAAAGGGCTTCGTGAATTTCCATCAAAGCATCGCTGGGGATTTGCGCGTCGAGCTTGGACAGCGGCGTGGTCATGAGCGATGAGCCAAATGAAGGCGTGACTAATCCGGTATCCCACACCGCGTCGCACGCGCGACAGAAGTAGGTGATCGGCACGCCTTCCGACGGCGGTGGATGGTATCGCAACCGCGCGCCACAAGCCGGGCAAGCGTAGCGATACATGAGGACGAAGAACCAGATCACGCCACCCATGCCGCTCGCGAACGTGCAAAGAAAGATCGGCCATGACCACCCTACGAGCGCCATCAGCAAGGTGCCAAGCCCCACGCCTGCGAAAGTAACGCCGATGGCATACCACGACCGGCGGTCGGTTTTGGTGTCGTGTTTGCGTGAGGGCATGGGTGGAGCTTACCGACCCGGTTCAGGAGCGACTACGGCCCGCCCTTAACACGAAGGACGCCAGCGTCAGGAGCAGGCCCGGCAGGCCGACATAAATCGAAGACTGCAGAGCCATCATCCCTTTCGCCCACGAACCATCGCCGCCGCGATCAGTCGCCAGCACGCACAGCCAGACGACCAGGCTGACCGCGAGCATGACCAAGCCCGTTACCCGAATTTTCCCGCGCGTCAGCCAGCGCTCTGCGCGGGGAAATTCCCGCGCGAAAACCAAGCCTCCAAGCAACGCCAGCGCGGGGCCGAACCACATCAAATCTTGTAGTGGCAGCGGCAGCGTCCTTGCAGTTGCCACGTCGTCAAGGTCAAGCGTAGCCACGATTCCGACGCTGATCAGAATCACACCGCCGCATGATCGCGCACAACGCCCGGTCTGCGGTTTGGTCTTCATTTGCGTGGGAGATTGGTTGCGACTTTGTCAGTCAGTCTCAAGAAGCCTCGGCTGAACCGCACCCGGAGCGGTTGCGCGGCTTCGCTTGCGGATGCATCCCACGATGGCACCGACCAAAAGTCCGACTCCGAAGCCGATCGGTCCGGTGATAAAAATCCCCAGCATCGGTCCTTGATTCGATTTGGGAGTCAGAATCATGGGGCCAAAGAATCCCAATGCGAAGCTGATGCCGCCGACGATTAACCCGCCCATCAGCGCCGATCGCAGGATCGCGCGGGTGTCCATAACGTGCCCCCACAGAGCGAACAGTCCGCAGAGCACAGCCAGCAGGCCAGAGTCGGCGGACAACGAACCCTCCAGCCAACCAAAGCCATTGGTTAGTTGTTTTCGTAAAATGAGCACGAAGCAATTCATGCAAACGATGGCGACCAGACCGGCGAGAATCCGCAGTGCGAGAATGCGGCCGGTGAGACATGTGTAAAATACCACACCGGCCACCACAAACGGCAAGCTTTCGAGGAGAACCGTTATGAAAGCGGGCGTCGGCTTGCCTTCCAGCACCGGCCGCAAAATGACCGGTGCCACCATTCCGAACAAAATGTTGCTTCCGATCAATGCGGCCAGCGTCCAGACGGCGGTCATCAAACGCTTTTTCATGGGTGACTCCTGTTCATTTTGCAATCTCCTTCACGATGTCTTCGTGTTTCTTCACGAGCTCTGCCGCAGTGGCGTTCGCCTCGCGCACAGCGGCGCGTTTGATGAGTGGCAGCAGCGCGAGCGAAATCAACAGCGACGCGGCGATGGCGGCGAGCGTCGCCAAATTCTTGTTCGCCAATCCCTCGCGTGGACCCAGGGTTGCGCTGGTCTGGTTCAGGCTCGGAATGGTGCGCGCTGCAGCGATGAATGCGTCGTGCGTCGGCGGTGCGGATGTCGCATATTTTTTGAGGAACGCCATCAGTTCCGAGGCGAGCGATTTGAGTTCCGGCACCGCACCTTTCCGAGGGCTGTAGAGCGTGACCGGTGTGCCGTCCGGTTTGCGAAAATTCCTCGTCGAGCCCGACCATGCTCCCTCCGGTCGAACCGTCGTCGCGGCGAGGGTGTTTTCCATCCAGCGCCAGAGCTCCTCCTCGTCGAGGGTCACGCTGTCCTTCTTGTCGAAGTAATCCATCGTCGCGTGCAGACCGGGCAGTTCGACGGTGAAGGAAAACGTCTCGCCCTCGGGAATGCCCTTGCCTTGCTTGACCACCTGCTCGAATTGGCCCGGCTTGTCGGAAAAGTTTTTCGGGCGGCAAAACGTGACCGCGAGGGGAAGCGGCTTCGGCTGGACGAACCATTTCTCGCTGTCGCGCTCGTAGCTCTCGAAAGAAAAGGCGAGAACGACTTCCTGAAAATGCCTGGCTAACGGCGCGGCGTTGGCGACGCCGTTTTCGATGATCACCCGCGGCACGAAACCGTAGTAATACGTCTCCTTCACGCGCTGGGGGTGTGCGGATTCCCAGCGCCATGCGAAGCCGGGTAGGAAGACGAGCAGGAGTCCGGCGATGAACAGCGCGCGTTTAATCGCGCGCGAGCGAATCTCCGCGGGTAGCGCACTGAATTTCACGGGCGGCAGTGGCGGTTCGAGGAGCGCGGACTTGCCGTGTTCGCGCACCGCGCGGTCGAGTTCGAAGGCCGCATTTTTGATCCGCTGCCCGGCGAGCGTGTAGGCGATGCCAAGCAACACGGCCACGATGATATAAGTCTCGATCGCGTGGTTTGCTCCGAATTGGAAATGCCCCGTGGTGGACCAGCCAAACGAATCAAAGCTAGGCATAGTCGTGCGTTCGATTTCCCGGTATTCCTCAGAGCACGCGGGCGGCGTGCGGGCGAGCTGCTTGAGAAAGGCCATCGTCTCCTCGATCTCCTTTTTCACCGACTCGGTTTTCACCTCCACCTTGCACTGCTCGCGGAGCCAGCGCGTCAGCTCGTCGGCGTCGAGCACGAGCTGATATGGGAACGGGTTCTCGACGTTGTTGGCGTGGTAGAGATAGCTCGCCTTCATCGAGGGCAGTTCGACGGTGAGCGTTCGCGGCTCGGCCTTCTCCTTGCTGATGATATTGACTGTGACCTCGCGTCGATTCGGCCGGCGATGCGCTTCCTGATTGAAGCCTTCGGTGAAAAACGAAATGGCTAGTTGCAATTCCTCGAACGCTTTCGATTTCGGCTTCAGCCGGAATGTGTTGTCGAGAGTTCCACGCCCGGGCGTCTTCCAAAACATCATCGCCAGCAGCAGCAGAATCGGAACGCCCACGGTGATCGCCAGCGAGATGGCGAAACGGCGTTGCGCCTGCTTTTTCGCCACAGGCAATAAATCGTGCCAGCGCCGACCGTAGCGGATGAGATCGTTCTGCTTGATGCCCCAGTTCATGAACGCGAGCACCACGGCGGCGCCGATGAATCCGCAAAACGAAAGCGTGAACGGATGGAACGCAATCGTCTTGCCTGCATCCATGTGCGCGTGCTGGCTTTTGAATTCGAGCCACGGCGAAGGCAGGCCGAAGCCGAGCACGTGTTCTCCGCCGACATTCCCCGAACTGACGGGCATCGCCGCGAGCGCGAGTCCGAGCGCGAGCAGCGTTAAGACAGGCGACATCGCCGTGCGCACGCCCTGCGGCACGCGCGCGAACCACGACGCGCGCGCGCGCGCGACAAACTCGGACGGCTTCGCCTCCGCAGTGGGAAACGGCTGCAGTAATGGCTTTATTGGCGTAACTGCGACCTGCGGATTGCTCGCCACGCCTTCCACCTGCGTCTTCACTTCGCTGACATGCTGGTAGCGGCGCGAAGGCTCCTTCTCCAGCGTGCGCAGGACGATTTCATCCAGCCGCACGTCCACGCCAATCGTGGCCGAGGGCGGGGCGAAGCGGCCCATCGGCACCTCGCCGGTGAGCATCTCGTAGAGCACCACCCCGAGCGAATAGATGTCCGCGCGATGGTCCACCTCCTGCGGCTTGTCGAACTGCTCCGGGGCCATGTAGCGTGGCGTGCCCAGCGTCATGCCCGTAGCCGTTAGGCTGAGCTCCGACGTGTCCTTGCCCACGAGCTTCGCCAGGCCAAAGTCGGCGATTTTCACGCGGCCCTTTTTGTCCAGTAGGATGTTCTCCGGCTTGATGTCGCGGTGGACGATGCCCTCGTCGTGCGCGTATTGGAGCGCGTCGCAGACCTTGGGCACGATGCCCAGCGCCTCGCGGGGCTGGAGCGTCTTGGTGCGAAGCAGCTCGCGGAGGTTCGTGCCATCCACGAACTCCATGAGAATCCAGCAGTGCCCGCCGCTCTGGCCGAAGTCGAAGACGTTGACGATGTTCGGGTGGTTGAGCTTGGCCAGCGCGCGGGCCTCGCGGGCGAACCGCTCGGCGAACGCGGGGTCGCGGCTCAGGTCCGCGCGCATGACCT
>RFVF01000159.1 GCA_009922615.1 Pseudomonadota bacterium
GTATCCTTCAAATCCATCGTTCCAACTTCCTGCGCGGTCAGGATGCCGTCGTTTTCGGTGGGCGGCACTTCTCCACGTTTCCACGCATCCAAGGTTAACTGCGCTCCAGCAAACGCCAGCCCACTTCGCTGCATCGGATTGTGAAAGACTACCGGCCTGCGCTGTTCACCCGTCATTCGCGTCTGAATGGGCGAGCGGTTCGTTGGCGAGTTGTCTGGCAGGAAAAAGCCATGCGTTGCCAGGTGCAGGATGTAGGGCGATTGCACCGCCCGGACCTCGATCTCACTGGCTTCCGCACCGACATGGATCGCTCCTTCCAAGCGCCAAGCCTTGCTCTTATCCCGAAGAAACTGTGCTTCGAGACTGGTGTTCGGCAACGCTCCAAAGCTGATCCCGGCGTAATCTCGTCGATCCGCGTCTTGCCCCGCCATCTGAACTCCGTCGGTTGACGTAGAACCCAAGACCGTTGGCTTTGCTGTGAACGACGGATTGGCGAACGCCGCGTAGCTTCGGGAACGATTCTGACCGGTCGGGCCATTCATCAAGTCGCGTCCGCCCGCCACATATCGAATGCTGTATTGCTCGGCGAGAAACCGTTTCTGCGCATCGACAAGGGTGGCAAAACTGACAAAGTTCAACTCCGCATCCGCACTGATGATCAACGTGGTGACGTCCTTGGGCAGCCGCCTTTGGATTGGTTCAAACAGGTGCCCATAAAGTGAGCGCAGCAGATCGGGGGCACCTTTCTTTTCGCCACGCATTACCGCCCGATAATCTTGAAGGTTTCGCTCGATGACCTCTTCGGTAGCCAGCGGAATCCACACAGGCTCGCCGACTTTCGCATCCTTTAGCGCGACCGATTCATGGCCGACCACTAGCGCCCCATAGCGAGTCTCGAACTTGTTGTGCCCCAGATAATGGCTGTATTGGATGAATTCGAGCAACACCGTGTCCTTGGCCAGTGCAGCTTGGACGTTCTGAGATGTAACTCCCAACGCGCGTCGCACCTGACCTAATGAGGCCACATTTCGAGCCAGCGCCTTTTGAGCGGTGTCGAGTTGGCCCTCCAGTTGAGCCTTTTCAGCCTGACGCTTTTTGAGGGATTCCGGGCTTGTGTCGCTGGCCGCTCTGGAATTGTGCTGCATCAATCGTTGCGTCACTGCGCGCAAAGCAGCCAAGGCCTCCTTTACGGACGGCTCCTTCGAGGCTCGTGCCGTCAATTCATCTTCAACGAGCGAGTCCAGCACAATCCCCTTGTTGCGCAAGCTCAAGGTAAGCAACTCCCTCGCACTCCCCAACGTGGCAAGCAGGTCGGTGGAAGGAGGGCGGGCGTTGGCTTGATAGTTCATCCGTTGGCGCTCGGATGAAAACGACAGAAGCTGACCCAACGCCCCCTCTGACGAGAGCCGGCATTTTTGCCCAACGGCTAACGCTTCGTCCGTTTTGTGCAGGTCGATCAAGGTAATTCCCAGGTTCAACAACGTGGTAGTGGTATCCGCATGCTCCAACCCAAAGACCTTTTCGTAAATTCCCAAGCATCGCTTGAACAAGGGTTCAGCTTTCCCGGGATCACCCATTTCGTGACAAAGCAACCCCACGTTGTTTAGCGCCTTCGCGGTGTCCGGATGTTCAGGACCAAAGACCTTCTCGTAGATTTTCAGGCTGCGCCGAGACAATGGCTCCGCCTTCGCGTATTCACCCATGGCAGAATAGAGTAACGCCAGGTTGTTCAGCGCCTTTGCAGTCTCAGGATGGTCCGGTCCCAAGGCTTTCTCATAAATTCCAACGGCGCGTTGATTCAGCGGTTCAGCCTTCTGGAAGTCCTCCGTGAGCAGGTAGAGCAACGCCAAATTGTTGAGGGACATTGCCGTGTCCGGATGGTCCGGCCCGAGCACTTTCTCGTAGACCTTGAGGCCGAGCTGATACAACGACTTGGCTCGAACGTAATCGCCCATGCTGCGGTAAAGTTCCGCTAGGTTGTTCATGGCCAGTGCTGTCTGTGGGTGGCTTGGCCCAAAAACCTTCTGGTAGATCCCAAGGCTTCGCAGCAACACCGGCTCCGCTTTTGAGGAGGCACCCATGGTGCTGTAGAGAACCCCAAGATTATTCAGGGTCACTGCGGTGTTCAGGTTTTCTTTTCCGAAGACCTTTTCGCTGATCTTCAAACTTCGCTGCAACAGGGATTCCGCGGTCGCGTAATCAGCCATCTGTCGCAGGCTCTCAGCCAGCGTGCTCAACGACATCGCCGTGTCCGGATGTTCCGGTCCAAGCACTCGCTCGCGGACTTTCAAGCCCTGTTCGGAGAACTTCACGGCCTTCTCGTAATCACCCATGCCGTGATAAATTACAGCCAGGTTGGCGAGTGCCGTCGCTGTGTCGGGATGCTCAGGCCCAAGCACCTTCTCGCGGATTTTCAAACTCCTCTCAGAGAGCACCACAGCTCTTGGGTAATCACCCAGCTTTCGGTAGATTATGGAAAGACTCGCGAGCGCGGTTGCTGTCTCCGGGTGTTCCGGCCCCAAAACCTTCTCACGAATTTTCAAACTGCGTTGAACCATTTCTGCCGCCTTCTCGTAATCGCCCATGGTTTGGTAGAGATTGGCGAGGTTGTTAAACGTCGTCGCCGTGTTTCGGTGTTCCGGCCCAAACACTTTCTCGTAGATCTTGAGGCTCCGCTCCAACAAGGGGGCCGACTTCTTGAATTCGCCCTCGGAAAAGTAGAGCAAGGCCAGAATGTTTAGCGATGCGGCCGTTAATGGATGTTCCGGACCGTAAATCTTTTCCCTGATTGCCAAGGCTCGAGCGCAGGCGACGGTGGCGTTGGTGTAGTCAGAGACCCTCTCGTAGACATCAGCCAATAAATGGAGCGCGTCGGCGGTGTTGGTGTGGTTGAGCCCGTATTTCGCCTCCGTTCTGGTGACGAGTTCGTTCACCAAGGGCAGGGTTTCGGTGAATTGCGATGCCGTCAACTGCCTCTGTATCCTTTCAAGAAGTTCCTGATATGAGGCATCTGTGCCGGTCGTGGCGGTGGCTGTCTGGGCCTTTGCGAACCGACCGCCAAGCAACACCACCAAACCAAACAACAGGAAAATTCGTAAAATCGTGGTCATTTTGCTATTTCAGAACCACCACTGTTCTCAAAACCCCAAACTCTTACCGACCGACTCATCGGGTTTGCTCTCGGATGAACGCTTCGGCTTCGAGCAAGGCCTTGGGCAGCTCGCGTGGCTCGTTGACGGCAATAACCTTCTCCCTGACGGCGGTTCCACCAGAGCGGATCAGCACCCTCAATTCCCGCGTGTCCACATTGTAGAGGATTTTCACTGCTGGCTGCTTGGGGTCCACCGGCCAGCCTTCCTGCCAGTTCTTCAGTTTGGCAGCATCATCAAACTCCACTGGTTTTGCTTCCTTCCACTGTTGTTGAAGCAGCTCCATCGGTTTCTCACCAGTCCCCCGCACCGTCCCCACTGAGTCCAGCATGGCGACTTGGATGACCGGCGGCAGGTTTGGACCAGGCCGGTTAAGGACGACAATCAGCACCACAGCAGCAGTAGCGGTAGCCAGGCCAATCCACCAGCGCCACACCTCCAGCCACGAGGGTTCAGGCTTTTCCTGCTCAACAGCCGTTTTACGGACTGAAGCAGGTGCTGGTTCTTCAGCGGCTTGCTGGGCGGGGAGCGGAAGTTTTTTGTCCAAAGCCGCGTTCAACCGGGCTCTGACGTGTTCAGGTAGCACGGACGGCCCATCACCAAGCCGGTTGATCACCGGAGCCGCTCGTTTCAGCTCCTGCTCCAATTTCGATTTTTCAGCATCATTCATCCGAGTAGATAACGGGGTCGTGGTTCAACTTCTTACAGCTACCCTGCTTCTTTGGGCAAAATCTTGTGCAGCGCTTCCAGCCCCCGCTGCAAATACACCCCGATCGAGCCAATCTTGAGCACATGGCGGTCAGCGATTTCCTGTTGGGTCAGCCCCTTGAGGTAGAAATCCTCGACGACTTTGCGGTATTGCTCGGGGATTTGTTTCAACCCCTCCTTCAGCATCAACGTCCGCTCGCCTTTCATCGCGACCACATCCGGGCGTTCTTGGTTCGGATCAACGGCATCGAAGCCTTCTTTCGCTTCCAAACTTTCCACCTTCCCGGCCCCACCTTTCAACGTGCCTTGTTTGCGGAAGCGGTCGAGGAGGCGATTTTTGGAGATCGTAACCACCAGCTTCTTGCACTCCTCGAAGCTGCCGACTTTCTCGATGTATTCAATGACCTCCGTGATGGCCTCAGCGGCGACATCCTCGTGATCCTGGTGGTTGAGCGTTGAGGCCGTTGAGCAGCAGACGCTCAGGCTGATGGCGTAGAGAATCTCCCACGCCCGGTTCCACGCGGTCCGGTCCCCAGCCTTCAATTGTTCAATTTCAACGTCCACTCCGTTGCTCCGCTGCAAGAAAGTCGCTGCTGGTGGGTGAACTTATCGGCTTCAGCATTCCTGATGTGGAATGTTTGGCTGATTCCTTTCCCGGCGTTTTCCTTCCGATTCTCCTGCAAATCCACCCCTGTAAGAAATCACTGAACCTTCTCGTTGATACAGCAACGACGATGAACACGAAGCCGACAACCAGCAGCAGCGAGCAGAACAGCAGTGGAAAACTTCCCTGTAAGAAACAGCTCAACTTTCTCGCTGATGTCGGTGTGATGCATCAACCGACCACAACAGCGAGGAACCAAAGCCAACCGGCAGCGTTCCTGGTCGGTTCAGTCCAGCCCGCATCTTCCAGCTCCTTTCACCCGGGACCCTACACCAACACGCGATCCCAGGTGCAATCAAACAGCGAGTCGGCGACGGGGGATGCGGGCCCTTCCGTTGTGAAGTTCGGTCAGGCCCGCGTTACACATATGAAACTCAAACTACAAATCGCCAAGGCCGAGCTGGCTTCCGAAGGTGTGCATGCGGCGACGGTCCTGGCCATCAAGCCCAAGGGGGACTCCAAGTGCACGGTCGAGTTCAGCGTGGTGGTTGACGGCAGTCCGTTCACGGTCGGCAAGGACTACCCGGCCAAGCTCGACCGCACCTCCGGGCTGCTGCGGGATGCGGAGACCATCCAGGGCCGGAAGTTTGCCGACACCAAGGCGAACGAGGAGTTCGACCTGGAAACGCTGGTGGCCAAGACCTGTCAGGTCGTGGTGCATCACAAGCGCACCAACGGCGGTCGGCTGGTGGCGGCGGTCGAAACGGTTCTGCCGGCTGCAACCGCCCTGCCCATGGCGGCCTAACTGAAGCAATCAAGCTCCCCCGGCCTCCGGGCCGGGGGAGCCCTTCCTCACCAAAGACCCAATCCATCAACCTTCTAACGAATCACCCCATGAATCTCATCCGCCTTCATCAGCCCGGTCAGGACCGTTTCAGCGAGTGGCAGGCCTGTGTCGCCGAACTGGACTGGCACATCCACTGTCGCCGGCAATCCACCGTGGCAGCGCTCGCGAAAGCCGTCTGGCTCGAACTCTCCGCGCCCACCGTCGTTGAGGCGGTGGAAGGTTTGTGCCGGCCGTTCGACCCCGAGTTCAACGTGGAGGTTTTGTGGGACGTGTGGTTTGAGCTCGTCCGCCAGCTCAACGGTCATGAGGACTGCAACGAACAGGAGGCTGCCTGATATGAGCACTCCGCAACTTCTTCCGGGCGGCATGTCCGAGCCCCATCCCGCTGACGCTAAAATGAAACAGCCTTGTTCGCTGCTGGCAAAGCTTGAGCCCAAGGAAGCCGCAGCAGCGTTCTTGAAACAGCAAGCGATGGCCTTCAGCGAATCTCCCAAGCGGTTCTTTCTGTTCGATGCTGGGCAGTCGAAGTGGCTCTCAATAACGACCAACAACCTTCATCGCCGGGTTCGTGCGTGGTTGGAGCAGCAAAACCAATCCCCCACCGCCACGTATTTGAAGAAGCTGACCAGCGAACTCGAACTGCTGGCTCCGCTGTGGGACTCGCGGTTGAAGCCTGGGCAGATGGTGGTCGCCAATGGAGTGCTGGACGTCAACCCGCAGCCTCCATCCTTGTCGCAGCGGGATCAATCCATTCATTTCGAGCACTCCCTGGCTGTAGATTACCTCGCCGATGCCCGTTGCCCCCGCTTTGAACAGTTCCTCGGGGATGCGTTGTCGGTCGAGGATGTCGGGTTGGTCCAAAAGTGGGCGGGTTCGTTGCTGGCGGGTCCGAATCAGTCACAAACCATCTTGGTAGTTGTCGGTGCATCAGGGACCGGCAAAGGGACGTTGGTCAACCTGCTCACCCGGCTGGTTGGCTTGGAGCTGACGGCTGAACTCAGGGCTGAACAGTTGACTGAACGGTTTGAGATGTCGGCATTCCTCGGTAAACGGCTGCTGGTTGCCTCGGAAATCGCCCCCGATTTGCTGAACCTCAAAGGAATCGGACGGCTGAAAGCGTTGGTGGGCCAGGACTGCATGGAAGCCGAGTTGAAGCGCGCCAACCAACGCACCCGGTTTAACGGTGACTTCCACGTCATCCTCTACGGCAACCAGCTCAATCCACAACCGTGGTCAGCCGATTTGGATGCGTTTCGACGCCGCTTGTTGATTGTTGAATACGCCAAGCCCAGGCCGTCAACGATCATACCCAACCTTGCTGATGAGGTGTGGTTGGAGGAAGGCAGCGGGATTTTGACTTGGGCTGTGGAGGGGGTTCGCTGTTACCGGGCTGACTTGCTGAAGAGCGGGCATTTCGTGCTCACCAA
>RFVF01000160.1 GCA_009922615.1 Pseudomonadota bacterium
GGCGAGTTCCGCTCGCCCTACGGCCTGCGCAGTCTCTCGAAACATCACGAGCACCACCCCTTTGCGATTGCCCACGGCTGCATCGGTTACGAGCCGGGCGAATCCATCGTCAAGCTCAAGGGCGGTAACTCGAACTGGCGCGGGCCCATCTGGTTCCCGATGAACTTCATGATGATCGAGTCGCTGCGCAAATTGCGGAAGGCCTACGGCGGCAAGTTCACCATCCCCGGCTGCGCGGAAAACGAAGCCCCCATCAACCTCGACGAACTCGCCGGCGGCTTTGCCGAACGGCTCATCCGCATCTTCGCCCGCGATGCCGCCGGACGCCGGGCTGTCTTCGGCGAGAACGAGAAGTTCCAGACCGACCCCCACTGGCGCGACCAGGTCCTCTTCTACGAATACTTCCACGGCGACACTGGCGCGGGCCTTGGCGCATCGCACCAAACCGGCTGGACCGCACTCATCGCGTCGGTGATTGACGAGTGGCGGAAGTAACCGAGCAAGTTTGAATCGCCGTGCAATGCCGCTTCATTTCATTCGCAACGCTGCTGCTGGCCGCGCTCACCGTGGCGCAGACGGCGAAGCCCACCTTGAAACCTCATCCCGCCGCCGTGCCGAATGAACACGCACCCGGCGAGGTGGACCGGCCGGAGCTGGTGCCGTTCATCGTTCCTGAGCCGGCGAAGCTGCCGGGCATCGTCGTGGATGAGACGGCGGCGGTGCTCGTGGGCAAGTGGCAATACTCCACGCACACACCGCCCTACGTCGGCCTCGGCTACCTGCACGACATGAAGGACGGCAAAGGCGAGAAGTCCGTGACCTTCACGCCCGATCTGCCGCACGCGGGCCGCTACGAAGTGCGGCTGGCGCATTGCTACAACATCCGGCGCGCGACGAACGCGCCTGTTACCATCCGCCACGCCGACGGCGAGACAAAGCTGCGCATCAACCAGCAGGGGGAGCCGCCGCACGGTCGGTTGTGGCGGACGCTGGGAACGTTCCGCTTCGCCGCCGGCACGAACGGCTGGGTGCGAATCTCGAACGAAGGCACGGATGGCAAGGTCGTGATCGCGGATGCGGTGCAATTCCTTCCCCAGTAGGTCAGGCATCTTGCCGGACAATCCATCTGGCACCGAGAGCCAGTTTCGCCGATGGCTTCTGATGGGACAGAAAACCATAATCCGCCTTGAGACGAAGCTGGGGCGCGCCGAGTCCGAGCGTGTATCTGCACAGGGACACTGTGATGAAGTTAGATGTCAGGCAGGATGCCTGACCTACTTTGGTGGACACTCGCCGCACGGGCTTGCCCGCTGCGCCTGCGCCAAGTAGAACCTCCGGACTCAAGCCATGCACTTGTGTCGCACTCAATCGCTTCTCGCCACCTCGCTCTGTGCCGTTCTACTCGCGGGGTGTGAATCGCCGAAGCGCGTGCCGCCCGTAACCGTCTTTCAGCAGCGGGCAATCAATATCTGCCCGCCTGGCCGGTTGGCAGTGCCTTGGACATTTCACACCAACAAGCTCGCCGAGATGGATGCCGCCATTGCCCAAGCGGTCACGGACAAAAAGCTCCCTGGAGGCGTGTTGTGGTTAGAGCGATTGGAGGGCACCGAATACCGCAAGGCATTCGGCTCCCGTGCCCTTGTCCCCGCCGCCGAGCCGATGTCCGAGGACACCATCTTCGACGCGGCTTCTCTCACGAAGGTCATCGCGGCCACGCCGGCTATCATGCGGCTCATCGAGCAGGGCAAGGTCGGCCTCGACGACCGCGTGGTGAAGTTCATCCCGGAGTTCGGCACGCTGGGCAAGGAAGTCATCACCGTCCGCCAGTTGCTCACGCACACGTCGGGATTGCGGCCGGACGTAAGCTTCAAGCCAGATTGGAACGGCTACGAGGCGGCCATCCGCCTCGCGTGCGAGGAGAAGCTCTCTGCGCCGCCCGGCACCAAAATCATCTACAGCGACACCGGCCTGTATCTCGTCGGCGAAATCGTCCGGCGCGTGAGCGGGCTGCCGCTCGACCAGTTCGTGCAGCGCGAAGTCTTCGGCCCGCTCGGCATGACGGACACCGGCTTCAACCCGCCGCGCAGCAAGCTCGCCCGCATCGCACCCACGGAAGTCGAGAACGGCGCGCCCGTGCGCGGCGTGGTCCACGACCCGCGCGCGCGGCGCATGAGTGGCGTGGCCGGACACGCGGGACTTTTCACCACGGCGCAAGACCTCGCGCTCTTCGCCCGCATGATGCTCAACGAGGGTTCGCTCGGCTCCACGCGCGTCTTCAAGCCCGAGACCGTCCGCCTCTGGACCTCGGTGCAGACGCCGCCGGAGGTCGCGGGCCGGCGCGGGCTGGGCTGGGACATTGACACGAGCTACAGCGGCCCGCGCGGCAAGCTCTTCCCCATCGGTTCCTACGGGCACACGGGTTGGACCGGCACGAGTATTTGGATCGACCCGTTCTCGAAGACGTTCCTGATTTTCCTCTCGAACCGGAACCACCCAACCGAAGCCGGCAGCGTCGTCGCGCTCCGTTCCAAGCTCGGCACGCTCGCGGCGGAGGCAGTGAAGAATTTCAACTTCGCCTACGTGCCCGGTGCGCTGGCTCCGCGCGAAGATGCCGCGACGTCAGGCCGCTTGCGCCCGAGCGCCGCGCCGGTGGACACCGCTGTGCCGGTGCTCAACGGCATTGATGTGCTGGCAAAGAGCAAGTTCGCCCAACTCAAGGGTCTCAAGCTCGGCCTCATCACGAACCACACCGGCCAGGACCGCGCGCGCAACGCAACGATTGACCTGCTGCACAAAGCGCCCGGCGTCTCGCTGGTCGCGCTGTTCAGCCCGGAGCACGGAATCCGCGGTGCGCTCGATGAGAAAGTCTCCGACTCGAAGGATGAACAGACGGGCCTGCCGGTCTTCAGCCTCTACGGCGTCCGCCGCACGCCTGCGCCCGAGCAGCTCGCGGGGCTGGACGCGCTCGTGTTCGACATCCAGGACATCGGCTGCCGCTTCTACACGTATCCGGCCACGCTGATTAACTGCCTGGAAGCGGCGGCGAAGGCGAAGAAGAAGTTCATCGTGCTCGACCGTGCGAATCCCATCGGCGGCAACGCGGTGGAAGGCCCGTTGCTTGTCGGCACGAACTCGTTCGTCGCGTGGCATAAGGTGCCGCTGCGCCACGGCATGACGCTCGGCGAAGTCGCGCGCATGGTGAACGCCGAGCGCGGCTTCGGCGCGGACCTGACGGTGATACCGGTGGAGGGCTGGTCGCGCGGGCAGTGGTTCGATGAGTTTGGCCAGCCGTGGACGAACCCATCGCCGAACATGCGGAGCCTCGCGGCGGCGGCGCTTTACCCCGGCGTCGGTTTGTTGGAGCAAGCCATCAGCGTCGGGCGCGGGACGGACACGCCGTTCGAGGTCGTGGGCGCGCCGTATGTGACCAACGACGTGCGGTTCGCCTCCGAACTGAACCGCGCGGGCCTGCCGGGCGTGCGCTTTCACGCGGTGCGCTTCACCCCGACCTACAGCACGTTCAAGGACAAGCCCTGCGGCGGCGCGCGCATCGTGCTGACGGACCGCGACGCGCTCAACGCCGTGGACGTGGGCCTGACCATCGCGATCACGATGCAGCGGCTCTACGGGACGAATTTCGCGGCGGACAAGATGCAGGTGCTCCTGCGCGAGCCGACGGTGCTGGCGGGAATCAAGGCGGGGAAATCACCAACCGAGTTGAAGGCCGGCTGGGCGGCGGACTTGGAAGCGTTTCGGAAGCGGCGGGAGGAGTATCTGCTTTACCGCTGAACGGTGTGGAACCACTGACCGGCACTAATGAAAGCAGGGAATGGGAGCAACTCCGGTCGCTTTTGATTAGTGCCAGTCAGTGCAGGTCAGTGCTTTAATGCTCAAGCTGAAGTTTTTGCCTACGCCCCCGTCAGTAACCGCGATTGCACATGCTCCGTCCTTCCTTTCATATGAACCGACTGCTCCTTCCTACCTTGCTGGCCTCCTCATTCCTTGTGTCCGCCACCGATTGGCCGCAATGGCGCGGCCCGGATCGCACCGACATTTCCAAGGAAACGGGTCTGCTCAAGAGCTGGCCCGAGGGTGGCCCCAAGCTCGCGTGGATCAACAAAGACGTCGGCCTCGGCTACTCGGGCTATGCCATCGTGGGTGGCAAACTCTTCACCATGGGCTTGCGCGGTGACACCGAGTTACTCATCGCCGTGGACGTGACCACCGGCAAGGAACTCTGGTCAACATCCGTTGGCCCCATCCTTAAAAATGGCTGGGGCGATGGCCCGCGTTCCTCACCGACCGTCAGTGGCGACACCGTGTTTGCGTTGAGCGGGCAGGGCGTGCTCGTCGCCGCGAAGGCGAGCGATGGCAAGGAGGTTTGGAAGGCGAACTTGCGCGAATTCGGCGGCAAGGTCCCGGGCTGGGGCTACACCGAGTCCGTGCTGGTGGACGACGGCAAGGTGATTTGCACGCCGGGCGGCAAGGACGGCACGTTGCTCGCGCTCGACCAGGCCACGGGCAAGAAGGTCTGGCAAACGGCCGACTGGACGGATGGCGCGCACTACTCCTCCCCCATCGTCGTCACGCACGGCGGCGTGCGGCAATACATCCAGCTCACCTCGCAACACGTCGCGGGCGTGAACGCAAAGGATGGCAAAGTGCTCTGGAAGTCCGAGTGGCCCGGCAAAACCGCTGTGATTCCCACGCCCATCTACAAGGACGGCTTCGTTTACATCAGCTCCGGCTACGGCGTCGGCTGCAAGCTGGTGAAGCTCGGGGCGAACGGCACGGCGGAGAACGTCTGGGATAACACCAACATGATTAACCACCACGGCGGCGTCATCCTCGTCGGCGACAAACTCTACGGCTACTCGGACAAAGGCGGCTGGACTTGCCAGGACTTCAAGACCGGCGAAGTGACTTGGTCCGCGAAAAACCTGGGCAAGGGTGCCATCCACTGCGCGGACGGAATGTTCTACTGCCTCGAAGAAGGCAGCGGCACGGTGGCGCTCATCGAAGTCTCCGACAAGGGCTGGAACGAGAAGGGCCGCTTCAAGCTCACGCCGCAGACCGAGCAGCGCAATCCCAAGGGCAAGGTCTGGACGCATCCCGTGGTCAGCGACGGCAAGCTCTATCTGCGCGATCAGGAGCTGCTGTTCTGCTTCGACGTGAAGGGCAAGTAGGCATTCTTGTGGCAATCCGTGCCGGGTGGCGTTCTACGCTGGGCGGCACCATTCGTCTGGCCAGCCCGGCTCGGGCTGACTAGCTTGGCGAAGTGAAGATTCTCGTCGTCACCAATTTGTTTCCGCCGCACCACGCGGACACGGACGACTTCCGCTGCCAAAACGTCACCGAAGCGCTGCGGGCGCGTGGTCACACGGTGCGGGTGCTGACTTCCACCTGTGGGCTGGCCTCCGAGGCCGGGCACACGGCCCGCGGCTTCAGTGTCGGCGCCGATGGGGACGCGTTGGTGCAGCGGCGGCTCCGCCTCAATGGAGCCTACGGCCAGCCTGCCGTCAGCAGCCTGAGCGAACTGCGCGAGTTGGAAGCGCGCAACCAAGGAGTGTTGCGCGAGGCCTTGGCGGCGTATGCGCCGGAATTGGTGCATGTGTGGAACCTGACCGGCTTGTCGAAGTCGTTGATGTTGACGTTGCGCCGCGCGAATGTGCCGAGGGTTTTCGACGTAGCCGAGCCCTGGGTGACCGAGCAATTGCGCACGGACCCCTGGTTGAGTTGGTGGCACCGGGAGCGCGTTTCCTTACCTCACCGACTGAAGCGGGGCATGATGGAGTTTCTGAACTTGCGGACCAAGTGGGATGCGGAGACTCCGACGTTCATCGAGCCCGGCGTGCGACGCCTGCCCGCCGTTTTCGACCACGAACATGACGCCAGCTTCAAGCCCAACGCGGCAGCCTCGTTTCAATTTCGGCGATTGTATTTCAGCAGCCTCGCGCTCAAGGCCGCCACAGTCACGGCGGGATTCCGCGTCAGCCACGCCGCAGTGATCCACCCCGGGGTGGACACCAAGCTCTTTCACGGCGAGGTGAAACCGGCCTCCGCAGCGGTGAAAAAATTCCTCATCGTGACGCGCCTGAATCCGCAGTGCGGCATCGCCACGGCCATCGACGCGCTCCGCCTCGTGCGGGCGCAGGGCGTGAAGGCCTCCTTGACGGTCTATGGGCGCGGCAGCTCGGAGGTGCTCGCCAAATTGCGCACCCGCGCAGTGCAAGGCGAAGTGCCGGTGGATTTCCGCTCCGGCGGGCTCCAGCGCGAACTGCCGCTCATCTACCAGTCGCACGACGCGCTCATTTACCCGGTGGAAACGGCGGAGGCATTTGTCGGCCCGCCCTTGGAGGCGATGGCCTGCGGCCTGCCGGTGATCGTCAACCAGGATCATGGAGTCGAAGATTTGTTCACCTCGAACGAGAGCTGCCTGACCTATCCCTCCGGCGACTCCGGCCTACTGGCGAACCGGATGCTTGAACTGATTCAGACCCCCGGCCTCGCCGCCCAGCTCGCCGAAGTCGGCCAGAACGAAGTGCTCACGCGCTACCAGTTTGCGACCGCCGTCGAGCATATCGAGCGCTACCTCGAGGACTCCCTCGCACAATGGCAGTCGATGTAAAAGGACTTGGCTAACGGGCGCGCGTTGCTAACGTGCGGCCCATGAAAATCCAGCTTCCCCTGCTCTGTTCCGTCGGACTTTTCCTCGCGGCC
>RFVF01000017.1 GCA_009922615.1 Pseudomonadota bacterium
GAATGGTCAATGGCATGGGAATTGGATTTAGCTCGAAAGGGCTGAGGGGGCTGAAGTTTTCGGAGCCAAAACCTCGAACCGCCAATCTGCCGCGTCACACTCGAAAGTTTCGTCCCGGAAGTAGAAAAGGAAGTGCCGTGCAGGGTCCATATTCCGGCCGACATTGACCCATCTATCGGAGCACTCGCTCAAACGCAAATCGCCTCGCACTTCGTAAAACTCTCCCCATCGCGGGGCGAGGTTGCTGAATCGGCACTGACCCCGATACCAACCTTCATCATTGGTTGGTCCGAGCCGATACCGATGGCACAAAAGAAACTGAATCCTGCCAACGTCGTCGGGACTGAACTGCGGAAACTTAAATGGATTCAACAAAAACGTGACCACAACGTCTCCAGCCTTAACCTCGACTTTGGGTTCTGGCGCGTTGGGCTCGGCGTTCCACCCGTGGTTGAGTTGGTGAAATGTCGTCATCAAACACTCGTTAGCCTCCTCTCCTCACAGTGCCCCCACCAGCTTCGCCACGTCCACGTGCTGGGCAATCAGGTCGCGGATGACGGCGATTTTCTCGGCGTCGTCGGGGCGGGTCTTGACGATGATGTCGTGGACTTTGGAGGCGACTTCGTAGCTGTCCTCGGCGGCGAGCAGCACGGGGAAGTCGAGCTTGCGGATGACTTCCATCGTCGCGGGGCTGGGGCGGAGGTCGTCGGTGAGGACCAGGCCGCTGAGGGCCTCATCGGGGTTGGCCTGCGCGGCGGCGGCGGCGAGCACGATGTCCTCGCGGTCGCCGGGCGTGATGATGAGTGTGCCGCGCCGGAAATGCTTGGCCACGTGGTCGGCACCCATCGCGGCGACGACGATGTCCTCGACGAGCTGGGTGAGGCGCTTGCGGGCGCTCAGGTTTTCGGCGGCCAGCTCGTCGCGGATGGTGGCGAGGGTGGGCTTGACCAGAATGGGCTGAAGCGGGAGCACGCCGAGGAGTTCAAGGCCTTTTCGCTTGAGGCCCTTGCGGGTGAACTCGGCGATGTAATCGAGTTTGTCGGGCAGCACTTTGTTGATGATGACGCCGATGACCTCGACACCGTGCTTCTCGAAAAGGGCTTGGTTCAGGGCGACTTCGTCCACGGGTTTACCGATGCCGCCACGTGTAACGAGGACGACCTTCGCGCCGAGCACCTTGGCGACTTGCGCGTTCGAGAGGTCGAACACCGCGCCGACGCCGGCGTGGCCGGAGCCTTCGCAGAGCACGAAGTCCTTCTCCCACGCAACGCGGTCGAAGGATTTCTGGATGCGGCGCACGAGGGTGTCGTTGTTCGTCTCGGCGAGGTATTTGCGCGTGAAGTCCGGCTCGACGGCGATGGGGCTCATGTCCACGAGCGGACAATTGAGTTTGTAAACGGCGTCCATGAGGACGGTGTCCTCGTCAATTTTGTGTTCGGCGATTTCCACGAAGCGCTGGCCCACGGGCTTGATGTAGCCGATGCGGGGAAACTGATTTTGCAGCGCGGAAAGCAGGCCGAGGGAGGTGGTGGTCTTGCCGTCGTTCTGCCGCGTGGCAGCGATGAAGACGCGGGGAGTGATGAGGTTCATGCCCGGGGGAATTTTGACACGAGTCGCACGAGTTCAAACCGCGTTCACATGGGCCCCAGCTTCCGGATATAAGTCGCGGTAGGCGATGGCTTGCAATCCGATGATCGCGGCGACGCCGAGGATGTCGTGCGAGTTTGCGCCGCGCGAAATTTCGGCGGCCGGCATGTCGAGGCCGAGGAGGATCTGGCCGTAGGCATTGGCGCGCGCGACATGCTGCACGAGTTTGCTGGAGATGTTGCCGGAGTTGAGGTCGGGGAAGACGAGCACATTGGCGTGGCCGGCCACGGCATTTTGGGGGAGTTTGCGTGAGGCGATCTCCGGCACGAGCGCGGCGTCCACCTGAAGCTCGCCTTCAAAGTCCGCCTCCAACGCACGCTGGGCAGCGCGCTGGCGGGCCAGAGCGGTGGCGGCCTCCATTTTCTGCACAGTTGGATGGGAGGCGCTGCCCTTCGTGGAAAAGGAGAGCAGTGCCACCCGTGGGCGCACGCCTAGGAGCTGGCGGGCGAGGAAGGCGCTTGAGACGGCGATGTCAGCGAGTTGCTCCACGGTGGGGTCAGGGATGACGCCGCAGTCAGCCATGAGCATCGCGCCCTGATGGCCGAAGCGTGTGTCCTCGACTTCCAAGACCATGCAGCTGGAAGCCGAGGTGTAGCCGGGAGCGAGCCGGAAGATTTGAAAGACTGGCCGCAGCACGCTGCCACTGACTTCGCTGGCCCCGGACACCAGTCCGTCGGCTTGGTGCATCGCCACCATCATGGCGCCGAAATAATTGGGGCGCCGCATGGTGTCGCGGGCTTCGTCGTATTGGATGCCTTTCCCTCGCCGCAGGCGCTCGTAGGTTTTTGCGAAGGTCGGCAGCTCCTCGCTTTCATCCGGGTTGATGATGCGGATGCCTTGCAGGGAAAGGTTCAGGCCCTCGGCCACCTGCTTGATGCGCGTGCGATCCCCGAGCAGGATGGGAGCCCCGAGCTGAAGAGAGCAGAACTGGCGCGCTGCCTGTAAAACGCGAGGTTCGGTGCCTTCGGGGAAGACGATCCGTTTTGGGTGCCGCTGCAGCCGTTCGATGACGCTGCCGATAAATCGCATGGCGACTTGGTAGCCGACGACGCGCCGGACTGCAACCGGCAAGTCCGCCGCGTAGCTCGACATTCCAATGTCGAAACTTGGGCGCGGCCGACGTTTCCGAACTCGACATTGGAATGTCGAGCTACCGTCGCGTCAGTGGGCGGCGACGGCAACCGGCACTTCGGACTTGCCCGCGAGCGCCTTGGCAGCGATTTCGCAGCAGCACTCGTGCGGTGCGAGCGGGCCGGACTTGGCCAGGTTGGCGAGATCCTCGGCCTCGTTCGCGAGAATGTAGTGCCGCATGATGAGGATGTAGCTGACGGGCAGGCTGGCCGCGAACAGGAAGATGAGGAACTCGGAGAACTTGATCATAGGAGCAGCTTTCATTCAGGTGGCAACTCGCCGCCCGCAGTTCATATCGTGAACTGAACGATGCTCCTTTCTAGGGCGGGGCATCCCCGGTGGCTTCGCAACTATTGCCCGACCCACCGCATTTTTTGCAGGAACCCGACTACTTGGTTTCAGCCGGTTTCACGCCCTTGCCCGTGTCGAGGAACGTCAGCGCCTGTTCCAGCCACTTCACCGGCGGCAGGCCGTGGCCGACGCCGGGGGCTTCGAGATAGGTCACGTTGGCAAAGCCTTCCTTTTGAAACCCGTTTTCAAAGACCGCCTTCGTATTGCCCCGGTTGAAATCCTTCTCGCCCGTCACTAACGCGTAGCGGCAGAACTTCTTGGCGATGGCCAGCACCTCGTCGTCGGGAATGTAGTTGAGGCCAAACTTCGTCTTGCCGTCACCCGCCGGCACGTCCTCATAAAAGTTCACACCCATGAACGGCACCGTGCCGCTGAACATGTCCGCGTAGGCCACGCCCACCATGCTCGCCACCCGCCCACCACCCGAGAAGCCGCTGACATACACGCGGCGGGCGTCCACGTTGAAGTGTTCGCGCATCCCGACGTTTGCGGCCACGGCGAGTCGCACACGGTCGAAGATGCTGCGCGGGTTGCCGGACTTGAACGCACCGACGCAGAGCAGCTTGCGCGCGGCCAGTGCCGGCTCCCACTCGGCCGGGAGCGACGGCGTGTCGCCGGGCGAAATCCAGATGAACACCCCCCATTTGTCCGCGTGCTGGTAGGTGGCGGGGACGATGAGTTGAAACTTCTCCTTCGCCAGCGCGAAAGCCTCGGGGTTTTCCTGCGAATGCAACCGCCACTTGACTTCGTCCGGCTGCGCCTGCTCCGGCAGCGTGGTGAACGAGATCGTGCTCTTGCCGACGGTGAAAGGTGGAAGGTCGGCGGCCGGAACTGTGAGCGCACTGAACAGAAGAACAGAGAGCAGAGCTTTCATTCGATTGATGAGTTGCGTTTCGCCTGCGCCCGCACTTTGTGGAGCATCCGCTTCCACTCCACTGCCAAGAAGCGCGGGTGGGCAAGGCTGTCGGCGGCATACTTGCCGGTGGCCAGCGCCAAGTCGAGGTCGGTGACGATGACCTGCTCCGAGCGGTTGCTCGCCAGTGCGAGCACCCGGCTGTCCGGCGCGACGATCTTGGAGTCGCCGGCCGACCACAGCCCGTCGCCCTGTGGCCCCACGGAGTTGGCGAACACGTAAAAGACCGCGTTCTCAAAGGCCCGCACCGCGATGCCGTCGCGCCCGCCGCGCTTGCGCCGCGAGACAGTGAGCGCGTCGAGCCCGGCGTTCGGATGGAAGACGACTCGGGCCCCGGCCATCACCGCCAGCCGCACCAGCTCGGGATAACGGCGCTCATGGCAGATGATGGCAGTGCAGAGAACGCCATCGAGTTTGAACAACGCAATGGAATCGCCCGGCGTGAAGAACTGGCGGTCGCGCTCCGTGAGCTGGCATTTCGCGTAGCAGTGGATGACGCGGCCGCGCCGGTCAAACACCACGAGGCAGTTTTGCCAGCGCCCGCGCCGGAACACTGGCGAGCCGAGCAACACGTTGACTTTGAACTTGGCCGCCAGCTTGCCAACGCGCTGCAGCATCGCTCGCATTTCGCCGCGCGCGAGTTGAGTGAAGTCCCGGTTGTAGCCGGTCGTGGCGCACTCGGGGAAGAGCACGGCGTCTGCCCGGTCGCGCACAGCCTTGATCAAGGCGGCCTCGATCTGCGCGAGGTTTGTGTCGAGGTCTGCCGCGAACTTCATCTGCACCGCCGCGACCCGCATGGCGCATTGACCGGTGCCCCGGCGGCGAGTGAGAGTCAGGCGTTTCATGGATTGTGCGCGTTGGCTGGGTGGCGAAGCTAGCGGGCCGTTGACCGAAGCAAAATGATTTTCCGACGTTTGAATCTCAGCTCTGCCAGAGGCGCCGCCGCCGCGCTGTGGCTCGCCGGGCTGTTCGCGTCAGCCTCCTTCGCGCAGCAACCGGTCACCAACCAGACCCGCCCGAACATCGTCATCATCCTTGGCGACGATCTGGGCTGGGGTGACCTGAGCTGTTACGGGCAGAAGAAGTTCGCCACGCCGAACCTGGACCGCCTGGCGACGGAGGGGATGCGCTTCACGCAATTCTACGCGGGCAGTCCCTCGGGGGCGGCGTCGCGCGGGACGCTTTTCACCGGCAAGCACACCGGGCACGCGCGCATTCGGGGCAACTATGGCCCAGACGGCCACCCGGTTGCCCTGCGCGGTGAGGATGCGACGGTGACCGAAGTGCTCAAGCGTGCGGGCTATCACACCGGCGTCATCGGCAAATGGGGATTGGGCGGCGACGGGTCGTCGGGGCATCCGGAAAAGAAAGGCGTGGACCAGTGGCTCGGCCTGCCGGAGTTGCGGCAGGCGACGAATCAGTTTCCGGCGGTCGTGGCGCGCTACGACCCGTTGCAGCGTTATTTCAACGACCCGGTCAATTATCCCACGTCCTATTACCTGCCGCTCTACGACAACGCCAACGGCCAGCAGGCGGTTCACGTGCAGGACGTGTTCACCGCGGGGGCCTCCAACTACTTCGCCAAATTTCCGCCGGCGGATTTCAACAAGTTCCGTCCGTTCTTCCTGCAATTGAGCTTCACGCTGCCCAATGCCGGCGAGGAGCCCGGAACCAATGCTCCCACGAAATACCTCGGTAACACGGCCCGTTTCGCGACGGAAAAATGGCCCGAGGCCGAGCGACTCAAGGCCGCCGCGATCGCGCACCTTGATGCCTCCGTCGGCCAACTGCTCCGGCAGCTTGATGCGCCCAAGCTCGCCGAGCACACCGTGGTCATCTTCACCAGCGACAACGCCGCGCAACGCGACGGACGTTGCGACCCCGCGTTTTTCGCCAGCAACGGCCCGTTCCGCGGGGCCAAAGGCGACCTGACCGAAGGCGGTCTGCGCGTGCCGTTCCTCGTGCGCTGGCCCAACCACATCCGGGCAGGCAGCACCAACGACGAGCCCGCCGCGCTTTGGGATTTGTTCGCCACCGCCGCCGCACTTGCCGGCGTGAACGACGTGCCAGCCACCGACGGGGTCTCACTGTTGCCGGCATTTCTGGGGCAGCCGCACAAGCCTCAGCGCGAGTTCCTCTACTGGGAAAGCCATACCCCACAATTTCAGCAAGCCCTGCGCTTCGGCGACTGGAAGGCCCTGCGCCCGAAGCCTGATGCGCCGCTGGAGTTGTATCATCTCGCCCGCGATCCTGGGGAAACCCGCAACATCGCCGCTGACCATCCCGGCATCGTAAAGCACCTCGAAACGCTCCTCCAATCCGCCCGCACCGAGAGCAACGTGTGGCCGACGGTGAAGCTATGAATTGATCTGGTTTTCCGTGGCCGGATCGGAAGCAGCTTGCCCGACAAGATTTCGTTGACTCCAGCCGACGCGGCGTGCGTCACACTACGCGACACGCCTGATGCAAAAGAACTCAAACTTGGTGGCGATACTGGCCTTACTCGCCACCGTCGGCTCACTGGCCTTTCTCTATTTCACCCAGTTCGCCGGTCCGCCCAAGGCCAACCTCAAACCATTCGAGACCCTCGGCGAGATGGTGGCGACCGAGACCGCGAAACTCCTCGGTGGCAGCGGCAGCGTGGTGGTGGTGATGGAGTCGTTCGAGCAGTTGGCCAACCAGAGCGTTGAGCCGCAACTCAAGGGCTTCAAGGCCGGGCTGGCCAAAGCCAAAGGCGTCACGCTCAAAGGCGTGGAGTATTACAAACATGGCGAGGGCGAGGATATTTCGCGCTGGCCGGCCGGGCTGGCGGCGAAGCTCGCCGCGATGGGGCAGGGCGCGGCGGCGACGGTGCTGTTCGTGGCCTTGCCGCAGTCGCTTGCCCCCGAGGAAATCGCGGCCCTGAAAAGTTCGGGCAGCAAACTCGTGCTCGTAGGGGGCGCGGTGCCGCTGGTCAAGCCCCTGCTCACGCAAGGAGTTTTCCAACTCGCCATCGTAAATCGTTTCCCGCCCAAGCCCGCGCCCAAGAATGAAACCCCGGCGGAGTGGTTTGGCCGTGCCTATCTCGTTGCCACGCCAGTTGCCACCAGTGAATTGCCATGATCCCCCAGCCTTGCCCACGCGGTCCTCAGTATCGTCAGCTTGGGTTTACCCTCATTGAACTCCTCGTCGTCATCGCAATCATTGCGATTCTGGCCGGCATGTTGTTGCCCGCCTTGAGCAAGGCCAAGGCGAAGGCCAAGGGCACAGCCTGTGTTTCAAACTTCAAGCAGCTCCAGCTTGGCTTCAGTCTCTACACGAGTGAGTTTGGCGACAAGATCCCGAGGAATATTAACCCACTGGCTCCGACTTACGCGGACCCGAATTCGTGGATGGGGGCCACGGAGTTTGGGTCCTCCACGCCGGTTCCGGCGTATCCCAGCGCGGATTATCCGATCACCAACGGGACGCTCTTCCCTTATGCGCCGAATCCCGCCTTGTTTCGCTGTCCGGCTCAAGTGAAGGAGGCCTCCGCCGTCTTCACTCACGGAACTTACAATCTTTGCATGAATGGCAAACTGGCGGGCTCTGCGGTCAATGCAATCATCCTCAACACCGGCGACACGTTCTGGGCGAAGTATCCGGGAGCCCGGCATAACAATTCGGGCTTGTTCAGTTTTGCCGACGGTCACGTAGCGATGGAAAAGTGGCAGGGCAGTTTCCTCCTCCGGCAATCGCAGACCGCTTCATTTCCGGGGATGGCTCACTATGGCAGCGCCGCCGACACCGCCCTTATGTCTGCCGCTGACGCCGCCGATTTGAACAAGGTGCTGAGCTGGCTGCCTTGAGCGCACTTTGAGCTTTGAGCTTCCCCGCCGCGCCGCCACCCTGACGGCGTTTTGAACGCTTGGTTCCAGTCCGTGGATGCAGCGCTGTTCCGCGCCGTTAACCAGTCGTTGAGCAATCCGCTCTTCGACTGGCTCATGCCTGTCCTCAGTGGCAACAAGCTCTTCGGCCCGATGGTCCTCCTCGCGGCAGCCGTGCTCATCTGGCGGCAGCGTGTGAAAGGCGCGCTGTGCGTCGCGTTCATCACGCTCGCCGTCGGCCTCGGTGATCCGCTCATCATCAACTCCATCAAGCACGCCGTTGGCCGGCCGCGTCCGTTCGTCACTCAGCCTGGCGCAATCACTCGCGTGGGCCGCACGGAAAGTTTCAGCCTCCCCTCCGCCCACGCCGCGAACATGGCCGCCGCCGCGATGGTGGCCTTCCTCTACTTCCGTCGAAGCTGGCGCTTCATGGTGCCGCTGGCCGCCGCCGTCGCGTTCTCGCGCGTTTACAACGGCGTCCACTACGTCAGCGACGTGCTCATCGGCGCGACGCTCGGCGCGGGCTATGCGGCGGTGATGGTCTGGGCCCTGGACCGCTGTTGGAACTGGGCGGGGCAAAAGTGGTTCCCCTTGTGGTGGGAGCAAATGCCATCCCTGCTCGGGACTGAGCCTCATGCTCCCCAATCGACAATCGGCAACCGGCAACCGGCAATCGCCTCTCAACTCGACCTCCACTGGCTCCGCCTCGGCTACATTGTCATCGCTCTCTTCTTCCTCGCGCGCCTTGCCTACATCGGCGGCTCGAGCATCGAACTCAGCGAGGACGAGGCCTACCAATGGCAGTGGTCCAAACACCCCGCGCTCGCCTACTACAGCAAGCCGCCGGGTATCGCCGTCGCGCAATGGGTCGGCACCCACCTGTGGGGTGACACGGCGTTCGGCGTGCGCTTCCTCGCGCCGTGCGTGACGGCGCTGATGTCGTTGCTGCTGCTGCGCTTCTTCGCGCGCGAAGCGAGGCCGAAGCTCGGCCTGTTTGTCGTCCTCGCCGCCACCGCCACGCCGCTGCTTTCCGTCGGCGCGGTGCTGATGACGGTGGATTGCCTCTCCGTGCTCTTCTGGACGCTGGCGATGTTGAGCGGTTGGCAAGCCGTGCGGAGCACCGAGCATCGTTCGGCGCTCCGCCCGTGGCTCATCACCGGCCTCTGGCTCGCCCTCGGCTTTCTCTCGAAGAACACCAACGCCTTTCAACTCGTCTCGTTCGCCTTGTTCTTCGTGCTGTGGCCGGCGGCGCGAAAACATCTGCGCACGGCCGGACCGTGGCTTGCCATCGCCCTCGTCGCCCTCGCGGTGCTACCCCAACTCGTGTGGAACGCGCAGCACGGCTGGGCGACTGTCGAGCATCTGCACAACCGCGCGGGTCTCGCGCAGGCGTGGAAATTCACGCCGAACTACCTGATTGATTTCGTCGTCGCCGAACTCGGGTTGCTGAATCCCTGCTTCCTCGCGCTAATTTTCGGCGGCGTGCTGGCAACGCTAGGCCAACTCCGGGCCGGCGATTGGCAATCGCCGGCAGTGGCTCCGAGCAGCACGGCAGACGGCGACTGCAAGTCACCGGCACGCCACGCGGCGCTCCCAACCTTCCTCCTCTGCATGGGCTTGCCGCTCTTCCTTGGCTACTTCCTCTACACCCTGCGCGCTCGCGTGCAGCCAAATTGGATCGTGCCGGCCGTCATCCCGCTGCTGTGTCTTGCCGCGCTGCAGGCGGACACCTGTTGGCAGCGGGGCGTCCGTTCCGTGCGCGCTTGGTTCGTCGCCGGACTTGTGCTCGGACTGCCGCTCGTCGTCTTGCTGCATGACACCAATCTCGCCGCGAAAATCACCGGGAAGCCACTGCCGCCAAAGCTTGATCCGCTCGTCCGCGTGCGCGGCTGGCAGGCGATGGCTGAAACCGTCGAAGCCGAGCGGCAGAAACTGATCGCGTCCGAGGGCCAGCCGGTCTTCCTCATCGGTGCGCACTATGGCATCACTAGCCTGCTGTCGTTTTACATCCGCGAGGCAAAGGCAGGAGTGCCACACGCGCCGCTCGTGTTTTACCAATCCTCGACAAAGCCGGAGAACCAATACGGTTTCTGGCCCGGCTACGATACGCGCCTTGGCCACGATGCGATTTTTGTGCAGGAGTTGAAGAAGGGCGCGACGCCGGAAGCCCCGCCCGCACGGCTCGCCGCCGAGTTCACGCGCATCGAAGACCTCGGCGCGCGCGACATTCTGTATCGCGGCCAAACCATCCACACCGTGCGGTTGCTGCTGTGCCGCAAGTTCCGTGGCGTGACCGCGAATCACGCAAATGAACGCGAATGAAACCCAAGGAAGACGGTGCGGTGAGACCCCTGTGCCCTATGGGCTCTCCGAGGCGATTTGCGCCGATCCGCGTGATTCGCGGGCAACCACCTTCCTCGTCCGCGACTATGACCTCGCCGCCACGCTTGCTTCGGGACAAGCGTTTCGCTGGCGACCGATGGGCGACGCTTGGGAAGGCATCGTGGCAGGCCGCTGGGTTCGTCTCCATCAAGCCGGTGACGATCTGCGCGCCGAGTGTGCCGTGCCGCAGGCAGACTGGCATTGGCTCCGCGACTACTTGCAGCTCGACGTAGATCTGGCCGCCGTGGTCGCCACCTTCCCTGACGACGAGCCCATGCGCGCGTCGGTCGCCGCGTGTCGCGGCTTGCGTTTGCTGCGGCAGGAACCGTGGGAATGTCTCGTCTCCTTCATCTGCTCCTCGACGAAGCAGATCGTGCAAATCCAGCAAATCATCGCGCTGCTGTGTGAACGCTTCGGCGAAGCGATCCCGGTAGCAGCCGACGTAAGGAGGCTCTCTTCAAATGCGGAAGGTGCAATGCGGAATGCAGAATGGAAGGCGGTGCCGCCGGACGTCGTCGGCGATTCGGTGTTTGCGTTTCCGAGCGCAGCGCGGCTGGCGGCGTGCTCGGAGGCCGAGTTGCGCACCTGCAAGATGGGTTTTCGCGCACCTTACATTTTGGCCGCTGCCAAAGCCGTCGCGACCGGGCAACTGGACTTGTCCCTACTACAAAACCTCTCGACGGCTGAGGCCCGCGCGGCCTTGATGAACTTGCACGGCGTGGGGCGCAAGATCGCCGACTGCGTGCTGCTCTTCGCCTACGGCAAGCAGGACGCCTTCCCGGTGGACGTTTGGGTGCGGCGGGCGTTGATCGAGTTGTATTTCCCGCGCCGCCGTCCGTCCGAGAAGCGGCTGGCGCACTTCGCCAACACGCACTTCGGGCCGAACGCGGGGTTTGCGCAGCAGTATCTGTTTCATTACGTGCGGGTGAGAAGGGAATGAAGACGGTAGGTTCAAGATTTCAGGTTTCAGGTTTCAGGGGCGCGACTGTATTCAGTTGCGCGCGGAACGTTCACTCTGATTCTGAAACCTGAACCCTTAACCCTGAAACCTCCTGTCATTGTGCTCGAAGTCACCTTCACTCCCGCTGAGTTCGCCGCGCTGCGGCAACGCGATTTGGCCCGCACCGTCTGCGTCGTGTTCGATGTGTTGCGCGCGACGAGTTCGATGGTCACGGCGCTGGCGAACGGCGCACGTGAGATCATTCCAGTCAGCGAAATCGCCGAGGCTGTGGCGCTGCGGCAGGCGCGGCCTGACTTGCTGCTCGCGGGCGAACGCGACGGCGTGCGCATCCTTCGCGCCCAGACGGGCAGCGTGGATTTCGATCTCGGCAATTCGCCGCGCGAGTTCACGCGCGAGCGCGTCGGTGGACGCAGCCTTGCGATGACGACGACCAACGGCACGCGCGCGTTGCAGGCTTGTCGCGGCGCGCGGCGCGTGCTGGTGGGGAGCTTCCTCAACCTCGGAGCGGTCGCAGACTGGCTGGCGCGCGAGCGCGTGGAGGACTTGCTCGTCGTGTGCTCTGGCACGCACGAGGAGGCAGCCTACGAAGATGTGCTCGGCGGGGGGGCGTTGTGCGACGCGGTGTGGCCGCAGTTCGCGAGCGGTCCCGTGGCGGACTCGGCGCAGGTCGCGCGCGAAATCTACCGGCAGGGCAGGGGAGACTTGCTGGCGGCGGTGCAGCGGGCGCGCAACGCGCGGCGTTTGTTGGCACTGCCGGAGTTGCGCGACGACGTGGCGGTGTGCTTGCAGCGCGACGCGGCGAACGTGCTCGGTGAGCTGGGCGCGGATGGTGTGGTTCGATCCGTGGCTGGGTGAGTTTGCTCCTCGGGTGGCTTCCGAGGTGAAATTCGCTCGCCTATCGCGAACCGGTTGGCTTCCATTTCGCATCATGCATTTCGCTCGTCTCCTCGCCCTCTGGCTCTTCACGGCTTTGTATTTGGTTGCGGCCGAGCGCCAGCCGAACATCGTCATTATTCTTGCCGACGATCTGGGCTACGGCGATCTGAGCTGCTACGGGCACCCGACCATTCGCACGCCGCATCTGGACCGCATGGCGGCGGAGGGGATGCGCTTCACGGAGTTTTACTCGGCGGCGGAAGTCTGCACGCCGAGCCGCGCGGCGTTGCTCACGGGGCGTTATCCCATTCGGAGCGGGATGTGCCATGACCAGTTCCGCGTGCTGCGGAATCGTTCGCTCGGCCACTTGCCGGAGAGTGAAATCACCTTGGCCGAAGCCTTGAAGGCGAAGGGCTACGCGACGGGCTGCGTGGGCAAATGGCACCTGGGCGTGTGGGAGTTCAGCCCGGCCGGCCATCCGCGCAAGCACGGCTTCGATTTTTACTTCGGCTTGCCGCACTCGAACGACATGGATCCGTCGCCGTTCGCACCGAAAGGCGCGGGCAAGCTCGCCGAGCAGCAGGCCGCGTGGTGGAACGCGCCGTTGTATCGGAACGAGGAATTGATCGAGCGGCCCGCCGATCTCAGCACGCTCACGCAGCGTTACACGGACGAGGCGGTGAAGTTCATTCAGGCGAACCAGGCGAAGCCGTTCTTCCTCTACTTCCCTCACACGTATCCGCACACGCCGCTGTTCGCGTCGAAGAATTTTTCCGGCACGAGTCCGCGCGGGCTTTACGGCGACGTGGTGGAGGAGCTCGACGCGAGCGTGGGCCGTGTGCTCGACACGTTGCGCGCGACGAAGCTCGCGGAGAACACGCTGGTATTCTTCACCAGCGATAACGGCCCTTGGCTCATCATGAACCAACAGGGCGGCTCGGCGGGTCTGCTGCGCGATGGCAAAGGCTCGACGTGGGAAGGTGGGATGCGTGTGCCGGGCATCGCGTGGTGGCCGGGCAAAATCAAGCCCGCGCAGACGCAGCGCACGCTGGCCTGCACGATGGATTTGTTCACGACGAGTCTGAAGCTCACGGGCGCGGAGGTGCCTGCGGACCGGTCGATTGACGGACTTGATATCCGTCCGCTGCTCTTTGGCACGGGCACGGTGCAACGGGATGCGTATTTGTTTTATCGCGGCACGCGGCTGATGGCGGCGCGCGTGGGCGATTACAAGGCGCACTTCATGACGCAGGCCGCCTATGGGCAGCCCAAGGCGGAGGAGCACGCTACGCCGCAGCTCTACAACCTGCGCGTGGACCCGAGTGAGAATTTTAACATCGCGACGAATCATCCGGCGGTGTTGAGCCAGATCACGCAGGCCGTCGAGCGGCACAGGGCCACGCTGACGCCCGCGCAAAGCCAGCTCGTGGAGTTCGCACCGCTACCGGAGAAGAGGTAGCCAGCGGCGCAGCTAGATCAGGTCGCGTTGCGTTTCCGTTTCCGAGCCAGCGCCTTGACCCCGTGCACGGCGAAGAGCGCAGCCCCGACGATGCCCGCGTCATTGCCCATGGTTGCCGGGACGATCTTGGCCTCCACGTTTTCCAGATAGCGGAAGAACTGCTCGGGATCGCTGCTCACCCCGCCACCAATGATGAAGAGATCAGGCGCGAGCATGTATTCGAGCGTCGTGAGGTAGCGGTCCACGTTCTTGCCCCATTGCTCCCACGTCCATTTGTTCCGCTTGCGGGCCACAGTGGAGGCGAACTTTTCGGCATCCTGCCCGCCGACTTCGAGGTGTCCCAGTTCCGTGTCCGGCAGCAGAGAACCGTTGTGCAACACCGCTGAACCAATGCCCGTGCCCAGCGTGACCAGCACGACGGTGCCACGCACGCCGCGCCCGGCACCGAAACGCGCTTCTGCCAGGCCCGCTGCATCGGCGTCATTGCCCACGGCGACGTAGCTCACGCCCAGCGCACGGCGCAGGTGCTCAACGATTTCATGGCGCACCCAGGAGGGATCGAGGTTCGGCGCGCGGCGCACGACGCCGTGCTTGATGAGGCCGGGGAAGCCCACGCCGACGGGCCCGTGCCACTTGAGTTTCTTGGTCAGTTCCCCGATCGCGGCGACGACGCCCTTGGGGGTGGCGGGTTGCGGCGTCTTGGCGCGGAGCACATCCGTGGTGAGCGTGCCTTTGCGCGTGTCCACGACAGCGGCCTTGATCGTAGTGCCGCCGATGTCCACGCCGAGGATGAGGTGAGATTCGTTCATGGCAAGTTGGCGCAAGCCGCCGCAGGCGGGCGCACGGAAGAAGGCTTACCGGAACTTGTCGGAGTTGAACAGCCACGAAAAAGTGGCTGCGAATCCTCCCCATTGGCTCACTTCGAGAGCGCGACGATGTAGCGCTGGAAGCGGAGGGTTTCGTCCGGGAGGTTGAGGTTGGTGTAGATGTTGTGCAGGTTGGAGCAAATGCGCAGCAGGATGCGGCGCGGCGTGACGGGGGCGAGGAAGCCGTCGTGGAAATCGTGGCCGGAGTTGATGAGGAACTTGATGCAGTCGCCTTTGGTCATCAGCTTGCCCTTGCGAAAGGGGTCGATGTAAACCTCGCCGCGCGAGGTCTGGAGCCGGCAGACGAAGTGCCCCGGCATGCCGATGCCGGTGATGGGGAGTTGCAGCCGTTTGGCGACGGCGAGATACACGACGCACAGGCTGATGGGGTTGCCGGTGCGACGGTCCACGACGCGGTTGAGGTAGCTGTTGTCGGGGTCGTAGTAGGCGCTTTCGTTGCCGCTGAAACCGAGGTCGTGGAACAGATAGTAGTTGATGGTGCCGATGATGCGGTCCAGCGGCGCACCGAAGTCCACGCGCACACGTAGGTCTGCTGCGTAGCTGTCGAAGAGCGCGGTGTAGGCGAGCGGGTTGATGTTCGGATATTGGGTCTGGCACAGGAGCCAGACGGCCTGTTCCAAATCCAAGTCCTCGCCCCGGCTCAGGCAAAAGGCGAGAAAGCGGTTGTCCGCCAGACCGCGTTCGAAGTAATCGACGATCTCCTGCGCGCGTCGACGCAGCACGGGATCGCTGCTCAGGGTGTAGCTCCGCAGCCACTCGCGGGCGGGCTGGCCTTGCTCGATGATCTTGGCGCGGATGACTTGGTAGATGGCGGGATCCTCGTCCGTGAGCAGCGTCAGCAACGCGGCGCGCTGGCCCTCGGTGAGGGCGGCCAGTGGATTCACGCTGAGGGCGGTCGGGTTCACGGCGGACGGGCAGACGGTGGCGCAAAACCGCGCCCACTTCAATTGAGAAAGCGACCCGCCGCCCGGCGGGATAATTCAGCATCGTGCGACCGCCGCACTTTGCATCTTGAACTTTGAACCCGGACCTTCACCCTTCGTGCATGGAAACACCCGACCAGTTACGCGAGCTTTTCCGAATGCAGAAGGCCCTCAACGAACGCATCGGCGTCAAGACCGACGGCATGAGCGAGGAGGAGAAAACCAAGTGGCTACTCAACTACACCCGCGCCATGCAGCAGGAAATGGCCGAGCTGACCGACAGCGTGCCGTGGAAGTGGTGGGCCAAGTATCAGAAGTTCGACGAGCAAAATGCGCGTGTGGAGGTCGTTGACCTGTTCCACTTCCTCATCAGCATGGCGCAAGTTCTCGGCATGAGCGCGGACGACGTCTTCGCCGCCTACGTGAAGAAGAACGCCGTGAACTTCCAGCGCCAAGACTCCGGCTACACGAAGAAGGACCACGACGACTCGAAGCATATCTGAGCGTTGACGAATGTCAGGCCGGCGCGAGAACCGGAGCATCTCATGGACAAGCTAATCCGCGATCATCACTGGCTGTGTGTGCTCGTGTGCCTTTCTTTCTCCGGTGCTATTGGGTGGTGGCTCGTTCGCGGCGGCGGACACTTCGGTGATGGCATGCTAAAGGTTTACATCGCTGCCATGACCATCGGGATCTTCGGAGCCGTGGAGTGTTGGAAGATGGGGGGGCGCGCTGCAACGTCAGGTAAAGGCACCGAATGAACCGTGGCTTTGGCGTGCTGACTGGGCGCGCGGCGAGGTGGTATTCTCCACGTTCTCCGATGTCGCAATGCGGTGGGCGCTCGTGATGTTGGTGACAATTGTCTTTTACGGGTTTGGTTTCCTGATCTTCCGTGAAGATTCTGGTGAGTTCTTCCGCCACTGGACCTTTTGGGCGCTCAATGTGTTCGTGCTCGGCTTTGTGTTCTTCGCCTGCAAGGACACGTGGCGGTGGCTGCGGCAGGGACGCAAATCAACTCTCCGTCTGGGCGCAATCCCCGGCCGCGTGGGTGGCAAACTCGCGGGCACCGTCCACTTCGCGCAGCGGTCGGGCGCCTCTAAAGGCTTTGGGGCCGTCCTCACGTGCACGCACACGTCGATGCAGGGGGACGAAGTGAAAGAAAGCCTTCTGCACATCTTGGTCCCGGTCGAACCGCTCCCGCTCGTCCCGCAGAACGCCGGTCGCAACCGCCTCGAACTCCCGCTGACTTTCCAAATCCCGGCCGACGCCCCGCCGACACACGACGACTCGCCATCAGTGCAGTGGGTCATCACCGTGAAAACGCGTGCTGACGGCGATGACTTCGAGGTTCAATTCGAAGTGCCGGTCTTCGCCTGAACGCCAGAACCAGACCTTCAGACAAGGTTCCTCAAGGACTCGAGCGTCGCGTCTGGGCAGTCACTTCGGCCTTCAAAAATGCGACGAGCATTTCCGCATACACCCGGTTCGCCTTCGCGCTGGGGTGGCCGTCGTGCGGGGCGTTGGTGTTGCCCGGCTCGGTGAGCGGCACGGAAATGTCCACGGCCTTGATGCCGGCGGCGCGGCACCATTCCAGCATCGGCGCGGCGTCGGAGCTGATGCCGGCCACGATGAACGGAATGCCTTCCTTGAGGCACGCCCCCGCCCAGTTCGCGAGCAACGCGCGCGACACCGCGTGGCTGCGGACACGGCGCTCCTCGGCGAGGTTGGCGTTCTGTTCCATCCAATGCATCAGCGCGGACTGCCGTTGCAGCGGCCACTCGGCGTAGGTCGCGGGCGCGGCGTCGTAAGTGAGTTGTCCGGACTCATTCAGCCGGGCGAAGGGATAGACGAGGTCCGGCAAGCGGTTGTAAGGCGCGAAGCCTTTTTGCCAGATGCGCACGTAGGTGTTGCGGAAATCGTGAAACAATCCGTAAGCGACGACCACCACTGCCGGCTTGCTGCGCTGCTTGAGCAACTCCTGAAAGAGCAACCGCTGATGCAGTGTGCCGTAGCCGGACACGCCGCCGTTCACCACCTCAAACTCCGGCAGCGCCGCCTGCACGCGCCAAGGATAAGTGTCCTCGTCGTTGAGCGACCAGCCGTGTGTGAGCGAGCAGCCAAGCACCCACAGCTCTGGGCGCGGCTTCGCGTTCGCTGCGAGCGGTGGGTGCGTCACGCGCAAACCGTTCGTGCCATGCGTGACGCGAAACTCGTAGCCGTCAGGCAGCGTGACCTTGAACGCGCCGGGGAAGTGTCCGAAGCCGCCCTCGGGCAATGGCCGAAACAGCCTCCCACCCGGCTCGACGCGGAGGTTGGCCGGCTCGGCGGAAAAAGGTTTGAAACCACTCACCCGCGCCACGATCTCGCCCAACGACACCGCGACCAGCAGCGCGAGGCCCACCGCCGCAGCGATGAAGGCGGGGCGACGGCGCGGTGTGGGTGCAGACGAGGCGGCGAGCACGCGCAATGATTAACGGCGGGCCGCGTGAATTGCCACGCCGAAGCTCTCAACTCGTCGGTGAGTAGTCAGGGTTCTTTCCTTCCGGCGGTTTCCCCCGGCCGTGATACGCGATGAGAAAGTAGGCCAATACGGCGGCGACCATCGCGGCGATGCCGGTCCAGAACAGCGGCCAGTTCTCTCCGTTGGGTCGGGCATTGATGGAGAACCACCAACCCACGCCGAGGAAGCCCACGAGATTTCCCACGCCCCCGGTGAGTAGCGACATGAGCGCCTGCGCGCGCGCGCGCCAGGCGGGATCGATCCGGTCGTCGAGGTAGATTTGCGCGGTGATGTAAACGAGCGTGAACGAACAGCCGTGCAGTGTGACGCCGAGGAGAATCCACGCCTTGCCATTGAGGGCACACAGCGCGTAACGCACCACGCCGCAGACGAGACCGACGGCGAGAATCCATTTCAAGCGCCAGTTCGTCAGCAGGCGGGCGAGGAACAGCATGGCCAGCACCTCCGTGACCTGGCCCAGCGTCATCCACGCGGTCGTATGCGTGAGCCCCAGCTCCTTCAAGTGCGGCGGCGTGTAAGGGTAGAATGCGGCGAGTGGAATGTTGAACAGCGCGGCAGTGATGAACACCACGCGATGGTCGTGGTTCTTGAGCAGCGCGAGCGCATCCAGTCCCAGCCGTTCCCGAAGCGTGACTTTGCCGGTGGATTTGGGCGCTTCGACCTCGGGCAGCAGGAGGGTGAACCCGGCCACGACCACCCATGTCACCGCGCCGTTGAAGCCCGCGCGAGGCGAGGAGTCGGCGTTCAGCGCGCTGACCAGCCAGCAGCCCCCCATCCAGCCCAGCGTGGCCATGGCGCGGATGGGGCCGAACTCGCGTTTGGCATCGCGCAGCCGGGCGAAGACGATCGTCGAGGCGATGCTCCACGTCGGCGAGGAACAGAGGGCGTGCAGTTGAATGAGGGCGAGCACCAGCCACGGGTTCCAACCCAGTTGAATCGCGGTGGAAGCCAGCGCCATCGCGGCGGCGGTCGCGAGTGAAAGCCAGCGCAGCACCCTCACCGGCGACGCGTGGCGGTCGGCCATCGCGCCGAAGAACAACGGCGATACAAACGCCGCCACCGCCGTCGAGGCGAAGGCGTAGGGCTTGATGGCATGCAGCCCGTGCGCGTCCAGCACGGTGCTCAACGGCACCATCCACATGCCCATCGCGGCTCCTTGAATCAGGAACAGCGCGGTCAGCTCAATGTATTCGACCCACGGGAGGGCACGCGGTTCTTGGCTCATTCCCTGGGGCAGGCTAACCGGGAGAAAAGGGCAGTTCAATGATCGCCTCGCGTGCGCGGCCCAGCCGCTGTGCGGCGGCGGCGATCAATGGCGACGGCGGGGCGCGACGATTCCCAATCACGCAAGGATCGACTTCACCACGTCGCCGTGGATGTCCGTGAGGCGGAAGTCGCGGCCTTGGAAGCGGTAGGTCAGGCGCGTGTGCTCGATGCCCAGCAGATGCATCATCGTCGCGTGCAAGTCGTAGATGCTCACGGGGTCGCGGACGATGTTGTAGCAGTAGTCGTCCGTCTCGCCGAACGTGAGGCCCGGCTTCACGCCCGCGCCCGCCAGCCACATTGTGAAGCAGCGCGGGTGATGATCGCGCCCGTAGTTGTCTCCCGTCAGGCCGCCCTGTGAGTAAATCGTCCGGCCAAACTCACCGCCCCAGACGATGAGCGTGTCGTCGAGCAAGCCGCGCTGCTTCAAGTCGAGCAAGAGCGCCGCCGTGGCTTGGTCGGTGTCCTTGCACTGGCCGCGAATGGCGCGCGGCAAACCACCGTGATGATCCCAGCCCATGTGGAAGAGCTGGATGAAGCGCACGTTGCGCTCGGCGAGCCGCCGCGCGAGCAGGCAGTTCGCCGCGTAGCTGCCGGGCCGCTTCACGTCGGGGCCGTAGCTTTCGAGGATCGACTCGGGCTCCTTCGAGAAATCCGTCAGCTCCGGCACGCTGGCCTGCATGCGGAAGGCTAGCTCGTATTGCGAGATGCGCGTCTGGATTTCCGGGTCGCCCAGCGCCTTGAAGCGTCGGCTGTTCAACGCGCCGAGTTCGTCCAGTGTCTCGCGCCGCGTCTCGCGGTCCATGCCGGGCGGGTTGGACAAGTAGAGCACGGGGTCACCCTTGTTGCGGAACTTCACTCCCTGATGCTGCGTCGGGAGAAAACCGCTGCTCCACAAGCGGTCGTAAAGCGGCTGATCATCCGGCCGACCAGAACCGAAAGAAGTCAGGACCACGTAAGCCGGCAAGTCACGATTCTCGCTGCCGAGGCCGTAACTAAGCCACGAGCCCATGCTGGGCCGGCCCGGTAGCTGATGCCCGGTCTGGAAGAACGTGATGGCCGGGTCGTGGTTGATGGCATCGGTGTTCAGCGTGCGGATGATGCAGAGGTCGTCCGCGATGCGCGCGGTGTGCGGCAGCAACTCGCTCAACCATGCGCCGCTCTGCCCGTGCTGCGCGAACTTGAAGAGGCTCGGCGCGACCGGGAACTTGCTCTGCCCCGAAGTCATCGTCGTGAGCCGCTGGCCCTTGCGAATGGACTCCGGCAAGTCCTCGCCCCGGTGCTTCTCCATCTCCGGCTTCGGGTCGAACAAGTCCATCTGCGACGGCGCGCCGGACTGGAAGAGGTAGATGACGCGCTTGGCCTTCGGCGCGAAGTTCGGGAACACAGCGGCGGGCGTAGGCGCGCCGCTAGCTGAGTTGCCCATGAGCGAGCCGAGTGCGCCCAAGCCCAGCCCGGCGGCGGAGTTCGCGAGGAAAGTCCGGCGCGTGACCGCGAGTCGTTGCGCTGCAGAGAGGCTGCGAAATTGATGGTCGTTGCAGTTCATAGGTCAGGCAAAAATCTCATTCACCACCCGCGCTTGCTCTACGCCCGTCAGCCGCTGATCCAGCCCTTGGAACTTAAAGGCCAGCCGCTCGTGGTCCAAGCCCAGCGCGTGGAGAATCGTCGCGTGGAAGTCGCGGACGCTCACCTTGTTTACGACGGCCCGGAAGCCAATCTCATCCGTCTCGCCGTAGTGGACGCCGCCCTTCACGCCGCCGCCCGCGAGCCACGCAGTGAACGCGTGCGGGTTGTGGTCGCGGCCCGGCTTGCCGCCCTTCTGCGACACTGGCAGTCGCCCGAACTCGCCGGCCCAGATGACGAGCGTGTCCTTCAGCAAGCCGCGTTGCTCCAGGTCGGCCAGTAGCGCGGCAACGGGCTGGTCCGCCTCAGCCGCGAAGCCGCGATGGTTGCCGACCAAGTCCGAGTGGCAGTCCCAGCTCTGCTGGTTCTCCATGCCGCCGCTGTAAACCTGCACGAAGCGCACGCCGCGCTCGACCATCCGGCGCGCGGTCAGGCATTGCGCGGCGAAGTGCCCGCAGTGTTTCTCGCCGATGCCGTAGAGCCGCCGGATGTGCTCCGGCTCGCGCGAGACATCGAACGCCTCCGGCGCGGCCGTCTGCATCCGATACGCCAGCTCGAAGCTCTCGATGCGCGCGCCCAGCTCGTTCTCCAGCGGGCCTTGCGCGAGTTGGTCGCGGTTCAGCGATGCGAGCAAGTCGAGCTGCGCGCGCTGGCGCGACTCGTTGAGATTTGCGGGCGGCTTGAGGTTCGCGATGGGTTCGCCCTGCGGCTTGAGCCACGTGCCTTGATACACGCTGGGCAGGAAGCCTGCGCCCCAGTTGAGCGCGTTGCCCTTCGGCAGGCCGCGATTCAGCGGGTCGCTCATCACCACGAAGCTCGGCAGCGCGTCGCTCTCCGAGCCGAGGCCGTAAGTCACCCACGAGCCGACACACGGGTAGCCCATGCGCGTGACGCCAGTGTTCATCATGAACAGCGCCGGGCTGTGGTTGTTGGAGTTCGTGAAGCACGAATGGATGAACGCGAGCTTGTCCACCTGCGCCGCGAGATGCGGGAACAGCTCGGAAGTCCACGTGCCGCTCTGCCCGCTCTGCTGCCACGCGAAGGGCGACTTCATCAGCGGTCCGACGGAGCCGGGGAAGAAACCGGTCTTGTTGTCAAAGCCGGCTAGCTCGGTGCCGTCGCGCTTGGCCAGTTCGGGTTTGTAATCCCAAGTATCCACCTGGCTAGGCCCGCCGTTAGCGAAAATCCAGATGACCGACTTGGCCGTGCCGGCGAAGTGCGCGGGCTTTGGCGCCAGCGGGTTCAATGGGCCGGCCACTGCGTCGCGACCGAGCAGGCTGGCGAACGCGAGCCACCCGAGGCCGCCGCCCGCGCGCTGGAGAAGCTGTCTTCGGCTAAGAAACGGGTGCGGTTCAATTCTCATACGCAAATTCGTTCAGGCCGAAGAGCACCTGACAAAAGTCAGCGAGTGCAAGGCTCCTGGGATTCGGCTTCTTCTCCGCTTCGTAGCTCGCAGTCTGTGACGCGAGGAACGCGGCGGCGCTCGCCTGCTCCTTCGCCGTCGCCAGCCGGCTCAACGCGAGCAGGTAGGCGCGGTTGACTTGCGCCGGGGTCTCCGTGCCGGTCGTCTCCGCCTCTACGCGTCGTGCGAAGGCCTCCGCCCATTCGCGCACTTGCGGGCCATTCATCAGGAGCAACGCCTGCGGGGCGACGGTCGTGGTGGGCCGCGCGCCCTGGCTCACGAGCGGCTCGGGTTGGTCAAAGACGACCATCGAGCCGATGAGCTGGCTGCGCTTCATTGTGAAGTAAATGCTGCGGCGCTTGCTGCGTTCGTCCTTCGTGCCCGGGCCGAACATCGTCGTGTCAAGCTGGCCGCTGACAGCGAGCATGGCGTCGCGGAGGGCCTCGCCTTCGAGCCGACGCGGCTGATGGGAAAGAAAGTGATTGGTGATTAGTGATTGAGCGTTTAGTGAAGGCACCTTCGCCGAACCGCCAGCCCCTGCCTGCGGTGACTGATCACTAATTACTAAATACTTCTCACTTCCCGCGCGATACGCCGCGCTCTCCATGATAAGCCGGTGAACCGGCTTCAACTTCCACCCGTTCTTGATGAGCTCCGCCGCCAACCAGTCGAGCAGCTCAGGGTGCGACGGCAGCGCGCCGGTGCGGCCGAAGTCATCCGGCGTCGCCACAAGGCCGCGACCGAAGTGGTGCTGCCACAGCCGGTTCACCGCCACGCGGGCGACCAGCGCGCCCGCGCCGTGTTCCGCGTCCGTGAGCCAGTTCGCCAGTGAGCGACGGCGACCGGAGAACTTCGCGCCCGCCGGCGGCTGCCATCGCCAGCGCGAGTCCGCGTCGGTGGCGCGCGTGAGCACTTGGAGAAAACCCTGCGGCGCGACGCCGAGCTTCTGGTCCGTGCTGCCGCGCCGGAGGAAGTGCGTCTGCTCGAAGAAGTCCGCGCCCTGCGTGTGCATCCGCAGCGGCTTGTTGCCCTCGGCGCACACGAGCACCTGCGTCTTTACGCCCGGCTCGCGGCTGGCGTGCGCGGTGAGCTTGGCCTGCCGGTCGCGCCAGCCCGCGTCCTTGCGAAGCCACCACGCGAGTAGCGTGTCGCGTTCGGTGGCAGACAACTTCGCCGCGAAGTCCGGCTGCTTCGCCTTCCGCAGCACCTCGGCGACTTTCGTGGGCAAGTCTTCACCTTTGAGCGTCGGCTCCGCGTCAGCCATCAGCGCGAGGCGTGGGCGACCGATGTTGTGCTTCGTGTTCACCTCGAACTGGAGCTTCACGGTGAAGGTTGCGCCGCCCTCGAAGTCCACCGGCTCGCCAAAGGTGAACACCGCCGCGTGGTCTTTGCCGAACTGCGGGTCCACGGCCCAACCGGTCTTCGGGTTGTCATCAAGCGACGACGCGATGGAGAGGCTGCCCTTGTTTTGCTCGAAGTCGGCGACGGCTTTGATCAGCGCAACGGGCTTGCTTTCGGAGCTGCCCCGCGCCGCGGCGCTGACGATGATTTTGCTGAGGGCGAAGTTACCGTTGTCCGCGCGGCCCGGACCGCCCTTCGTCATCGAGGCGTGGGCAAGGGCTTCCAAGCGCAGGCCCGTAAGTCGCCGCTGCGCGGTGTGAAAGGTGAAGGTGTATTCATCGCTCGCGCCGTTCGCGCCTTCGGTCAAGTAGGACAGGTCGTCGAGCTTCTTGAACGTCGCGCCGGCCTTGGACTTCGTGCTGGCCAGCTCGACGACGGTCCACACGCCGCCCGAGGGCAACGCCGCGCCCCCCGCGAGCCACGCGTCGAATTTCGGCGACAGCTCGGCTTCGTAGCGCTTGAGTTCAGCGGCGAGCGGCGCGGCTTCGGCCTGCCACTTGGCCTTCGCCTCGCGACTCTTCTCCGGCTCCATCTCAAGGTCCACGACGCTGCGGACGGTCGTCGTGAAGGTGGAGAGCATCCGGTAGTAGTCTTCGCTCGGCAGCGGGTCGTATTTGTGGTCGTGGCAGCGCGCGCAGCCGATGGTGAGGCCGAGGAACGCCGAGCCGGTGGTGGACAGCATGTCGTCCATCGCGTCGTAGCGCGTGCGCTCGACTTCGTTGGCAGTGATTTGCGTGGGGAATACGCCCGCGCCAAGAAAGCCGGTGGCGCTGAGGGCGAGCGGATTGTCCGGCTCGAACTCATCGCCCGCGAGCTGCCAGCGGAGGAACTGGTCGAACGGCAGGTCGGTGTTGAGCGCCTTGATGACGAAATCACGGAAGTGAAATGCGCCGGGGCGGTCGTAGTCGTGCTCGAAGCCGCTGCTCTCCGCGAAGCGCGCAACGTCCAGCCAGTGCCGCGCCCAACGCTCGCCGTAGCGCGGGGAGTCGAGGAGGCGAGCGACGAGCTTCGGCCAAGCGTCGGGTGAAGTGTCCGTTAGGAAAGCGTCCACGGCCTCGGGCGTCGGCGGGAGGCCGTGAAGGTCGAGGTAGGCGCGGCGGATAAGCGTGCGTTTGTCAGCGGGCGCGGTGAGCTGGCGCGGGGCGGCGACGGCGAGGAGGAAACGATCGATGGGATTGCTGATCGCCGATTGCCGATTGCCAAATTGAGGAACGGGGGCCGGACGCAACGGTTGGAAAGCCCACCATTTCCGGTCTTCGTCTGTCACCTTCGACTTGTCTTTCGCCACGCGGCTGGGGAGGAGCGGGGTGTCGTAGGGAGCACCGTCGTCAATCCACGACGCGAGGCTGGCGATGACTTCGGCGGAAAGTTTGTCTGCCTTCGACGGCATGTGCGGCTCCTCGGCGTGACGCACGAGCTTGAGCAGCCGGCTGTCCTTCGCGCTGAACGGCACTATGGCTGCGCCCTCGGTGCCTCCCTTCAGCAAATCCTCGCGCGTGGCGAGGTCGAGACCGCCCTTGGTCTTCTCGCCGCCGTGGCAGGACAGACAACTCTTCATCAGCACCGGGCGGACGTGCTGGGTGAATGTGACGAGGCCGCGCGACATCCGCTCGGCGTGGTCGGCGGGTAATGAGGCCTTTTGGTCTGCGCCCAAGGCTGACCAACCAACCAGCGCTCCGGCGAGCAGGACGAGCCGTTTCATTCGCGCGTGATGGTTTCGTCGAGGTTAAGGAGAATGTTTGCGGTCACGGTGTAGGCGGCAAGTTCGGCGACATCCAGCTTCGGGTCCGGCTTGAACTCGCCTTGAGCCAGCAGTGACTTCGCGGCCTCGGTGTCGGCGCGGTATTTGGCGAGGCGCTTGTCCAAGCCAGCGGTGAGCACGGCGAGGTCGGCTTTGTCCGGCACGCGGCCGAGGACGCGACGGAAACCGTGCGTGATGCGCTCGCTCGCGGTCGCACCGCCTTCGGTGAGCATCCGCTGTGCGAGCGCGCGGGCGGCCTCGACGTAGGTGACTTCATTCAATAGCGCGAGCGCTTGCAACGGCGTGTTCGTGCGGCTGCGCTTTACGGTGCAAATCTCGCGCGTGGGCGAATCGAACAGCAGCATCGTGGGCGGCGCGGCGGTGCGTTTCCAAATCGTGTAGAGCGTGCGGCGATGGAGGCCGTCTCCGGTGTCGTGCTTGTAGCCGCGGAGGTCGCCGTAACGACTCGTCTCGTCCCACACGCCCTCGGGCATGTAGGGGCGCACGCTCGGGCCGCCGAGCTTCTCGACGAGCAGCCCGCTCGCGGCGAGCGCCTGGTCGCGGATGAGTTCGGCGGGCAGGCGGAAGCGCGGGCCGCGCGCGAGCAGGCGGTTCTCCGGGTCGCGCGCGACCAGCGCGGGCGTGACCTTCGAGGACTGCCGATACGCCGCCGACATCACGAGCGTTTTCTGAAACGCCTTCATGTCCCAGCCGAGCCGGATGAACTCCGTCGCCAGCCAGTCGAGCAACTCCGGGTGGCTCGGCGGCTCGGCCTGCGAGCCGAAGTTCTCCGTCGTCTTCACGAGGCCGAAGCCGAAGAACTTCTCCCACGTGCGGTTCACCCACACGCGCGCGGTCAGCGGATTCTCCGGCGACACGAGCCACTGCGCGAGGCCGAGCCGGTTCGTCGGCGCGCCCGTCGGCAACGGCGGCAACACCGCAGGCACACCCGCGCTGACCTTGTCACCCTTCTTGTCGTATTCGCCGCGCACGAGGATGAAGGCGTCGCGGGGCTGCGAAATCTCCTTCATCACCATCGTCGTGGGCAGCTTCAGCTCGAAGTCCTCTAGGGCTTTCTTGGCGGCGGCCACGGCGGCGTCGGCGGACTTCACCGGGCTTTCGGCGTTGGCGCGGAAAAACTTCGTCAGCTCGGCGCGCTGGGCGGGAGTGCGCTTGCTTGGTTCGGTCGCAAAAATCTTCTTCAACGCCTCGGGCACCTGTGGGCCGCCGTCGAGCTTCGCCAAGCCCGGCGCGAGCGACGTCGCCGAGAGGCGGAAGCGCCCGATGGAGTGCTGGCCGCTGGCCTTGTGCAGCAAACGCACGGTGAGCGTGGCGTCGGCGGGCACGGTCGCGGCGCGGTCGGCGAGGAACATGGCCTTGAGCGGCTCCTTTCGCGTTGGACCGTCCACGGCCCAGCCCTTGCCGCCCTTCCCATTCACGACGAGCCCGACTTCGTAGCCCTTTTGCGAGTAGCTGGCCTCGGCCTTGGTGAACTTGATGACCTCGGGTTTCGCCAGCGACGGCGCGGAGATTTCCGCCTCGATGCCGCTGAGGATGAAGTTCCCGTTGAACGCGCGCCCGACCGACTGCGCGGGCAACGATGCGTCCGGCAGCGCCTCCAGCAACACGCCGCCAAGCGTTCCGGCCGTCAGTGGCGCGGTGATGGTGTAAGTTTCCTGCGGCGCAGCAGCCCCGACCGCGAGCCACGAAGCGTCGGGCTGGCGCGTGAAAGTTGTTTTGCTCGCGGCCTTCACGGCGGTGGGTTCGAGCACCTTCCACGGCGCGGCCGACTGGTCAAACTTCGCGATGAACGTCGGCTCCCATTCTTCCACGAGCTTGGGCAGTTGCTTTACCGCGTCGGCGAGTTTGGCCTCGGCGGATTGCAGTGACTGATTCAACTCCGCGAGCTTGGCTTCGTGCTCGGGCGTGGTGACGTGGATGGTTGGGTCCGGGTTCCCGCCGCCGCGATTGGCGCGGATGCCACTCAACGTGCCGGACTCCTCGATGCTGTTGAAGAAGGCGAAGAAGGAATAAAACTCGCGCTGCGTGATGGGGTCGTATTTGTGGTCGTGGCAGCGGCAGCAGTTGAAGGTCAGGCCCAGCCACGTCGTGCCGGTGGTCTCGACGCGGTCAATGATGGTCTCGATGCGCCACTCCTCCGCGATGAGCCCGCCCTCGCCGTTGATGCGGTGGTTGCGGTTGAAGCCCGTCGCGATGAGCTGGTCCTGATTTCGCGTTTGGGGTTTGGAGTTCGGAGTTTCGGGCAGCAGATCACCGGCGAGCTGCCAGATCGTGAACTGGTCGAACTTCATGTTCTCGTTAAACGCCTTGATGACCCAGTCGCGCCACGGCCACATGCTGCGCGAACTGTCGGTCTGGAAGCCGTGGCTGTCGGCGTAACGCGCGTAATCAAGCCACAGCATCGCCATGCGTTCGCCGTAGCGCGGCGAAGCCAGTAGCCGGTCCACAACCTTCTCGTAGGCGTTCGCCGACTTGTCCGCGAGGAACTCATCCACCTCGGCCGGCGTGGGCGGAATGCCCGTGAGGTCGAGCGCAACGCGGCGCAGGAGTGTGGCCCGATCAGCTTCCGGCGAGAAGGCTAGGCCCTCTTTCTTCAACCGCGCGAGCAGGAACGCGTCGATGGGGTTTCCGATTTCCGATTTCCGATTTCCGATGGATGGCACCACCGGCCGCACGAGCGGGGCAAACGCCCAGTGCGACGAATAGTTCGCGCCCTCGGCCACCCAGCGGCGGAGCGTGTCCTTCTGCGCGGAGGTAAGCGTTTTGTGCGACTCCGGCGGCGGCATCAGATCGGTGGAGACCTTTGTGTTGATGCGCTCGATCAACGCGGATTTTTCCGGCTTGCTCGCGACGAGGCCGAGCTTGCCGGACTTGGCGGGCTTGAAGGCGTGCTCCGGCGAGTCCAGCCGCAAACCGCCCTTGACCTTCTGCGTGTCCGGCCCGTGGCAGGCGAAGCAGTTGTCGGACAGGATGGGCCGCACGTCGCGGCTGAAGTCCAGCCGGGCAGCGGCCCCAGCGAGACTGACAGTGGACAGCCACGTCAGGCAGACGATCGTTTTCTGAAGCATTTGAGAACAACTCAGCATTGCAAGGAAACCAGACGCTATGTATTGCGGCGGTATTGCCGTAGAATCAATTCCCGATTGCGCTGGCCGGCGGTGAATAATGTTCTGCCAGCTGGCCTCTACCTATCCGTATCCAACGGCCCGGCAATGTCGGCCGGGTAGACCGATGCGATCACATCACTGCTTCAACGACTGGCGGGCATGAAATTCTTCAGCCTGGCATTTGCTTTTTTGATCCCCATTGGTTTGCTCCCCGCAGCGGATTTGTCCTTGCCCGTCCAGATCGAGTTCAACCGCGCCATCCGCCCCATCCTGTCCGACAACTGCTTCGCCTGTCACGGCCCGGACAAGGCTAAGCTCAAGGCCAATCTGCGGCTGGATCTTGAGGCCAGCGCGAAGGCGAAGCTCAAGGATCACTTCGCCATCGTCCCCGGCCAGCCAGCGAAGAGCGAACTCATGCGCCGCATCACGACGAGCGATGCTGACGAGCGGATGCCACCCGCGAAGGCCGGCCGCCAGCTCACGCCGCAACAGGTCGAGCTGTTGCGTTGCTGGATCGAGCAAGGCGCGAAGTGGGAGGGACACTGGGCGTTCCTCGCGCCGAAGCGACCGGTGGTGCCAGAAGTTCAAAGTATAAAGTTCAAAGTTCAAAACCCAATCGACGCCTTCATCCTCGCCCGGCTTGCGCGCGAAGGTCTTCAGCACTCCCTCGAGGCCGACCGCGCCACACTCATTCGGCGCGTTTCGCTCGACTTGACCGGTCTGCCGCCCACGTTGGCCGAGGTGGATGCGTTTCTCGCCGACACTTCGCCGCAGGCATATGAGCGCGTCGTGGACCGGTTGCTCGCGTCGCCCCGCTACGGCGAACGCATGGCCAGTCGCTGGCTCGATGCGGCGCGTTACGCCGACACCAGCGGCTACCAGAGTGATGGGGAGCGTTACATGTGGCGCTGGCGGGACTGGGTAATCGATGCCTACAACCGTAACCTCCCGTTCGACCAGTTCACCATCGAGCAACTCGCCGGGGATTTGCTGCCGAAGGCGACGCTGGCGCAGAAGATCGCTACCGGCTTCAACCGCAACCATCGCGGTAATGCGGAGGGCGGCATCGTCCCCGAGGAGTATGCAGTTGAGTATGTGGTGGACCGCGTGGACACCACTGCGACCGTGTGGCTCGGCCTGACACTCGGCTGCGCTCGTTGTCACGACCACAAATACGACCCGGTCACGCAGCGCGAGTTCTACCAGCTCTTCGCCTTCTTCAACAACGTCCCGGAGAAGGGCCGCGCAATCAAGATCGGCAATTCCCCGCCGATGCTCACCGCGCCGACGGACGCGCAGCAGAAGGAACTCGCCAGACTCGAAGCCCAACTCGCCGACGCGGAGGCGCGATTGCGCGCGCTGGAGCCGCAGATCGCTGCGGCCCAAGCGGTGTGGAAAACGAAGCTCTCCCCGGTGCTGGCGTGGACGCTGACGAACGGCTTGCTCGCGCGCTTCGAGTTGGCCGGGCAACTCACCGACGCGCACGGGACCAACCCGCCAGCGAAGTTCGAGAGTGGCGAGGCCGCCTTCGTGCCCGGGCGTGCCGGCCCGGTGGCGATGCTCGACGGGAAACGGTTCGTCAACTGCGGCGATGTGGGGAACTTCGGCTTCTTCGACAAGTTCACGTTGGCCGCGTGGATTCAGCCGCGTGGCACCAACGGCGGCGCCATTCTCTCGCGCATGGCCGAGCAGACGGAAGACTCCGGCTTCGCGTCGGACTCCGAGGGCTACAGCGTGTATCTCAAGCGGGGCCGCCTCCAAGTCCATCTCACCAAGCGCTGGCTCGACGACGCGCTGCGCGTTGAGACCGAGGCCACGCTCGTGCCGGAACGCTGGCATCACTTCACGGTCGTCTACGACGGCTCGCGTTTGGCAGCGGGCGTGAAGGTCTTTGTCAACGGCGAGCCGCAGAAGCTGCGTGTGCTGCTCGATGAATTGAACCAATCGTTCCAGACAAAGCAGCCGCTGCGCATCGGCTCTGGCGGTGCTCCGGGCGACCGCTTTCACGGGTTGGTCAGCGATGTGCGCGTCTATGCCCGCGCGCTGACGGCCGAGGAAGCAAGCACCGTGGCCACGGCGGAGAACGTGACGGAACTCGCCGCGATTCCATCCGCCAAACGCACCGCGGCTCAAGCGGCGAAGCTGCGCGCCTGCTTCCTCGCCGAACACGCGCCCGCAACGCATCGCGAGGCACAAGCGAACGTCGCCGCGTTGCGCGAGCAGCGCGCAAAGTTCGTCGAGAGCCTGCCGACCGTGATGGTGATGGAGGAGATGGCCAAGCCGCGCGAGACGTTCGTGCTCAAGCGCGGCGAGTATGACAAGCGCGGCGAGGCAGTCACCCCCGGCGTCCCCGCGAGCCTGCCCGCGCTGCGGTCTGGTGCTCCGAAGAATCGCCTCGGCTTCGCACATTGGCTGGTCAGCCCCGCGAACCCGCTCACGGCGCGCGTGGCGGTGAATCACCAGTGGCAGATGCTCTTCGGCACCGGGCTGGTGAAGACGACCGAGGACTTCGGCTCTCAAGGCGAACCTCCGAGCCACCCCGAGTTGCTCGACTGGCTCGCGACGGAGTTCGTCCGCACGGGTTGGGACGTGAAGCGGTTGCTCAAGACGATCGTGATGAGCGCGACCTACCGGCAGTCGTCGCGCGTGACGCCCGAGCTGCTCGCCCGCGATCCGGAGAATCGCCTGCTCGCTCGCGGGCCGCGCGTGCGGCTCCCAGCCGAGATGATTCGCGACCAGGCGCTCGCTGCGAGCGGCTTGCTCGTCGGTGAGATCGGCGGGCCGTCGGTGAAGCCCTATCAGCCTGCGGGGTTGTGGAAGGAATTGAGCGGCACCGACTATGTCCAAGACCACGGCGACGCGCTCTGGCGGCGCAGCCTCTACACTTTCTGGAAACGCACCAGCCCGCAGCCGACGATGACGACCTTCGACGCCCCCGGCCGCGAGGCTTGCTCCGTGCGCCCGAGCCGGACGAGCACACCGTTGCAGGCGCTGGCGCTTATGAACGACGTGACGTTCGTGGAGGCCGCGCGCTGTCTCGCGCAGCGGGTGCTGCACGAAAGCGCAACGCCGGAAGAGCGCGTGCGAAGGGCTTTCCGCCTCGTGCTCACGCGCGAGCTGAAACCGGCGGAGCTGCGCGTGTTGCTCGATGGCTTGAACGAGCATCGCGCACGGTTCCGCACCAACACAAATGCAGCCTTAGCGCTTATCAGCGCGGGCGAGTCCCCGCGCGATGCGAAGCTGGATGTGGCGGAACACGCCGCCTACGCAGCGGTGGCCGGGCTAATCCTTAACCTCGACGAGGCCATCACCAAACAATAGCCGCGCCCATGAACCCGCTGCTCAACCACCGGCTTGCGATCAACCGCCGCCACTTCTTCGGCCGCCTAGGGCTCGGCGCGACGGCGCTGACAACGCTGCTCAACGAGGACTTGCTCGCCGCGCCTGCGAAGGATGTCGCCGCCACGGGCGGGCTCTCGGGACTGCCGCACTTTGAGGCCAAGGCCAAGCGCGTGATTTACCTCTTCCAGTCGGGCGCGCCGTCGCAGTTGGATTTGTTCGATCATAAACCGCAGCTCGCTGCGCGGCACGGCACGGACTTGCCGGACACGATTCGGCAGGGCCAGCGGCTCACGGGCATGACGGCGACACAGGAACGCTTTCCCATCGCACCGACGAAGTTCCGCTTCGCGCAGCACGGACGCGGCGGCGCTTGGTTAAGCGAGCTGCTGCCGCACACGGCGCGCGTGGCGGACGAGCTGTGCTTCATCAAGACGCTACACACGGAAGCCATCAACCACGACCCGGCCATCACGTTCTTCCAAACTGGCGCGCAGCTCGCGGGGCGGCCGAGCATCGGCTCGTGGCTCAGTTACGGCCTCGGCAGCATGAACCGCGACCTGCCCGCATTCGTCGTGCTGCTCTCGAACGGCACCGGAAATCCGGCGGACCAGCCGCTCTACGACCGCTTGTGGAGCAGCGGTTTTTTGCCGACGACGCACCAAGGCATCAAGTTCCGTGCTGGTAGTGACCCGGTGCTCTTTCTCTCCAATCCCGACGGACTCGACGCGACGGCTCGTCGGCGGATGCTCGATGACCTCGCGAAGCTGAACCAGATGCAGCTCGCGGAATTCGGTGATCCCGAGATCGCCACGCGCATTGCGCAATACGAGCTGGCATATCGGATGCAGACGAGCGTGCCGGCGCTGACGGATGTCTCGCGCGAGCCGGCGAGCGCGTTCGAGCTCTACGGCCCCGAGGCGCGCAAGCCGGGCACGTTCGCGGCGAACTGCCTGCTCGCGCGGCGGCTCGCGGAACGCGGTGTGCGCTTCATCCAGCTCTTTCATCGCGGCTGGGACCAGCACTTGAAGCTTCCGGCTCAAATCGCCGGTCAGTGCCGCGACACCGACCAGCCGAGCGCGGGGTTGATCCAGGATTTGAAACAACGCGGCTTGCTTGACGACACGCTCGTGGTCTGGGGCGGCGAATTTGGGCGCACGGTCTATTGCCAGGGCCGGCTCACGAAGGAGGACTATGGCCGCGACCATCACCCGCGCTGCTTCACGATCTGGCTCGCCGGCGGCGGCATCCGGCCGGGCGTGACCTTCGGCGAGACGGACGATTACTCCTACAACGTCGCGAGCGACCCAGTCCACGTGCACGACCTGCACGCGACGCTGTTGCACTGCCTGGGCATCGATCATACGCGGCTGACGTTCAAATTTCAGGGCCGTCATTACCGCCTGACCGACGTCCACGGCCAGGTGGTCAAGGGGATTCTCGCCTGACGACGTTGGGTTTGGCATGGGGGGGATGCAAGGTTCGCCTCGTGATGTGCAAAATGCGGGTGGTCGATATGCACCGGGGAATTAGCTTGTGGTGGCCGGGAAGGAAACGCCCGGTCACGCATGAACCTCTCACTCATTGGTCCGGCGGGCGCAGGCAAGGGGACTTACGGCACGGCATTGGTGCGCGAGTTGTGGTTGGACCGCGTCTGCACGGGGGAGTTGTTCCGGAAACACTTGCAGGAATGGACTCCGCTCGGGCTGAGGGCGCGGAAATACATGGACCGGAATGAGCTGGTCCCGGATGAGATCGTGGACGCCATGATTGAGGACTGGGTGCGCAAGAGCGATCCGGCGGGGGACATCTTGTTCGATGGTTTTCCGCGCACGGAGTATCAAGCGCGGTTTCTCGATGAGTTGTTCGCGAGTCTCGGCGGACGGCTGGATGCGGTGCTGCTGTTGAATGTTTCGGAGGCGGAGATGCTGCGGCGGCTGGACGGCAGGTTGATTTGCCGACAGTGCCAGTCGCCGTTTCACGTCACACTGCGCCCGCCGGTGCGGGCGGGTGTGTGTGATGCCTGCGGAGGCGAGTTGCAGCGTCGCCGGGATGATCAGCGGGACCTGGCCTTGACGCGCCTGCGGCTGTTTCAACGCACCGTTGCGCCGGTGTTGGAATACTACCAGCCGTCAGGGCGGCTGCGGGTGATCGAGGCCGACGGGGCAGTTGAGCAAGTGCAGTGGTCGATCTTCGCGGCGTTGGAGTCGCTACGCGCACGCGGGGCGGGGTTCAAGCCGTCGGGACCGGCCGTCACGCTACCGGCATGGCATCGCAAGTCTGCCTGCTTGGACGCGAATGTGCGTAAAGATTGCCTCGGCTTGGTGCTGTTGGGCGGGCCGGGTTCCGGGAAGGGCACGCAGGCCGAACACTTGTGCGGCGAGCTGAAGCTGCCCCACATCGCGTCGGGAGATTTATTTCGCGAGAATCTGCGCCAAGCCACGCAACTGGGCCGGCAGGCGAAGGCCTACATGGACCGGGGCGAACTGGTCCCCGACGAAATCACCGAAGCCATGGTTCGCGAGCGATTGGCGAAGCCGGATACCGTGCGGGGTTTTGTGCTCGATGGCTTTCCGCGCACGCAGCCGCAGGCGCTGGCGTTGGGGGAAATGCTGGCGGACTTGCAACGCAGGCTGGCCGGGGTGCTGTTCATCGCCGTGCCGGATGAAGCGATTGTGAAGCGGCTCTCCGGACGGCTGATTTGCCGGGAATGCCAGACCCCGTTTCACCCGAGTTACATGCCCCCGCGCGAGGCGGGCACCTGTGACCTGTGCGACAATCCGGTGACCGTTCGCGCCCGCTTAAAAACCTTCCATACCCAAACTGAGCCGTTGATCCGGTTCTATCGGGACGCGGGGCTGTTGACTATGGTCGATGGACAGGGCGAAGTGAGCACCGTGAAGGCGCACGCGCTCGCCGTCGCCCGTGGGGTGCAAGCCGCCATCGCTTGAGCGAAAGGAATGATATGTTTGAAGCCGCTGAACTTGGCCAGAAGCTCACCAAGGTCCAATACGAGGCCGAACTGCCGAAGCTGCGCGCGGCCTTGCTGCAGGCGCACTTCGCGCTCAAGGACACTCCGGTGCCGGTCATCGTCATCATCTCTGGCGCGGACGGGGCCGGGAAAGGGGAAATGGTCCATCGCCTCAACGAGTGGCTCGATCCGCGCGGCGTGGATACGCATGCTTTTTGGCAGAGCTCGGACGAGGAACGCGAACGGCCGCGCTACTGGCGCTTCTGGCGCGTGCTGCCCGCGCGGGGGCGGGTGGGCATCCTGTTTGGCTCGTGGTATTCCGAGCCGATCATTCGCCGCGTTTACGGGGAGATCAAAAGCAGCAAGCTCGACACCGAGTTGGATCGGATTGCCTGCTTCGAGAAAATGCTGGCGGACGACGGCGCGGTGATCGTGAAGCTGTGGTTCCACCTTTCCAAAAAAGCCCAGCGTCGGCAGTTGAAGGAACTGGAGAGCAACCCCAAGACGCACTGGCGCGTGCTCCCGATGGACTGGCAGCACTTCAAGCTCTACGACAAATTCACCGAGGCGTCGGAGCGTGCGATCCGGCGCACGGATACGGGCCACGCCCCGTGGCACTTGATCGAGGCTGCGGACCGTCGTTATCGCGAGCTGACGGCCGGGAAAATTCTCCTTCAAGCCATCGAGGATCGATTGCAGCAACTGCGACGGAATCCGTCGCCAGCTCCGGCGGCCAACCCGGCCGTTGCGTCGCGTCCGTCCCGCCGGGCCAGCACGACCATCCTGGACCACGTCGATCTGACGCAGCAACTGAGCGACAAGGAATACGCGAAGCAACTGGAGAAGTATCAAGGCCGCCTGTCACGGCTCGCGTGGGCGGCGTGGGAAAAGAAGGTGGCCAGCGTCGCGCTGTTCGAGGGCTGGGACGCCGCCGGCAAGGGCAGCGCCATTCGGCGGGTGACCGAGGCGATGGATCCGCGGCTGTATCGCATCGTCCCCATCGCCGCGCCGACGGATGAGGAGCGGGCGCGGCATTACCTCTGGCGTTTCTGGCGGCATCTGCCCCGGGCGGGCACGACGACCATTTTTGATCGCTCGTGGTATGGCCGCGTGCTGGTCGAACGCGTCGAGCGCTTCGCGCGCGAGGACGAATGGCGGCGGGCGTTTCTCGAGATCAACGAGTTTGAAGAGCAGCTCGTCGAGGGCGGAATCGTGGTCTCCAAGTTTTGGATTCACATCGGCAAGGACGAACAGTTGCGCCGCTTCAAACAGCGCGAGGAAATCGCGTTCAAACGCTACAAAATCACCGATGAGGACTGGCGCAACCGGAAGCAGTGGGACGCCTACAAGGCCGCCATCAACGACATGGTGGCGCACACCAGCACGGAGTTCGCGCCGTGGACGTTGGTGGCGGGCAACGACAAAAAGTTTGCCCGCGTGCAGATTCTGCGGACGCTGTGCAGGCATCTGGAGGCGGCCCTGTGAAGGACCGGCCGGAGGGGCAAACCGGCTGAACTAAGGCAACATGGCTCAGGTAGAGAATTCAACTCAACCCGCTTGGCACGGCGATCTCTGGGGCGGCGTTTCCGCGATGCTCGTGGCGTTGCCGTCGGCGATTGCCTACGGCGTCACCACGGTCGCGGTGCTTGGCCCGGCGCATTTGGCGCACGGCGCGCTGGCTGGTGTCATCGGTGCGGTGGCATTGGGCATAACGGCTGCCTCTCTGGGGAGTGCCCGCCAATTGATCTCCGCGCCCTGTGCGCCCGCCGCCGCCATCCTGTCGGCGCTGGCGGCAACGCTGGTGACGCAGGGGCAAGCCGGGCAGAGCGAGTCGGAATTGGCAGCTCGAGTGATGTTGTTGATGACGCTGGTTGGGGTGTTTGCGGGGGTGATTCAAATTGTCTTTGGCATCGCCCGGGGTGGCCGGCTCATCAAGTTCATTCCGTATCCCGTCGTGGCGGGTTACCTCAGTGGCGTTGGGTTGATGATCATTCTGGCTCAGGCGCCGAAGGTGTTTGGGCTGCACGCGGGGAGAGAGTTTTTGTCCGGCCTGCTGCATCCTGAGCAGTGGAACTTGAACGCGTTGATCATCGGCGGGGTTACGATGCTCGCGATAACCCAGGCGGCGCGCCTGAGCACTCGCGTGCCGGCGGCGATCACGGGACTCGGGGCCGGACTGCTAGCGTTCGGGGTGTTGGCGCTGTGGCATCCGGAACTCCGCGCGACGGTGCACGACGCGCTCGTCGTCGGCCCGATGCAGGGCAGTCTGACCGACGTGGCGTCCATGCTCGGCGGGCGCTGGCAGCTGGCAGCAAATCTTTCAGCCGAGCAACTGTTCGCATTGCTGACGCCCGCGTTGACGCTCGCCACGCTGCTCTCCATCGACACGTTGAAGACGTGCGTGGTGCTGGATGCGATGAGCGGTGAGCGGACGGACTCGAACCGCGAGTTGCTGGGCCAGGGCGCGGGCAACTTGCTCTCGGCCTTGCTGGGCGGCATGCCTGGCGCGGGCACGATGGGACCCACGCTGGTGAATTTGAACAGCGGCGGGCAGACCCGCCGCGCGGGCATGATCAGCGGCGGGCTCATCCTTGCCGCGTTTCTGTTTGGCCGGCCGTTGATCGCGTGGCTGCCCACTCCCGCGCTGGCGGGCATCCTCATCGTTCTCGGCAGCCGGATGGTGGATCGCGAGAGCCTCCACCTGCTGCGGCATCGGCACACGTTCTTTGACTTCACCGTGATGGCGGCGGTTGTGGTGGTGGCGTTGGCTTACAACCTGATTGCCGCGGCGGGCGTGGGCATCGGGCTGGCGCTGGCGTTGTTCATGCGGGAGCTGATTCGCAGCTCGGTGATCCGGCGAAAATTGCGGGGTGACCAAGTGTCCTCGCACAAACACCGCCAGAACGAGGAGAAGGCGCTCTTGATCCAGCACGGTGGGCAAACCGTGCTCTGTGAACTACAAGGCAGCCTGTTCTTCGGCACCACGGACCAGCTCCTCACCGAGCTCGATGCGGACATTCGCAACTGCCGTTACGTTCTGCTCGACATGCGGCGGGTGCAATCCTTCGACTTTACCGCCGGTCATGTGTTGCAGGTCATCTACAAGCAGGTGAAAGCCCACGATGGTTTTCTGCTTTTGTGCAGCCTACCCACCCATCTCGCCACCGGGCTGGGGCTGGCGAATTATCTCCGGCTTCTGGGAATTCTCGAGGACGACGAGCATCTCCGCCTCTTCGATAATCGCGACGAGGCGCTGGAATGGGTGGAGGATCGCATCCTGGCGGGGCTGGCCACGAACGCCGTGCCGCAGGTCTTGCCCACGCTGGAGCAGATACCGCTTTTCGCCGGGTTGAAACTGCCGGAGGCCTTCACCCAGTTGCGCACGATCGTCGAGGAGCGCACGGTCAAAGCGGGTGAATTCATTTTCCACAAAGGCGACATGGGCGGGGAGCTGTTCATCCTCCGGGCCGGCAGCGTGAGCGTGAACCTGCCGTTGAAAGCCGGGCATCACTATCACCTGACCACGTTTTCCGACGGCCACTTTTTCGGCGACATGGCTTTCTTCGACCGTCAATCGCGTTCGGCTGACGCGGTTGCGGTGACGGAGGCACATTTGTTTGTTCTGCCACGCAGCCGGTTCGAGGCGCTGGCCAAGGAGCATCCCGAGCTGGCTCTGGAGATTCTGCGTCGACTCGGACGCGAGATGGCGATCCGTCTGCGCTTCGCGAACAGCGAACTGCGCGCCCTGCACCAGTCGTGAGTCACCGCGGTTCGACCAGAACAAAGGCGGCGGTTGCCATCGCGTGTGGGTGTTGAAGCTGGCACCGCTCGTTGAATCGAAGGCGAAGCTGGAAGCGCTTTCCTAACGGGAGCGTCGAAGGCCAAGCGGCGCACGGTCTGTTTTCTTAACGCTGACGCGGCCTATACGCAAACTCTGGACCTGATCATCGGGGCATTGTTTCGCATTGCTACCACAGGTGGCGCAAATCCATGTGTTCAAGTTTCGACAGACTATTTGATTTGGTTCGCAAGCAGTTGGTTTGCGAAAAAGGCTACTCTGCGGGAAGTCTTTGACATCAATTCTAAAGTTGGATCGCAAGCCAGAAAGTTTCGCCAACATGGCCTGTGAGACCGGGCGGGAAGTTGGGGTGACCGACGGGATTCGAACCCGCAACAGCCAGAATCACAATCTGGGACTCTACCATTGAGCTACGGCCACCGCTCGCGTGCGGGAAGTTAGGGACTCACGCCCTTCGGGTCAAGCGCCCGCTCACGCTTCCACCAGCAGACCGGGCGTGGGCTGGATCACGCGAATTTTCGGATGGCGAGCGGCGATTTGCTCGGCAAACCAGCTCCGTGCGTCGGCATCGCCATGGCCGAGGAAGACGGTGTGGGGTGAGACTTCACCGACGAAATCGAGGAGTTCACCACGATTGGCGTGCGCGGAGAGATCGAAATCACGCATTTCGCAGTTACGCGTGAGTTGTCCGCCGCTGGGGCTGAAGAAGAAGGGTTCGCCGATCTGGCTGGCCTTGAGGTGGCCGCCGGGTGTGTTGGGGTCCGCGTAGCCGACGAAGAAAATCCCGTGGCGTTTGTCGCCCATCATGCGCGCGGCGAGGTCGTGCGCGGCGGTGTGCTCGCTCATCATGCCGGCGGTAATGACGAAGATGCGGCCGCCCGCGAGCTTCATCGTCTCGGCCTGGCCTTTTTCGAGGACGACGAGATTCAAGGCTTCGTGGAGCTGGAGGTTACTGTGGAGGCGGTGGGCGCGGTGGGCTTCGAGGTCGTAAATTTCCGTGAAGACCCGACCGAGGCCGCCGATGTAAATGGGCTGGTGCTTGAGTTTCCCGGCGCGGATTGCCAGCGCGAGCGCGGCGAGGACTTCCTGCGTGCGCCCCAAGGCGAAGGTCGGGATGAGCACGCTGCCCTTGCGTTTGAGGGTTTCGCGGATGGCTTCGATGAGGCGGTCGAGTTCGACTTCGCGGCTGAACGTGGGCGGGACCGCGCGGTTGCCGCGCGTGGTTTCCATGATGAGCACGTCGGCCTTTACGTCCTCGAAGCGTGCACCCTTGAGGATGGTCTGGTCGTGGAAGCAGACGTCCCCGCTGTAAAACAGGGTCTCGCGCTTGCCGCGCACGAGGAGTCCGGCGGAACCCAGTGCGTGCCCGGCGTCGAAGAACTCCAGCGTGGGCGAGGTGCCGCCGGCGCGGGTCTTTTGGAAGCCGGCCCATTCGATTTCGCGGTTATATTTGAAGCCTTGGAAGAGCGGCGCGATTTCATCCAGTTCCTCGTGGGTGTAGAGCGGGTAGTCGCGGATGTCGGATTCTTCGCGTTGGCGTTTCATCACGTTGACCGAGTTGTGCAGCACGCGCTCAACGAGGAAGTAGCTCAACTCGGTCATCAGGACGTGTGCGCGGCGATGGTGCCGCACGGCGACGGGCAGGCCGCCGACGTGGTCGTGATGGCAGTGGGTGATGGCGATGGCATCCAGCTCGGTGTCCTTGACCAAATCGAGCAGGGGCAGGCTGGCGCGGCCCTCAAGTTTGGGGTGGACGCCGGCATCCATGAGCAGGCGGTGCCCGTCGAGTTCGAGCCACCAGGCGCTGGCGCCAATGTCGGTGTCGGGGTTGAGGTTGCGGATTCGCATGAGAGGAACAGAACAGGTTTCCCGGAGTTTGGACACTGCAATCTCCGGGCGGGCGGGTCAGGCCGAGAAATTTTACCGGCGGAAAGGGGGAATTTTGAACAACCGATCCAAGGTCACGTCAATTAAACCGAAGTTGGTTTGGTTGTTGGGGTTGGGAGCGGGTGGCGAGCAATCGCTGCCCGCTCCTTCTGCTTTCAACGGGGAGGATTGCTCGGCTCGCCGCGCGGTATGGGCACCCCCCCAGTTGGCCGCAAAACCCACCGTTCCCTGGATCGAGTTGAACTACTTCAACTGGCCGGTGATGCCGCCCAATGATCGCAAGGCGGCGGCTTGGATCAGCGCGTTCAAGTCGGCCTGCTTGGCCATTCCAGGGGGCACTTGGAAGTAGGCCGCGTCCGGCTGGCCCAGGCGCACGTTGCTCAATTGGAGCTGGTAGGTTTGCTTGTCCTTGGTGATGGCGATCTTGATTGGAAGGTTTTGCAGATTGGTGGCCTGCCAGACGGTGGCCGTGCCGTCGTCGCCCGGCACCTTGACGGCATATTTCACCGTCGGCTGGCCGGCGACCAGTTCCCGGCCCAGCTCTTTCTTTTCCAAGCGGCCGATTTTTTCCTGGGCCTGTTGCTGCACGCCCTCGGGTTTCGGCAGGGCCAGGTCGAGGTAGGATTTCATGCCGGGGAATACGAGCGTCAGAGGCTTGCCGGGCAGGTAAATGAAAAACATCCGGTCGAGGCCCATGTCCTTGATGCCGTTGATGGATTCGGGCGGCAGCTCGGCGCTCTTGACGTTGGCGAGGTTCAGCTCCCAACGCATCTTGCCATCCGCCATGGCGACACCAAACGGCAGCTTCATCGCCTCGGCACCTTCCTTCGCGGGCAGGGTCAACTCAACGCCCGCCGTGAAGGCCCGGGTGTCACTGAAGAATTCCGACAGCGCGGCCGCGAGGAACGGGGCTTGCGTGTTGATCGCCGGAAGACCTGTGGCCGATTGCGCGCGAATGTCACCGGCCAGCAACAGCAAGGCGGCCCACAGCGCAGCGAGGAATGCTTTCATGATGGGAAGAGTAACACGCCGGAATGGAATTGCCGGCCTACTTTTTGGCCACGGCCCACACGAAGGTTAGCTTCACTTCGTCGCCAGTCTTGATCAGGCCGATGGCGGCGGTGGGCGCGGGCGGCGTGATCTTGAAGTCCGTCATCTTCACCGTGGTAGCTCCCGAGAACGATGTATGCGACTGGTCCACGCGCCGGAGCATGGTCACGGGGAAGGTGATTTCCTTGGTCACCCCGGAGACGGTGAGGGTGCCCTTGGCCTCGAAATTAACGCTCGTGCCCTTCACCTCCTTGAGCGTGAGCTCGACGAGTTTGTAAGTGATGCGCGGATTCTCCTTTTCCTTCATCGCCTCCTGCATCACGGCGTCCATCGCCTTGCCGCTGCTGCATTTCAGCGAGCGCACGGCCACGAAGGTCTCGCCCTTGGCGGCGACCTTGCCGGGCTTGGCCTTGTCCGGCGCTTCCACTAACGCCGCGTCCAGTTCGATGAACCCACCGATGAGCTGGCTCTCCGCATGCCAGTCATGGATGGTCGAGGTGCCGTCCATGCGCATCTTGCTGCCGGGCTGCGATTCGTAGCGGACGAGGGTCTGGGCGGACGCGGCCCCGGCGAGGCAGAGCAGGAGGGCACTCAGGCGAAGCAGTTGAGACAGGCGGTTTGTTTTCATCACGGTTGTTTGGAATCGGAATGCGGCGCGATTGCAGCGGTTCGACGCGACGGCGTCAAACACCATTCGGCGCGGGCTTGCCAACGGCCCGGCGCTGCGGGACAAACGGCTCGTGATCGTTTTCCTCAACGGCGAGTTCGTGCCCGAGAACGAGGCCGTCGTGTCCGTTTTCGACCGGGGCTTCCTCTATGGCGATGGCTTGTTCGAGACACTGAAGATCATCAGCGCGATTCCCATTCGCTGGGATGCCCATTGGCAGCGGCTCGCCGATGGCGCGGCGCGGCTGAACCTCCACTTGCCCTATACCTCCGAGTTTCTCCGTGATCAAGCCATCGAACTTTGCTGGAGCAACGACCTTGAAGAATGCCTGCTCCGCATCACCGTTTCCCGTGGCGTGGGGCCCCGAGGCTATTCGCCTCGTGGAGCCGATGAACCGACGGTTGTCATGTCGGTGCATAGCTCGCCGAATCACGCGGCAACCTCACCCGAGCGAAAACTCCGCACCGCCTCGCTGCGGCTGCCGGAGGGCGACATCCTCTCTGCCTGCAAGTCCGCCAACAAACTCCTCCATGTCCTGGCCCGCGCGGAGGCTGAAAACGCCGGGGCTGACGAGGCACTGCTGCTCAACGTGCGTGGCGAAGTCGCCGAGGCCACCAGTGCCAACGTGTTTTGGATCGAGGCCGGTGCCGTCCACACTCCGCCGCTCGCATCCGGCGCGTTGCCGGGGGTCACGCGCGCGGAGGTGCTGGCGTGGTGTCGCTCGCAGGGCCTTGCCCTCCACGAGACCGTGTCGGACTTGACGCGCTTGTATCGGGCTGACGGGTGTTTCCTCACGGCGAGTTCCTGGGGCGTGGTCGAGGTCGTCGAGCTGGATGGAAAACCCTTGGCCACATCACCATTGACCAATCGTATACGTGACGCGTTGTTCGCCGCCTGGGTGGCGGAGGCGAAATCGTATCGAATGGGCAAGTGAGCGGGCTCCGTCAAGCTTACGTAAGCAATCGCTCATGCACTCCGCCCGACATTCGCAGCCCCTCAGCCGCCGCGCTGCGCTTCAACGCTCCGCCGTCGGCTTCGGCTGGCTCGCGGCCTCGTCCCTGCTTGCGGAGAAATCCCCATCTCCCATCGCCCATTCAACTTCTCCTGCGGATGCGAAGCCCCCGCACTTCGCCCCGCGCGCCAAACGCGTCATCTTCCTCTTCATGAAGGGTGGCCCGTCGCAGGTGGACACCTTCGACCCCAAGCCGCTCCTCGACCGCGACGACGGCAAGCCTTACCCCGGCCAGAAACCCCGCGTCCAATTCGCCCCCACGCTCGATCTGCTCAAGTCGCCGTGGAAATTCCAGAACCACGGCCAGTCCGGCCTCCCCGTCAGCGAACTCTTCCCGCACGTCGCGCAGTGCATTGATGACCTCTGCATTCTCCGCTCCTGCCACGGCACGAACTCCGCCCACGGCGGCGCGCTCCTCAAGCTCCACACTGGCAGCGACAACTTCGTCCGCCCCAGCATGGGCGCGTGGGTCAACTACGGCCTCGGCTCCGAGAACCAAAACCTGCCCGGCTTCATCACCATCTGCCCCACCCTCGCGCACGGCGGCGTCAACAACTGGGGCGCGGCCTTCCTCCCCGCGTGGACGCAGGGCACGCCCATCGGCAACGCCGCCGTCCCCTCGGACAAGGCCCTCGTCCGCTACATCACCCCGCGCCTCGCGCCGAGCGAACAACGCCAGCAGCTCGACCTCCTCGCCGCGATGAACCGCGACCACCTCGCGCAGACCGGCCCAAACCAAGCCCTCGAAGGCCGCCTCAATTCCTTCGAGCTCGCCTTCCGCATGCAGATGGCCATGCCCGAGGCTCAGGATCTCTCGCGCGAAACCGAGGCCACCAAGAAACTCTACGGCCTCGATGACAAGATCACCGAGAACTTCGGCCGCCAATGCCTCATGGCCCGGCGCTTCGCTGAGCGCGGCGTGCGCTTCATCCAGGTTTCCCATAGCGATGCCGACGTGCAATGGGACCAGCACGGCAACCTCCGCAAAGGCCACGCGAAGAACGCCGCCGAAGTGGACCGCCCCATCGCCGGCCTGTTGAAGGACCTGAAAGCCCGCGGCCTCCTCCAAGACACCCTCGTCCTCTGGGGCGGCGAATTCGGCCGCACCCCCGCCGCGCAGGGCGGACGCGACGGACGCGACCACAACCCCGAGGGTTTCACCATGTGGCTGGCTGGCGGTGGTGTGAAACCCGGCATTGCCTACGGCGCGACCGACGACTACGGCTGGTTCGCCGCCGAGAACAAAATCCACATCCACGACCTCCATGCCACGCTCTTGGCGTTGTTGGGCATGGACCACGAGCACCTCACCTATCGCCACGCCGGCCGCGATTTCCGCCTCACGGACATCGCGGGGCACGTGGTGACAGACATCGTCGGATAAGTCTTGAAGCAGTGCTCATGAGCCGTCAGAAACGGTTTATGAAGCTCACGCGGACGGTGCTGATTCACTGCGCAACTCTGTTGGTTGCGCTTGTCGTTCGCGCTGCGGCTCAGACGCCAAGCTCACCTTCAGCCACGAATCAGCCGCCATTCGCCACACTTCCACTGGAGTTGTGGCAGGCTTACGACGGCCTTTTCGATTGCTTGAGGAAAGGGGATTATCAGGGAGCACTCCGCTACCTGCACCCAGCATATCCAGACCGGACTTTTGAGTATCACGACTGGCCGATGGTGGTTACGGCAGGACTTTTTACTCAACATGGAGCCAGGCTGCCATATCAGCGTTTGGATGTTTCGGACGTCCGAGTTCAAACCAACAGCCCACGTTCACTCACCGTTCAGATGCGCGTGAACTTTAGATTTCCCGCCAATATGGGTGGCATTCAGGCCGCCTCAGATGACGCATGGGAAAAAACCGGCACGGGTTGGCAACTGCGTTCAGGTGGCCGCGCCATCACTTACTTCTTCGACGCGCTGACGTATCCGAAGGAAGGCGTAGCCCGCGCCGCCATCCTTCTGCCTCTAAAGGCCATCATGGTCGAGGCGGAGATTGCCCTCCCACCTGATGTTGTGCTTGAAGAAGTGATTTCGCAGGAAATCAGACAGATGGCCTTCTCCGCCGATAGCAGGCTTCTTTTCACAGACAATCGGGTCAACGGAGCGATTTCGGTCGCTTCGACGATAAACGGAGTCTGGCTCACAAATTTTTGGTCCCCGAAGGCACGTGGTTTCGGAGCTGACTCAATCGCGGCTTCCCCGGATGGTCGCCATCTGGCTGTTGGCAATTGGAGTGGCGGGAGTAGGGCCATCTGTGTTTGAGATATTCCTTCAGCACAACTGCGCTGGCGAGTTCCAGTCAACTGGCTGTGGAATGCCAGCTTGCTGCGGTTCTCCCCGGACGGGCGTTGGCTGGGAGTGCAGGGAAATGGGGCTGGTTATGGAGCCGTTGAAATCGAGTCGGGCAGGTTGCTACTCAGTGAGACGAATCGAGGCATGGCGCTATCGCTTTCCAGAACTGGACATCATCTGGCAGTGGCTAGGGTTGAAGGCGGCAAGGAAGAACTGGCGTTGGTGGACCTTGCAACCGGAAAGCGAATTCACACTGCCGTTCCGCCGCCCGACCTTCTCACAAACTCAGCCGGTGGCATTTTCACAATCAAGGGACTCGGGGAAAGTGAATTTCCGCTCGCTGAAGCCGCTGCCCTCAAAGCACCGCCAGCGCCTCTGGTTACAGGCTTACGCGACCCAACTGACAATCGGCCCCCAAGGGCAGAGGGGTTTGTATACATTCCGACCTTGCGTGTATCGCCCGACAACCGACTCGTGGTCATGCAGTGCATCCACGGCAAAATCGCGGTGTTCGACGCACGAACAAAATCGCTTTTGAGCATTCTGCGGGGGTTCCCCAGAGCAGATGCGGCGGGTGGTGACATTTCTGCAATCCTCATTTCTCCTGACAGTCGGCTGGTCGCTTGCGCCAGCCGGCGGGGCGAAGTCGCCATCTGGAGGCTGCCTCAGCAAGATGGAAAGACCGGCGTGAAGTAGCTCGAAATTCCGATGTCAAGAACCACCGCGTGCGGCGTCGCCGCCCGCACTCGACATTGGAATGTCGAGCCACGCTTCTACCAGTGCATCACAAACCCGCCGTCCACGTTGAGGGTCTGGCCGGTGACTTGGGCGGTGCGGGCAGAGGAGAGGAAGATGACCATGTTCGCGATGTCCTCGGGGGTCTGCCAGCGCCCCAGCGGGATGATCGCGCGGATTTTGTCGCCCGCCCATTCCTCGTAGGTGCGGCGTTGGTCCGGCGGTTGTTGGTCGTGCCACGCGCGCCAGACGGATTCGTTGAGCGGGGTTTTCACCATGCCGGGGCAGACGGTGTTCACGCGGATGCCGTGGGGCGCGAGATCTTTGGCAAGACACTGCGCGAAGTTGATGTTCGCCGCCTTGGACGCGCTGTAGGGCGGGTCGGTCTGCGAGCCGATCTGCCCGGCGACAGACGCGAGGAAGACCAGCGTGCCGCGCCGCCGCTCGACGAGGCGGGGCGTGACGACGTGCGCAAGGTTTACCATGCCCATCACGTTTACCTCGAAGACGCGCGGCCAGTCGGCGGGCGTGAGGTTGGTGAAGGGAAAGCCGAACCTGCCGGAGCCGATCGCGGCGGCGTGGGCGATGTGCTCGATGGGGCCAAGCTGGGTTTCGGTCGCGTGGAGAGCGGCCTCGAGGGTCTCGCGGCGCGTCACGTCCACGACGCAGCCGAGCGCGGGGACTTGGTGCGCGGCCGAGAGTTCGCGCGCAACGTCACTGACCTTGGGCGACACATCCCACAGCGCGACCTTGCAGCCTTCGCTGGCGAAGAGTTCCGCGATGGCGCGGCCAATGCCGCTGGCTCCGCCAGTGACGACGGCGACGTGGTGCGTGAGGTTGAGTTGCATCGGCGGGAGTGTGGCGATTCCGAGGCGGTTGGCAAACGAATGGGGCCGAGCGAATGACTATCTCCGCTGCGGCGTTCGAAACCGCCGGCACGAGTTCAACTGAACAGCGGCACGAGCGGCCGGCCTTCTTCGAGGAGGTTGTAGGGCCGGCCTTGCAGGTCGGTGGCTTCGAGGTTCTCAATGCCCATCGCGTGATAGACGGTCTTGGCGATGTCTTCAGGGCCCACGGGATTCTCAGCGGGATACTCGCCGCGCGCGTCGGTGCCGCCATAGACCTGTCCGCCACGAATGCCGCCACCCGCCATCACCACACTCATGCAGGCGGTCCAGTGGTCGCGGCCGGGGGCGACTTTGCCGCGCGTGCGCGGGTCGCCGATCTTCGGTTTGCGACCCATCTCACTGGTGACGAGCAGCAAGGTCGAATCGAGTAAGCCACGTTGGTGTAAGTCCTCGACGAGCGCGGAAAAGCCGCGATCAAATTCCGGCAACAAGTTTTCCTTGAGGCAGGCGAAGTTGTTCCCGTGCGTGTCCCAGCCGCCGCCGCTGAGGCATTTCTTCGCCACTTCCTCATCGCTCTCTGCCCAGAACACCGTGATGAACGGCACGCCCGCCTCGACGAGCCGCCGCGCCATCACGAGGCTCGTGCCATTGATGGTCTGGCCGTAGCGCTCCAACGTCGCGGGCTTTTCGGTTGCGATGTCAAAGGCACCTGCTGTCGCGCTGGAGGCGAGGAGGGAGAAGGCTTTTTCCTGCTGGCGGACGTAGTTATTGACGATGGCCTCGTGGTCGAGTTCGCGACGCGCGGAGTTCACGGCGTCAAGCAATGCGCGCCGGTCGCCCATGCGGCCGGCCGTCATGCCCGCATCGAGCGTGAGCGTGGGCGCGGTGAAGCGCAGCGGCTGCTCACGGCTGCCGGCGACGAAGAAGGGATCGAACTCCATGCCGAGCCGGCCGGCGAACTGGCCGGGGCGAGTGTATGGCGCTTTGCTCGGCTTGAAGGGTAGCGTGACGACCTGCGGCATCTTTGGGTGCGGCGGGCGCTTCGTGCCGACGACGCAGCCCATGTAAGGCCAATCGGTGGGGTAGGGGCGGCGGTCGTTGCCTTCGCGCTTGAACGTCTCGTCGGGCGCGTGGCCGGTGAGGTTGTAGTAATAGCCAGCGTGGTGGTCGCCGGTGGCGCGACCGTAGTCGGTAAGGCCGTTGACGATGGCAAGGTGGTGGCCCTGCTTCGCGGTGAGCGGCAGGTGCTCGCAGATGTTCACGCCGGGCGCAGACGTGCGGATGGGCTTGAACTCGCCGCGATACTCGCTGGGCGCGTCGGGCTTCATGTCCCACATGTCAATGTGCGACGAGCCACCGCAGAGGAAGAAAAGGATGGTGGACTTGGCCGGACGTTTGCGCGGCGCGGCGTTGGTGGAGCCAAAAGCCGCGTTTCCAAAGCTCAAGCCCGCCAGCCCTGTGGTGGAGGCCGCGATGAACGAGCGCCGACTCATGGCCGGCGAGAACAGCGGGAGGTGCATGTGCCAAACTCTGACGTGAGCGAGGCGGAAGACAATCAAGCGGAGTGTGCCGCCGTGCCCATCGACCAGGAGCACGGGAAGTTTGCGTTGCACCAGCGGGGAATCGCCGCCTAGAATTTCGACCACGCAACGAATCCAATATCCCTACCATGCAATACCGTCCGCTTGGCAAGACCGGCCTGAATCTCTCCGTCATCAGCTACGGCGCGGCATCGCTCGGCAACGAATACGGCAACGCGACGGACGAGGCGCGGGCCATTCGCTCGCTGCACGTCGCCTTGGATGGCGGAGTGAACTTCATCGACACATCGCCTTACTACGGGCGCACGCTGTCGGAGAAAGTGCTGGGCCGGGCGTTCAAGGACATTTCTCGCGACCGGTTCATTCTCGGAACGAAGTGCGGGCGTTACGACGTGGCGGGCTTTGACTTCAGCTACGACCGCATCCTGCGCAGCGTGGACGAGAGCTTGCAACGCATGGGCGTGGAGCACATTGACATCATGCAGTGCCACGACATTGAGTTCGGCGACATGCAGCAGGTCGTGGACGAAGCGTTGCCCGCGCTGCGCAAGGCGCGCGAGCAGGGGAAGATTCGTTTCATCGGGGTCACGGGCTTTCCGTTGAACATCTTCCGCTACATTCTGGATCGCACCGAGCTGGATTGCATGTTGAGTTACTGCCACTACGCATTGAACAACACGTCGCTGCTCGGGCTGCTGCCCTATCTGAAAGCCAAGGGCGTGGGCATCATGAGCGCGTCACCCTTCAGCGAGCGGTTGCTCACGCGGCAACCGTTGCCGACCTGGCATCACGCGCCGGAGTCGCTCAAGGTGCAATGCCGGAAGGCCGTGGAATTCTGCGACGCGAAAGGCGTGGACATCGCGAAGCTGGCGTTGCAGTTCTGCCTGCAGAACCCTGACATCGCCACGACCGTGCCCGGGACGGTGAACCCCGACAACATGGCCAAGCAGCTCCAATGGCTGAACGAGCCCGTGGATCACGCGCTGATCGCCGAGGTGAGGCAGTTGCTGGAGCCGACGAAAAATGTGCTGTGGCGCGTGGGCCGGCAGGAGAACAGCGTGGACTGGGATGCAGGGCTGTGATCGGGGTCTAGTATGAACATTGATTCCCATCAGCATTTCTGGCGTTACAGCGCTGTCGAGTATCCTTGGATCAAGCCCGAGTGGCCCATCCGCCGTGACTTCCTGCCGCCCGATCTGGCGCTCGAGATGGCGCGGGTCGGCATCGAGGGTTGCGTGGCCGTGCAGGCGCAGCAGACCGTGGCCGAGGCGCGCTGGCTGCTCTCGCTCGCGGATGAGCACGCCTTCATCAAGGGCGTGGTCGGTTGGGTGGATTTGCAGAGCTCGCGCGTGGAGGAGCCGTTGGCGGAGCTCGCGCGGCATCCGCGTTTCGTGGGCGTGCGGCACGTGGTGCAGGACGAACCGGACGACAACTTCATGCTGCGGCCCGCGTTCCAGCGCGGCATCGGCAAGCTGCGGCAGTTCAATCTTGCCTACGACTTGCTCGTATTTCCGAAGCAGTTACCCGCTGCGATCCAGCTCGTCGCGAACTTCCCGGAGCAACGGTTCGTGCTTGATCACATCGCCAAGCCGTTCATTCGGGACGGCGCGATTTCACCGTGGCGCGAGCAAATTCGCGAGCTGGCGAAAGCGCCGAACGTGTGGTGCAAAGTCTCCGGCATGGTCACGGAGGCGAAGTGGGACGCGTGGCACGCGGAGGATTTCCGGCCTTATCTGGACGTGGTATTCGCGGCGTTCGGGGGCGAGCGTTTGATGTTCGGCACAGATTGGCCAGTGGCCACGCTGGCCGGCAGCTACGAGCAGGTGCACGGGCTGGCGGCGGATTACACGCGGTCGTTGACGGCGGAGGCGCGGGAGAAGTTCTTTGGCGGGAACGCGGCGGCGTTTTACCAGCTCAAGCCCTGAGCCGGGGCACAAAAAAACCTCCCGGCTTGCGCGGGGAGGTCTTGAAGAGGGAGGAAGCAAATTACTTCTTCGCGCCGAGGATCGCGTCCTTCGCGGCCTTGGCCACGCGGAACTTCACGACCTTCTTGGCCGGGATGTTGATCGTCGCGCCGGTGGCGGGATTGCGACCGATGCGGGCCTTGCGATTGACGAGGACGAGCTTGCCGATGCCGGGGAGCGTGAAGCTGTTCTTCGCGTTCTTGTAGGCGAGTTCGGCGAGGTGTTCGAGGATGCCAGCAGCCTGCTTCTTGGAGATTTCGGCTTTGGCGGCGACTTCAGAGGCGATTTGGGATTTGGAGAGGGCTTTGGCCATACGTGTGTTTGTTTTGTTGAGTGTTTATGTTTACTGGTTAGTTAGTCCAACGTGCGACTTACTCGCAATGGAAGCTGTCACAGTGCGGGCGTGCAAGCAGAAAAGCACGGTGGGCACTGGTTTTTTTGCATTTCTGATCCCGGTGATTTTTCTTCGCCTCGGCGAGCGGGAAACATTCTTGGCTTGACGGACAGGCTCCGTTAGATTTCTTGGCGTATGAATCCGCGACAGAAACCGCTCGTGATCGCCGCCGCCGTTTTGGTCGGCATCTGGGCATTGGCTTTCGGGGGGTATGTCATCGCCCGCAACGCGAAGGTCACGAGCGAAAAAGTCCGCGCGTATCTGGCAAAGACCGATCTCGCCAAACTGCAAGGCAGCGCACGCGCCAAGGCGCTGAAGAAACTCGCGGATGATCTGAACCAGTTGTCTCCGGAAGAGCGGCGGAACGCTCGCATGGACCGCGAGTGGGCCAAATGGTTCAAGGAAATGAGCGATCAAGAAAAAGGTGACTTCATTGAAGCCACGCTGCCCACGGGGGTGAAGCAGATGCTCACGGCGTTCGAGCAACTCCCTCCCGAGAAACGTCAGCGGGCCATCACCGACAGCGTCCGGCGCTTGAAAGAAGCGCGCGACGATCCCGCCAACGGTGGGCGTGGCCCAAACGGCGAGGCCCCGCCGCCGCTGAGTCCTGAGCTGGAAAAACGCGCCGCTGCCGCCGGACTCGGGGCGTTTTATTCGCAAAGCTCTGCGCAGACCAAGGCCGAACTCGCACCGCTGCTCGAAGAGATTCAGCGCCAGATGGAGAGCGGTCGCCACATGCGGCCAATGAGGTGATCTATGCGGCCATACGCCATTCGTCATTCGTGCTTCGCCGTTCGCTCGGCTTTCACCCTCATCGAACTCCTCGTCGTCATCGCCATCATCAGCGTGCTCGCCGGGCTGCTGCTGCCGGTGATGAGCAAGGCCAAGGAAGGCGGGCGCGGCACCGTCTGCTTGAGCAATCTCCGCCAGCTTGGCACCGCCCTCCAGCTCTACGTGCAGGACAACAACAACCGTCTGCCTTTCATGCGTGATGCCTTGCTCGGCACCAACTCCGTGCCGGCGACGAACACCGTCCCGCTGCCGGCTCCTGACGCCGTGCTCATGAGCTACGCCGGCGGCAACTCGAACCTCTGGCGCTGCCCTTCCGATCGCCTCGATGTCTTTCAGCAGACTGGCACAAGCTACGCGTGGAACTCCCTCCTTAACGGCCAGGATGCCGACCGGCTCGTGGTGATGAACATTGCCTTCGGCCAGCACGTGATCCCCGTTTTCTACGACAAGGACAACTTCCACAAGGATCGCGGCCCGGGCAAGGAAGTGAATTTCCTCTACGCTGACGGCCACATCAACAAGCTGCTCGAAATGGGGGGCACGCTGTGATCGAGCTGCGGGGGGTCAGCAAAATCTTTGGCCAACGTTGGGCGGTGCGCGATCTGGACCTCACCGTTCCGCGCGGTGAAATCTTCGGCCTCCTCGGCCACAACGGCGCGGGCAAGAGCACGTCCATCGGCATGATGCTCGGCCAGGTCTGGCCCACCGCCGGCGAGCTGCGCATCTGCGGTCACGACATCACGCGTGACCGGGCCAAGGCGCTCCACCGCGTCGGTGCCATTTTCGAGACGCCGGTGTTTTACGACTACCTCAGTGGTTGGAAGAACCTGGAAATTCTCAGCCACTACACGGCGCCGACGCCGGCCGAGCGCATCAAGAAAATTGTCGAGTGGGTCGGCCTCACCGGACGGGAGAACGACAAGGTGAGCAAGTATTCGCACGGCATGAGAACGCGCCTCGCGCTCGCGCAGGCACTGCTGCCTGATCCCGAACTCCTCATCCTCGACGAGCCCAGCGACGGCCTTGATCCCGAGGGCATCCACGAAATGCGCCTCACGATTCAACGGCTGCAAAAGGAACTTGGTCTCACCATTCTGCTTTCGTCGCACTTGCTCAACGAAGTGGAACAACTCTGCACGCGCATCGCGGTCGTCAACCAGGGACGCAAAGTTTTCGAGGGCACGCTCGCCGAGGCCAAGCAGACCAAGCAATGGGTCCGTCTCCACGTCGGCGACTTTGCCAAGGCCACCGCGAGCTTCCAGGCCGACAAACTCATCACCGACACGCGTAACGGCGCGCTCGTCGCCCTCGCCGATGGCGTGAAGACCGATGCCCTCGTTCGCCGCTTGGTGGCGCTGGACATCCCGGTCTTCGCCATCTCACCGGAGGAGGAGACCTTGGAAAGCTTTTACTTGAACCTCATGCAGGACAGCCGCGCCGCGAAACCCTCGACTCCCGCCTAATGTTCTTTCTCCAACTCCGCAGCGAACTGGCCAAGCTCTTCGGCAAGAAGCGCACCTACATCGGCTTCGGGGTCTTCCTGCTCGCGCAGAACGTGATGCTGCTGGCCTTCCGCTACTCGAACTGGAGCAAGGGCACGGCGCACCTGCTCGACAGCAATGGCTACCAGGCCAGTGACTTCATCTCTGCGCTCACCGTGGCCGTGCTCATGCTGATTCCGCAAATCCTCCTGCTCATGCCGCTTTACGTGATGCTCGTGGGCGGTGATCTGGTGGCGAAGGAAGCCGAGGACGGCACGCTGCGCATGATCCTCTCGCGGCCTATTTCGCGCTTTCGGTTGCTCCTCACCAAGTGGCTCACGGGCGTGATCTTTGCGGCGATTTTGGTCGTCTCGCTGGGGGCGATGGCGCTGTTCTTCGCGCGCTGCTGGTTCGAGTGGAAGGGCATGTTCATCTTCATTCCGGTGCCGGGTGGGCAGACGATCTTCAGCGTGCTGGATGCGTCGGAGGGCTTGAGGTTATACGCGCTGGCACATGTGGTTCTCGCGATCAACGCCTGCACCATGCTCAGCCTCGCGTTCATGTTCTCCTGCTTCAACATGAAGCCGGCGGCGGCCACGATCCTCGCGCTTTCGTTCCTGATGTTGAGCGTGGTGATGGAAGGGATGCCGTTCTTCGCGGACTGGAAGGAGTTTGCGATCACGCACCATTTCCGCGCGTGGATTCTGGTGTTCAGCAAACCGATGCAGATGGCGCAGATCGCCGAGTCGCTGAGTGTGTTGGTGGCGGTGAACGTGACGGCCTTCGTGATCGGCGCGACGCATTTTCACATGCGGGACATCAAATCGTGACCATGCGCATTTCTTTTATCAGCCTCATCATACTTGCGGGCATCGCCGTTGGCTGCTGGTTCGCCTTCAGTCGCAGCTCGAATGAAAAGAATGATGAGTAAGTCCCTGCGCATTTTGATCCGGGCCGCCGTGATGGCCGATGCCGCTGTCATCGCTCAATTCAACCGGGAGATGGCGCTGGAAACCGAGCGGCGAAAACTTAGTCCGTCCCGTGTGCGGCGCGGGGTGGAGGCGTTGCTCGCCGATGCGGCGAAAGGAACTTATTACCTCGCCGAGGTGGACGGCGAAGTCATCGGCCAGCTGCTCATCACCTATGAATGGAGCGACTGGCGGAACGGTAATTTCTGGTGGATTCAGAGCGTGTATGTGGTGCCAGCGTGTCGTGGCCGGGGTGTCTTCAAAGCTTTGTATGCGCACGTCGAGCGGCTGGCGCGGAAGCGCAGGGACGTGTGCGGCCTTCGGCTTTACGTGGATGACGACAACACGAAGGCGAAGGAGGTTTATGCCCGGCTCGGCCTCCGGGCGACGCACTACGAGCTGTGGGAGACGGACTTCGTGCTGGGTTGACCGAGGATTATTTCCACGCCTTCGCGGGCGGCTTCCACTTGGAGGGAGCTGCCGTGGATGGCGGCGAGTTCGCGGGCCCATTCTTCCATGCTGGCCACCTTGGCGTCGTCGTGGTCAGGATCGTGATGGAAGAGGAAGAGTTTCTTGACCTTGGCGATGACGGCGAGGGCGACGGCATCATCCACGCAGGTGTGGCCCCAGCCAATGTGCGAGCGGTATTCCGCCGCATCGTATTGCGAGTCCATGATGACGATGTCGCAATCGCGGATGAACTCGATGAGTTTCTCGTCCTGCTTCTGGGCGAAGGCGAGGACTTCGTAGGACTGCGCGCTGTCGGTGACCGGGGCCATGCGCAGGCGGGAGTGAGGCTCGTTGTCGGGGAGGAAGGCGATGGAGCCGGCGCTGGTGTCGAGCCGGTAGCCGACGCAGATGCCGGGATGATTCATGAAGGCGACGGTGACCTTGACCGTGCCGATGTTGAACTGCATCTCCTTGAGTTCCTCGATCTTGAGGTAGCCGGACAACTGCTGCATGGAGACGGGGAAGTAGGGGCTTTCCATCTGGCTGCTCAGGACACTTTGGAGGCCGACGCGCGCGCCCTCGTAGCCCTTGATACGGACCTGATTCTGCGGGTTGTAGGCAGGGATGAAGAAGGGGAAGCCTTGGATGTGGTCCCAGTGCGTGTGCGAGATGAGGATGGTGAGCTCGATGGGCTGGCTCTTGAACTCGGCGGCGAGCTTGCGGCCGAGGTTGCGGATGCCCGTGCCGGCGTCGAGGATGATGAGTTCACCGTCGGCGCGGACTTCGATGCAGGTGGTGTTACCGCCGTATTTCAGTGTGGAATCGCCGGGTGTGGCAATGGAGCCGCGCACGCCCCAGAAGCGGACGGTGGGCGGGTTTCCGATGGCACGGCGGAAGTAGCTGGTATCGGGTGGTGTTTCGCCCTTGCTGATGGCCGGTGTCTTGCGAATAAACGTGGTGCCACTTTCCAGTTCGAGGAGGTGGAGCAGCTCCACGGGTTTGATAGGCTTGAGCAGGAAATCGTCCGCGCCGGTTTCGAGCGAATTGGTGCGGTCGGCCGCGTAGTTGCTGCTGGAAATGACGATGATGCGTGGCTGCGGGAAGAACGACTGGTTGGAACGGATCGCGCGGCAAAATTGATAGCCGTTGAAGCGCGGCATCAACAGGTCGCAGACGATGACGTCGGGACGATGCGCGAGGGCCAGTTCCACGCCTCGGTCGCCGTCGTCAGCTTCATGCACCGTCCACCCGGCATCCCGCAGCGTGTGCGCAAGCAAGGTGCGCGCAACAGGATCATCATCGATGACGAGGGCGATATTCACGCGGCAGTGCAGGTCTGACGCCGCTAGGACACCAGCAAAACCGGCGGCTGGCAAGGGGAAGCAGACGCGAAGCAGCGGGAGCATGCCCCGCTACGGGCCCCAGAGGCCGCCGTCGTTCTTGAGCCACTGGTCGCGCGTAATCGTGCGAGCGGACCCATCCGCCATGACGGCGTTACCCTGATCAGTCAGCCTGACATTGACATTGGGTAGGTCACCGGCGTTCTTTCGATTGTGGTGGAAAACGAAGTTGCCGAATTTCACTCCTGGCAACGAAGCGGGCGTGCTGGTGTCCATGATGCCATCCCCGTCACTGTCCACATTGATGACCCACACGGTTGGGGTGTAGATCACCTGGTTTGTGGATTCGCCGACAAGAAATGTGCCGACGGGGATTTGGCCGAGCCGCATGGAGCCGCCGGCACCGGAGGCCACGGTGATGTAGTTAATAACCTTGTTGTAGTTGGGAGCCGAAGAAAGGAACGTCACACCCGGCACTAGCAAGGAGGGGCAGCCGAGTTTTTTCTCAAAGTTGCCAGTGCCCACGCCGAGATACGGCTCAAGCACAAAATCCCATTGGGGAGCCTGAGTGGGGGTTCCCGGCGGGGGGTAAACACCACCGTAGTTGTAAGCGTAAGGCGGCAACTGGTCATCATGGTCGCCTGCATAAATGTTGAAGCCGAGTGCCACTTGCTTCCGATTGCTCATGCACTTGGTCATCTTTGATTTCTCCTTTGCCTTGCTCAAAACAGGCAGCAGCATTCCGGCGAGGATGGCGATGATCGCGATGACCACAAGAAGTTCAATCAAGGTAAAGGCCAGGTTTGTTCGCGTTTTCACGGATGCCTGTTTTAGGTGTCAGATGTGACCGTTTGCCCGTGGCGGATGCTTGTCAACCGTTATTCTTTGGACCGGCACACATCGCTTCACGTCGCAGCCAGTCGAGTGCCAATTGCTCGGCCCAAGAGCAACTGGCCGATGAATGGGAATCACCGAGCGAAGCAATTGGATTTATGCGCGGGGAGATTTCTGCACTGGCTTGGTGGAGCAACGTGATCCAGTCGAGCGCCGGGATTTCGACCGCGATTCACGAGGGCGTTGCCGGACAACGGTCAGCCGCCGCAAACCTGCGCGGAACATTTCAAGGCGATCAAATTGTGACAGCACAAACCGCTTCAGCCGGCTGTCGGCAACACGTTGTCAAAAACTCGTCGCACTTCCGCTCGCCAGCCAGCCAGCGCTTTCAGCAGCGCGGCCGCTGTGGTGAAACCGCAGCGTAGTGCGACCCGGCGTTGAGCGGCGGCGTCTTCTGGCAACCGCGGTTCAGCCGCGTGGCTCCAGCGGCAGAGGATGCCTTCGACCCGGCGGAGTTGCCGGAAGCTCGCGAGCAGGGCGTCGAGGTCCTTCGCCGGGAGAGCTCCGGCTTGCCGGGCGCGCTCCAAGGCCCGCAGTGTGCCCGGCTCGTGCCAGCCGCGCGCGAGGCAGAAAGTTCGCGCGATGAGCTCGGCGTCCAACAGCCCGCCCGCCCCGGTCTTGAAGGCCAGCACTTCGTGGGCGGCTGAGGGGGCAGGGCTGACAAGGGATCGGCGCAGCGTGGCCAGTTCGCTGCGCCAGTTCGCGGTGAAGCACGCGGGTCGGCTGCGCGGCAAGGCCTGCAATCCGGTATCCAGCGCCACCCGTCCGGCGATGCGCACCGTATCTGGGGTCGCGCCCAGCCCTTGCACCGGCCGAGCCACGCGTTCCGCGTCGGGACGGAAGTCGCACAGCTCGTGGCTCGACTGGACGAATTCACGGCCGATCTCGGCGTCACCGGCGATGACGCGAGCGCGGCTCAATTCGAGTATTTCTGGCAGCGGAGCGTGTTGAAGGAAGTATCTCTCGTAGGCGGCAAGCGAGTGGACGAGCAGATCGTGGGTGGGGCGAAGACGCACTTGCGTGGGAAAGACCTGTCCAAAATCCGTGTTTGCCGAAAGCAAATCCAGCACGGCTGCCGCCAGTTGGGAGAGAGCGGGCAGATCGCGCGCCTTGTCATCCGTGACGAAGGCCAGTTCGAGGGCTGAGCCGTAGGTGAGTTCCGCGCCGCCGAGCTTGCCAAAACTGATGATGGCGAGCGGGGCCGACCGCAGGCGGTGCTGGCGCAGGACGACTTCAAGGCTGTATTGGAGGCAGGCTCCGGCCAGTGCGCTGAGTTCGGTCAGATGCTCTTCAAAGTCCGCGAGGCTGAGGATGCCGCGCAGTCCGATGCGCATGAACTCGGTTTGGAAATAGCGTCGCAGCCAGTCGCGCTGATCCGCGTCGTTCAAGCCGTGCCGCAGATCGGTGAGGATTTCGGCCGTGGTCTTTGTCTGGCGCAATCGGTTGCCTTCTTCCAGGTCCTCGACTAGATCCGGATTGCGGATGGCCAGCTCGGCGAGAAATTCCGAACGGTCGAAGAGCCAGAGCAACAGCTCGAACACTTTCGGATGGTGCGACCAGGCTTTGAACAGCAAGGTGCGTGCACCGTAGCTGGTCGTGAAGGTGGCCAGCCGGGCCAGCACGCGGTCGGGGTCCGAGAGCACGGGGGCGGCCAGCCGGCCGGCCCGGGCCGCGGCGGTCGTGCGATGCGCTGATTTCCGCCGGGACTCGCTGGTGGGATCGGGGCAGAGCGCGAGCAGTCGGGGCACGAGATCCCACGCCAGCTCGCGCGTCCGTGGTGTCGCGCGGTCTGCTGCCGGGCCGTGGATGAATTCCGTGAGAGTTTGAGTTGCCCTCGCCGGTTCGCGGAAGCAGTGGGCGGCGAGCCGTTCACACCATTCGCGTTCGTGCTCGGCAATGTTGCGGGGCAGGGGGGGCTGGGAACTGCCGGCCTCAATCTTCAGCAGCTTTTCATACAGGTGGTGTGCATGCTCGGCGTGCTGCTTGCGGGCGGATTCGAAATCGCTGAGGCGCGGGAAGCTCATGAGCGCGGCGATTCGTTCCCTGGCTTTCCGTTCGACGGGTAGAGTCAATGCCGCTGGTTGGCCCTCCAGTTGCAGCCGATGTTCCAACTCGCGCAGGAAGCACCAAGCCTCGGTAAGTTCCTGTGACTCGTCGGCGGTCAGCAGGCGGTAACGCGCGAGTCGTTCCAGTGCGGTCAGCGTCGAGGTGGTTTGCAGGAAGGGGGTTTGGCCACCATGCAGTAGTTGCAGCGCTTGGACGACGAATTCGATTTCGCGCGTGCTGCCACGAGCGAACTGCACGTCGCGCTCGCTGGTCCCGAGTTTGGCGGCGGTCAGGTCGAGCCGCTGCTTGTGGGCGGCCAGCTCAATGTAGAGTCGCTCCCCGAGGTATCGCGGGTGACGGAATGGCTGAGTCATGGCCGTGAATTCAGCCGCCAATGCCGCATCGCCAGCGACGGCTCGGGCACGGATCAACATCAGGCGTTCCGGTGCCTGTCCATGCTCGGAGTAGTAGTTTTCGTAGCGGCTGAGGGGGCGGGCCAGCGGTGCGGTCTCGCCCTCGGGGCGTATCTGCGCATTGACCCGGTAGAGCCTCCCCTCCGGTGTTGAGCGCGTGAGCTCCGCTGTGAATTCGTCGGCGAGGCGATGGAAAAACGCATCGTTCGACACGCCGCTGCCAGACTTGGCGTCCGGGGCGGTCTCGCTGGTTTCACCTTCCTCGGCGTAAACGAAAAGCAGCTCCAGTTCGGATTCGTGATCCAACTCCTGCCCGCCAAGCTGGCCCACTCCGAGCACGGAAAAGGGCGTGGGTTGCCAGCGTTCATGAGCGTCGCGATGCCACGGTTGGCCGAGTTCATTGGTCAGGCGCTGGTGGCAGATTTGCAGCACGGCATTCAGGCACACGTCCGCGAGGTCGGCCAGTTCCCGGGCGATCTCCGGCAGCGTGCCGAGCCGGGCCAGTTCGCGTGCAGCGATGCGCAGGTGCGATCGCTGCTTGAATTGGCGGAGCTGGGTCAACAGGCCGGTGTAATCGGATTTCTTCAGGCCTGCCCGGAGGAACTCACTGACTTCGCGCCGCAGGTGTTCTTCGCGATGCGGGATTTCGAGCTGGGCGTGGGCAAGTGCCGAGTCCAACCACTCGGGGTGGGCTATCAGCGCATCGCCGAGCGCGGGAGCACCGACGAACAGGGCAATCAACACACGCACCTGTTCGGTGGGCAGCCGCCGGACCGCCGCCGCGCCGATCACCTCCCCCAGCGCGTCGAGTCCGCGCTGTGCCCGTTTGGGATCAGCAGATTCGGCGACCGCCTCGCGCCATGGACTTCGTTGCACGCTGTGATTGAAGGACAAGAGAGTGCGAGCTTCCAAGCGCCAAACGAATTTTTCGCGGCCTCGCGCGAAGTTAGGCGGCCCGGCCTTGCATTTCGTCCCCCATTTCCTAGCCTCTCGCGACGCATGAGAATCAGCATCTTTGGCTTGGGCTACGTGGGCGCGGTGACGGCGGGATGCTTGGCCAGCCACGGCCACTACATCGTCGGCGTGGATGTGCATCCGGCGAAGGTCGAGGATTTTAACAAGGGCATTCCGCCCATCGTCGAGCCGGGCTTGGATGAATTGCTCAAGGACGCGAAGGCCAAGGGTCTCCTCCGCGCGACGCAGCATTGCGCCGATGCCATCGCGGACACGGAGCTCTCCATTGTCTGCGTCGGCACGCCATCGAACGCGGCGGGTGGGCTGGACCTGAACTTTGTGCGCGGCGTCGCTCGTGAAATCGGCGAAGCCCTCCGCGCGTCCCGCAAACCGCACACGCTTGTTTTCCGCAGCACGATGTTGCCCGGCAGCACGGCGAAGCTCGTCGGCGAGTTGCTCGGCGACTTGGAGAAATCCGGCGCACTGCGCGTGTTCTACTACCCGGAGTTCCTGCGTGAGAGCACGGCGGTGGCGGACTTCGAGACACCTTCGCTCGCGGTCGTAGGCTCGCACGACGGCTCCGCACCGCCGGCGGACTTGATGAAAAACCTCTTTGGCGAGAAAGCCGCCGTGGTCAACTGGCCCACCGCCGAGATGGTGAAATACGCCTGTAACGCCTTTCATGCCGCGAAGATTACCTTCGCCAACGAGGTCGGCCGCGTTGGCAAGGCAGTGTCGGTGGACGCGCGCGCCGTCATGTCGCTGCTCTGTCAGGACACGCGGCTGAACATCTCCAGCTACTATATGAAGCCGGGCAATCCCTTCGGTGGCTCCTGCCTGCCCAAGGACGTGCGCGCCCTCACGAACCTCGCCCGCACCAACGGACTCAGCCTGCCGATGCTGGAGAACCTCCTCGCCAGCAACGAGCGGCATCTGTCCAGCCTGCTCCACCTCATCACCGAGACTGAGCACCGCGAAGTGGTCATCCTCGGCCTCTCGTTCAAGTCCAACACCGACGACCTGCGCGAAAGCCCGATGGTGGACGTGGCGCAGGCGCTTCTGGGCCGCGGCTACAAGCTGCGCATCTACGACCCCGCGCTGAACCTCGCCGCGCTCGTCGGCGCGAACAAGCGGGTGATTGATACCAAGATGCCGCACCTTGCCAGCCTCCTGCACACCGACCTCGCCACGGCCATCGGTGCACGCGGCCTCATCGTGGCCGCGCAGAAGTGCGCCCCGCTGGCCGAGTTGAAGAAGCTCGTGACTGCGAACCACCACGTCCTCGACGTGAACGGCTGGGCGGACTTGAAGGAGTTCTCGGCGAAGTATGAAGGGTTCTGCTGGTGAACGGTAGGAATGGCTGGTTGGCAGGTGAGAAGGTGGGAAAGTGAGCCGCTGATGACTGCTTCGTCGCCTAACGGTGAGCGGGTTAACGTCTTGGGCGTCGGCGTTGGCGTGTTGAACCTGACGACGGCGCTGGAGGCCATCGCGTGCGCGGTGGCGGAGCGGCGCAAGGGCTACGTGTGCGTCACCGGCGTCCACGGCGTGAGCGAGGCGCAGAATGATCCGGAGTTCCGCCGCATCCTGAACCGCGCCTTCCTCAACACCCCCGACGGGATGCCGATGGTCTGGCTGGGCCGGGTGGCCGGGCATCACGAGGTGGGCCGCGTGTATGGGCCGGACTTGATGACGCTGGTGATGCGCGAGTCCGTGGCGCGCGGCTGGCGGCACTTCTTTTACGGCGGCGCGAACGGCACGGCCGGGCGGCTGCGGGCTGTGCTCACAGAGAGATTTCTTGGCCTTCAAGTCACCGGCACCTACGAGCCGCCGTTCCGTCCGCTGAACGACGCGGAGAAGGCCGCGCTCACCGCTCAGGTCGCCGCCGCGAAGCCCGATATGTTCTGGGTCGGCCTGAGCACGCCGAAGCAGGAGCGCTTCATGGCCGCAAACCTCGACCGGCTCGACACCACACTCATGCTGGGCGTGGGCGCGGCGTTCGACATGCTGGCGGGCACGAAGTCGCAAGCACCGCGCTGGATGCAGCATAGCGGGCTGGAGTGGTTTTACCGGCTCTGCCAGGAGCCGCGTCGGTTGGGGCCGCGCTACTTGCGGAACAACCCGCTCTTTGCGGCGCGGGTGCTAGGCCAGTTGAGTGGGCTGAGGAAATACAATTTGGAGCAATGACCTGTCGGCGTGGCGGGAGTCATGATTTCCAGATGGAAATCTCCTCAACCTTTGGTATTTTCCGCCGCCTCGTATGGGTTTACCCCACCAGTTGCACGAAGATTTCTTGGCGGAGTTCAAGCGCGAGCCGCTCGTGGTGGCTCGGGCGACCTGCGACCTTTCCGGCGGGGAAGGGGTGACGTGGCTGGCTTCGGAGGGAACGACTTTGGTTTGCTACACGCGGCCCTCGGGCGGAGAGTTTTCTCGGGCGGATTTTGCAATTGCCGAGGCTTCAGTCCTGAAGATCGCTGAAGGGAATTCTCGTATCCTGTTGCAGGCGCGTTTTCCCGAGAAGGAGTTTGAGCTGCGGTTACTGCCAGATGAGATTCCAAGCCTGACCAAGATCACTGCGTTCCACCCTTTGGCCCAGTCGATCGAAAGCGTGCCGGTGCCGGGAACGCTTACCCCGCAACTCGTTTGCGGTGCAGCCTTGCACGCCTTGGTGCAGGCGGATGGCCAGCAGGCTCCGGAGGAGTTGGACTGGATCGTGGCGCGGTTCGGGAACTTGACCGCGTTCCGGCGCGGCGGGGCGTGGGTAACACGGCATGGCTTTGCAGCGCTGCTGACCGAAGCGAACGCACTGCTCTCCCGGGTGCAGAAGGAAGGACTGCTGTTCAACTTGGTGGACTTGGGGCTGGCGGATAATTCCTTCTCTCGCATCGAGCGAGCCCGCACGGAGGAATGCCGAGTGGCGTTGGGAATCAGTGAGGCGCGCTACGGCCGGGCGGTTGAGGTGTTGATGGCGCGTGCGTCGCTTAATGCGCTCGTGGAGCAGACGCCTGCTGGGCCAGACTGGCTGCCCACGAACCTGCTTTGCGCTTGTCTGCTGGCTGTAATCCGGCACCGGCCTGAGACTAGCGCCAGGCGTGTCAAACACCTTGAACGCCGCTTGGAAACTGCCGATGCCATCAATTCGGGACAAACGTATCTCGATCAGCTCGAGGTCGAAGGGATGTTGTCGATGATGCCGCAATTGCTCAATTCTGCCCAGCGTCGATGCCTGGTGCTCAACGTCCTGAGCGAGGCCTATTTTCAAGGCGCACCGGTTTCCGAGGTGGGGGTGTTTCTCGGGAAGTTGCGCGAGGCCTTGGCCTTGCCTGCTGCTGAATTTGAGGCGGATGTGGAAATTTTCCGCACGCTGGCGGAGCGCTCGCTCTTCCGCGAGGCTGGCTCGGTGCCGGTTTAACGGAGCGAAAGCGTTGCCAAAGTTCCGGCCCTCCCCTTACTCTCCGCCAGCCCGCGAACGAATACGCGCGGTGTTTTTTGATGTCCGAATTCAAAGTCCAATTTGAGATCTTCGAGGGGCCACTCGATCTGCTTCTTTACCTCGTGAAGAAGGAGGAGGTGGACATTTACGAAGTCAATCTTACCAAGCTGGCCACCGAATTCATCGCCTACGTGGATGTGATGCGGGAGATGGACCTTGATATCGCCGGCGAGTTCCTCGTGATGGCCTCCACCCTCATGTATATCAAGAGCCGCGAGCTGCTGCCCAAGGACCAGCAGGTCGCCGTCGAGGGCGAGGAGGACGGCGAAGATCCCCGCTGGGAACTCATCCGGCAGCTCGTGGAATACAAGAAATTCAAGGATGCCGCCGGCCGGTTGCAGGAGATGGAATCCACGCAGGAGAACGTCTATCGGCGCACTGCGCCGAAGCTCGAGTTTGAAGCCCCCGCGCAGCGGATGCAGGTCTCGATCTTCGATCTGGTCAACGCCGTCAACGTCATCCTTAAGCGCTTCGTCACCGCTGATACGCGTGACATCTTCGAGGACAAATGGACTGTCAGCGAAAAGATCGAGGCCATCGTCAACCTTATCCGTGAGCGGCCGGCGGTGAAGTTCTCCGAGCTGTTCGCCGCCGCCACCAGCCGCACGGAAGTCGTTGTCACCTTCCTCGCGATGCTGGAGCTGATCCGCCTCAAGCAAATCGTCATCGCGCAGACCGAGGCGTTCTCGGAAATCGAAATTTCGCAAGCCCCACCGCAACCCGTCGCGCCACCGCCCGAGCCGCCCGCTGAAACCACTCCCGCTCCCGCCGCCGAGTTGAACCTCGGAATGAATTAGCATGGAACTCAAAACCATCCTCGAGGCGATCCTCTTCAACGCCCAAAAGCCCCTCAGCCCGAAAGAGCTGCGCGACGTCTTTTCACAGACCGCTGACAATTGCGAAGAGGAGCTCGCCAAGTCGTTTAAGAAGGTGAAGGACGAGGAGCTCATTGCCGTGCTCGAAGCGCTCGCGCAGGAGCACGAGGCAGCCGCGCGCACTTTCCGACTCGTGTGCGTCGCGGGCGCGTGGCAGTTCGTCAGCCAGCCCGAATATGCGCCGTGGATCAAAACCCTCGTCGGCGAGAAGAGCCGCCCCGGTCGCCTCTCGCAGCCCGCGCTGGAGACCCTTGCCATCATCGCTTATCGCCAGCCACTGACTCGCGCGGAGATCGAGCAGATTCGCGGTGTCGCTGTGGATGGCGTGATGCAAACGCTCTTGGAACGCGGCATCGTCGAGCAGACGGGCCGCGCAGAAGTCGTGGGCCGCCCCGCGCTCTACGGCACCACGCCGCAGTTCCTCGAATACTTCGGCCTGCGCGGGCTCGAAGACCTCCCCGCCGCCGATGAGTTGCGCAAGATTCCGGTAAAAAAACCCGAGGCTCTCCTTACCGTCGAGCCCGGTCTCGCCACCGCACCGCCGGAGCAACTCGCGATGCCGGAAGTGGCCCCGCGCGAGACTGCGCCGCCGGAATCATCCGCAACCGAACCGCGGACCACCGTTACACCGACTTCGGAACCGCCTGCCGAGCCACCTCGTGCCTGAGGCATTTGCCATGACCATCCCTGAGCACCGCAAGGCCATTGACGCACTCGATGCCAAGCTCGTCGCGCTCCTCAACGAGCGCACCAAGCACGTCCTCGGCATCGGCGAAATCAAGCGCAAGGCCGGCGAAGAAATCTACGTCCCCTCCCGCGAGCGCCAGGTCTTTCAGCGCATCGTCAAAAAGAATACTGGTCCCATCACCGACGCCTCGCTCCGCGCCATCTATCGCGAGATCATGTCCAGCGCGTTGGCGTTGGAGAAGTCCATGACCATCGCCTACCTCGGACCAGAGGCGACCTTCACCCATCAGGCCGCCATCCAACGCTTCGGTTCCAGCCTGCTCTACGCCGCACAGAAGACCATCGCCGACGTCTTCAACGAAGTCGCCAAAGGTCGTGCCGACTACGGCGTCGTGCCGGTTGAAAATTCCACCGAAGGCGTGGTCACGCACACGCTCGACATGTTCGTGGACAGCGACCTGAAGATCGTTTCCCAAATCGTCCTGCCCATTTCGCACTGCCTCGTCAGCAAGTCCGGCCGAGCACACATCAAGAAGCTCTACGTTCACCCGCAGTCCCTCGCTCAATGTCGCGCGTGGGTGCACAAGAACCTCGCGGGAGCCGAAATTGTTGAGACCTCCTCGAATGCCCGCAGCGCCGAGCTCGCCGCGAAGGAGAAACATTCCGCTGCCATTGCCGGCCTGCTCGCCGCCGAGAAATACGGCGTGCCAGTGCTCGAACACGACATCCAGGACAACGCCGCCAACGCCACGCGCTTCCTCGTGCTGGGCCGCAAGTGCAGCCCGCCCACCGGCCACGACCGCACCAGCCTCATGTTCAGCATCGCGGACGAAGTTGGCGCGTTGCACCGTGCGCTCGCCCCCTTCCGCCGGTATCGGCTCAACATGACCAAGATCGAGAGCCGCCCCAGCAAGCGCCGCGTGTGGGAATATTTCTTCTTCGTGGACTGCGACGGCCACTCCAGCGAAGGCAAGGTCGCCAAAGCCATCGCGCAGCTCGCCACGCAATGCAGCTTCGTGAAAGTGCTTGGCTCCTATCCGAACGCGGAATAGTAGGGCAGGCATCTTGCCTGCTTCGGCGGGCGTCTCTCCCGCGGGCTGCTTACGCGATCTCAAACGCGAGCGACATCACCGCCTCCGCCCCAATCCGGCTAATACACCGGAACTGTGGCTGATGTAGAAAGCTTCCCGAGTAAACCCCTTCGCCGCCTCGCTCAATCTCCCGCAACGCCAGCGACTCCCACTTGCACGCCAGTCCCGTGCCGAGCGCCTTGCCCAGCGACTCTCTGGCCGTCCAGAGCAGCAGGAGCGCCGTGGCTTCCGGCAGCGCCGTGGACTTCAGCCAACTTTCTTCCTCCCCCGACAACGGCACACCCTTCCGCACCGTCTCCGCGCGCTTCGCATCGATCAGCTCCACGTCCAACCCGACTCGCGCGCCGGCCGGAAACGCCACCGCCACGCCCAGCCCGTTCACATGACTGAGGCTCACCCCCAGTGCCGTCGGATTCCAGCCGCCGACACGAACTACCGGCTCCCCGCGCTCCCCGTTGCTGATTTCAATCGAACGCAGCCTTAGCGCGAAGTCTTCTCCTTCTCCCCCACTGGGAGAGAGGGTCGGGGTGAGGGGGCCGGTTGCGCCGATATCTCGCCTGGTCTCGCCAGCCGCTGCCAACGCCAGTTTTCCCGCCAGCCGCCCCAGCGTGAAATTCTCCCGTGGCTGTCCAAATTTGAACTCACTCGACCGCGCGCACTCCGCCTCGGCCAGAAACGTTTCCGGTGGCAGCTCGTTCAAGTCCGCCGAACTCGCGCTGGCAAACCACACAGGCGCTTCTAGGCCCGCCAAAGGCAGTTGCATCGCGCGCGCTGCGAGTGGTCGTGGAACGAAGAGCGTTTGCCAGTCAGGAATCATCAGCCGCCTCGCTTCAAGTGTTCCGCCAACCGACGCAGCCCCTCCTCCGTCGTCACGCGGGGCACGTAACCGAAGTCCCGTTTAGCTGCCGAGATGTTGAACCAATGCGCAGTGCTCATCTCGCGGGCCATGAAGCGCGTCAGTCTCGGCTCTCGCGTGCTGCCGGTGACGCGGGCGAGGGTCTCAAAACCCCATGCCAGCGCCATTGCGACGGGCACAGGCACGCTGCGAGTTACCGGCGGCAATCCAGCGGCGGCGAGCATCCAGTCCACCATGTCCCACAGCGGCACCGGCTCGCCGTTAGAGATGAAGTAAGCCTTGCCCGCGCAAGCGAAACCCGGCGCGAGCGCGTCCGCGGCGAGCAGGTGCGCGTTCGCCGCGTTGTCGATGAACACGGTATCCACAAGGTTGCGCTGTGAGCCGATGCGCCGGAGCTGGCCTGACTTCGCACGCGCGACAAGTCGCGGCAGCAAATGATTGTCGCCCGGCCCCCAAATCAAGTGCGGCCGCAGCGCGACGGTCGCAAGCGTCGGCGAATTGGCCTGGAGAACGAGCTGTTCCGCGAGCGCTTTCGTGCGCGGGTAGTGCGCCTCGAAGTGCGTCGGATACGGCACGGATTCGTCCACGCCCTCCATGTCGCGCCCGTTGAAGACGACGCTCGGCGAACTGGTGTGGACGAGCCGCTGGATGCCGTGCGCGCGGCAGGCGGCGAGGACGTTTTCCGTGCCAACGACATTGGCGCGGTGATACGCCTCGTAAGGCCCGACCAAGCCCGCCTTCGCTGCGACGTGAAAGACGATGTCGCAACCTTTGGCTGCTGCGGAAACGACCGCCGCGTCCGCCACATCGCCGCGCACATGCTCCGCGCCGAGTTTACGCAACGCCGGATGTTCCTGCCGCGACAAGCTCCGCACCGCATCACCGCGCGCCCGCAGCGCCCGCACGATGGCGAGCCCGAGAAATCCGCCACCGCCGGTGACGAGTGCGTTCATCAGTGTCGTGCTGCTGCCCAGATGGCCAGCTTCTCGCGGAAAATTTTTGCGTTGTGGCGGATGTCCACGGGGAAAGACGGGTGAAACATTATCCTGCGTATCGCTTGTGTGTGCGGAAACTGTGCTCCGAGATGTAGCAGTTCACTCCTCAATTCCAACTTGCCGAGTTCGCTCCGGTCGCGTTCTGCAGCTTCCAACTCCACGCACAAAACCGGCTCCATGTCATCACCTTGTGGAACACCCACCAGTGCGGACCGGAAGACTGCCGGGTGGGTGTTGAATATGGCCTCGCACGGAATCGTGAACAACGTGCCGTTGCGGGTGACGACCCGATGGGACTTGCGTCCGCAGAACCAAAGCCGCCCGCGCTCGTCACGATAGCCGAGGTCGCCCATGCGGTGGAAGAAGCCGCCGTCAGCAGTCGGGATTTTGGCCAATACGGTTGATTGCTCGCGGTTGAAGTAGGCGCGCGAGGCTTGCGGGGCTTGCACGGCGATTTCGCCGATCTCGCCGGGCGGCAGTTCGAGGTCGTCGCTCCAAGCGGCGATGGGGTCGTCGGTGATGCGGATGATTTTGGCGGTGAGGCCGGCCACGGGTTGGCCAACGCAGACGCCCTTGCCCATCTCGGTTTGCTCGCGTGTCTCGCCGAGGATTTCGGCGCTGCCGATGTTCGCAACGGGCAGGCACTCGGTCGCGCCGTAGGGGGTGAAGACTTGCGCGCCGGGCGGGAGCAGGGCGGCAAAACGGGCGAGCGTCTTCGCCGGGACGGGCGCGCCGGCGGAGATGGCGCGGCGGAGCGTCGGGAGCTTCACGCCGTGCGCTTCGCCGTGGCGGCCAAGGCGGTTGATGAGCGCGGGCGAGCCGAACATGTTTGTGACGCGGAAGCGCTTGATGGCGGCGACGAGCTTCACGGGGTCGGCCTGCGCGGGGCGGGTGAAGTCCATCTCGGGCAGCACTTCGGCCATGCCTAGCGCGGGCCCAAAGAGCGCGAAGAGCGGAAAGGTGGGCAGATCAATTTCTCCCGGCTGGATGCCGTAGAGCTGGCGAAGCTGATCGATTTGCGCGGCGAACATCGCGTGCGTGTAGAGGACGCCTTTGGGCACGCCGGTGCTGCCGCTGGTGAAGAGGATGGCGGCGGTGTCTTTTGGAGCGCCGAGCATTGCTCGGCCTATTGGAGAACCATCGGTTGTCGTGCCGAGCGATGCTCGGCGCTCCGACTCAGTGACTGGCAAAGGGCTTTCCATGCCAGTTCGCCGCACGTCCGCCAGCGTGTGCCCTCCCCAAAACCACTTCGCCCCAACGGTCACCGGAATGGAAATTGTCTTCCGCGACCAGCCAAGCAGGACGCGCGCAGCGTGGGCTTTCGGGATGCCGATGAACCCGGTCGGCTCGGCCTCCGCGAGGCATTTGCCGAAGTTCTTCAGACCGATGCCGGGGTCAATCAGTACGGGCACCGCGCCGACGCGGAAGAGCGCGAAGGTGAGCGCGAAAAAGTCGAGGCTCGGCGGCACCATCAGCGCCGTGCGCACGCCGCGCCGGATGCCGATGCGCTCAAAGCCGATCGCGAGACGGTCGCAGTCGGCGTTGAGTTCGCGGAAGGTGAGCTGGTCGTAATGGAGTTGCCCCGCGCGGTCACGGCGCGGCGCGAAGACGGCGGGGGCGTCCGGCAGCCGCGCAGCCATCGCGGCGATATGGGCGGACATGTCCGTTGTTGCCGCTGCTTGCACAATCACGCCTTCACCGGATGCTTCGCGAAGAACTGCTTCACCAGCATGAGGATCTCATTCGGCTTGTCTTCGAGCACGAGGTGGCTCGCGTCGGGGAACCGGTGGACTTCGGCTTGCGGCAGGATGCGTTTCCACTCGGCGAGGAAATGGTCGTCGAAGACCCAGTCCTTCGCGCCCCAGCAGATCAGCGTGGGCGTGCGCGCGAACTGCGCCAGCTTGCCCTGCACTTCGCTGATAAGCGCGTGCGTCGGGTGGTCGGGCGTGAGCGGGATGTCCTGCACGAAGCGGAGTTGCGCGAGGCGGCTCGCCTTCGCGGTGCTGGGCGCGAGATAAGCGTCGCGCTCGACGGGCGTGAGCTGGCGCGTGGCGACGCCCCAGCGCGCCACGAGACGCACGAAGAGGCCGGCCTTGCGGATGAGCAGGGCATCGAGTGGCGTGTTGCGGCAGACCCAGAGCGAGGGCGGCAGCTTCTTCGTCTTCGGCAGGTGGAAGGCTGCGGTGTTCAGCAGCACGAGGCGCGCAATGCGATGCGGGTTTTGCGCGGCCCAAGTCATGCCAATCATCCCGCCCCAGTCGTGCAGCACGAGGGTGATTTTCTCCGGCAACTTCGCGTGACTGATGAGCGCGTCGAGGTCGGCGACGCGGCGTTCCAGAGTGAATTGGTAGCGCGTGTCGTCGGGCTTGTCCGAGAGGCCGCAGCCGATGTGGTCGGGCACGATGGTGCGGCATTGCCCGCGCAGGCCGAGCACGAGCCGCCGATAGTAGAAGGACCACGTCGGGTTGCCGTGGACCATGACGACGGCCTCGCCCGCGCCCTCGTCGAGGTAGTGCAGGCCGATGCCGTCGCGGTCGAGCGTGTGACCGACGAAAGGGTAGTGTTCGCGGCGGAAGTTCACCACTCCACCCCCATCATCATGCAGTTCAGCCCGCTGCCGATGCCGAGCAGGCCGACGCGCTGGCCAGGCTTGAGCACGCCACGCTCTTCCGCGAGGGCGGCGGTGACGGGCAGCGCAGCAGTGCCCATGTTTCCAAGGAAGCGGAAGGTCGTGTAATCTTTTTCACGCGGCAGGCCGGTGAGCTTCAGGAAAGACTCCTGATGCTGGCTGCCGACCTGGTGGCAGATGATTTTGTCCACCGTGTCGTTGTTCCAGTTCATCGCCTTGAGAAACTCTCTCCACGTCTTTGCGCCGAGCGCCGTGCCGTTCTTTAGCACCGCGACGGAGTCGGTGTGCATGAACTGCTCGTGCCAGCCGTCGCGGCCCGGCCTCATGCCCCAGCGGCACAGCTCGTGAAACTCCGGTGCGACCTCGGACACCGCGCCAAGCAGGCGCCGCTCGCGCGAGGTCCCGAAAGAACCATCCGTGAGCAGCACCGCCACCGCACCGGAGCCGCCGGTGAACGTGGCCAGCGCGGGCGCGAACTCCGCCATCCCGCCCGTCCCCGCGAGCATCCGGTTCAACGCAATCTCGATGATTTCACGCGAGCTTTCGCACGAGACAACAAGGCCCGCGCGGATTTGCCCAAGCTCGATACGGTTGGCCACTTCGACCATGCCGTTCAGCACGCCGAGGCAGGCATTGCTCAGGTCATACACGAACGCACCGCCGCACATCCCGATGCCATCGGCCACGGCACAGGCGGTGGCAGGCTCGAAATTCTCACGGCACACACCGCAGTAAAGCAGCGCGCCGAGGTCGCGCGCGGAAACGCCGGACTTCGCCAGCGCCTTCTTCGCGGCAGCGGTCGCGCCTTGCGAGAGTGGCGTGCCCGGCTCCCACCAGCGGCGTTCGCTGATGCCTGTCCACGCTTCGAGCTGGCCGGGCTGAATCCCCAGCCGCGTGAAGGCCGGCGCGAGGCGTTCCTCCAGTTCGGCGGTGGTGACAACCACAGGTCCCAGCTCGTAGCCGAGTGCGGTGAGGAAGACGCGTTGGTATTTGGGCATCATGTCAAAATCGAGCGGTCAGCTTTGAGCCACGGATGAAACACGGAGATGAATCAGGAAAACAAGAAGGCAGGAAGAGCGGTGCGCTCGGACAGTTATTTCCATTCCTGCCTTCCTGCTTTGCTGAATGAGAGCGTTTTCGTGTTTCATCCATTTCCTTATTCGCTCACCCCGCGCACGGTGAAGTTCTTCATGCCGTAAATCACCCGACCATCCACCGAGAGGAAGCCATCCGCCGTCAGCAGCAGGTGCTCGTCGTCCCACGCCGTCACGATAGCCTCGACCGTCACGAGCGAGTCGCGCGGGATGACTTGGCCGCGATAGGTCCACTCGTGCTTTGCGTTCATCGCGACGGCTTCCCAACGAAGCGTCGGCGCATGGCCCCAGCGCTGGACGGCGGCGAACTTAAGCAGGTGCAGGAACGACTCCAGCCCGAGCGAACCGGGCACGACCGGGTCTTGGTAGAAGTGCGCTTGGAAGAACCACTCTTCCGCCACGACACGCTTGGTGCCCCGGATGAAGCCAAGTCCCTTCGGCCCGCCGTCGGCGACGAACACGGTGATGTCATCCACCATCCGCATCATCGTGTCTGCGAACGGCGCGTGCGTCGGATACGGCAGCGATTTTGCGCGGGCGAGTTCGGCTGGCGTAGGTTCGTAGAGCTTCACGCCCTTGATGCCTTCCTGTTTCTCCAGCGCCGCCTTCGGGAAGAAGCCGAAGTAAGTGTCGCCACGATAAATCTTCTGCGCGCCCGCGCTCACCTCGAAGTCGAACCACTGGATAATCATCCCCGCCGAGCTAGACAGCCGCGTGTTTTTTATGCGCGTGGTAAGCGTGCCGACATTGGGCAGCACCGGCGCGAACTGCGTGCCGGTGCCGCCGAGGTTGCGATAGGAAAGATCGTCGGTGCTGGTGAGCGCGGAACCGAGGTAGGCCGAGAGCCAGCCGCAGGGTTGCAGGGCGATTTCCAGCAGCACAGCAAACGGCATGTCGCCCTGGCGGTTTGCGGCGAAATACCATTCACCGGGCGGCACATCGTAATCCGCCGTCACCTCGCCGCCCGCGACCATCTTGAACGCCTCGCAACCGCGAATCTCCGTGACGCGGTCGAGGAACTGATACGGCGCACGGGGCAGCCGCGCGATGCGCCGCGACATGCCCGCGTCGAAGATGCGATATGGCTCGCCGAAGGCGTCGGAGGGATTGCCGCTGGAGAAAGCAGTGATTCGCTCAGGGCCATAGAGGATTGGCCCGCATGATTTGAAACCCGTCGCGTTCGCTACGCGTTCTCCCTCACCCCGCGCCATCGCCCAGCTTCTGCTCAATTCCTCCCGAGTCACACCCGTGTAGCGCAGGCTCATGTTGCTGATTTCCACGATGGCCTTGCCGTCGGCATACATCAGCGCGTCGGCGATGACATACGGTTCCGGCCCGTAGCCGATTTCCCGAATCTCAATCTCGTAGGTCACCAGCTTGGTCGTCTCAAGCACCTGCCCGCGGCACTTGAGCTGGCCGACCACGCCCGGCACCGGCTCCAGCGCCACGCCCGGCCGTGCCTCGACCACCCAGCCCAGCCGCAGCAGATGCACACGCAACGTGTGCAGGCAGCACTCATACATCAATGTGCCCGGCATCACGCGGTCGTCCGCGAAGTGACACGTGATAAACCAGTCGTCGGGATGAATGTCCGCCTCACCGCGAATCAGCCCGAGTCCAAAGCGCCCGCCGTTCGGCTCAAGTCGCTCGATCCGATGCACCAACCGCATCCGCCCGCCGGGCAACGTCACCGGCTTCGCGAGCTTCAGCCCGGCGAACTTCTCCCCGAAGCACTTGACCAAATCGCCTTCGCGCAGGGCGTCGAGCTGCGCCGCCGAATACGACTCCACTGCCATCGGCACGAAGTCTTCCCAGTCGGCGGGGCGCTTGCCCGGCTGCGGCTTGAGTTGCAGCGAAGTGCGGATGACGCCCTTGCCTGCCGCCAAATCCTGTTGCGAGAAAAAGCCCGCACAGCCCTCGCTCATCGTGAGTAGCGGCTGGCCGTTGACGGTGGACTCGAAGTTGAACTTGAAGAGCCAAACGCCGCTTTGCTGGAAGAAACGCTCGATGCGGATGTCGTAGCGAATCGTTTCGCCCGGACCCGGCAGACTGCGATGGAAACAAACCTTCGCGTCGAGGAGCCGATACATCGCCCGCCCACGCGTTTCGAAATCAATGCCGAGGAAGCCGGAGAGGAACAGGTCCGCCTGCCCCGCCTCCACCGCGATGCACGTCGGAATGCGGCCGCAATCGAGATACCAAGCGCCCGCGTGAACATCGTGCTCGGTCACGACGCGCCCGTGTGTCATCGAGCGCGGCTCGCCCTCGATGGCCGTGATGCGGTCCACGAGCTGAAGCGGCGCGTCTGGCAGCCGCACGCGCGTGGGGAAGGAGTCGGCCTCGGCAAACAGCGGCCCGAGCGCATTGCCAATTTTCCCGATGGCGAACTCAAAGCACTGTTCACGCGTTAGCGACCGCGGCACAGTGCCGGCGGCTTCGTCAGTCGCACTGGGTGGCGGCTGGAAGCCGCCGACACG
>RFVF01000161.1 GCA_009922615.1 Pseudomonadota bacterium
AACTCTCCCGGCATTCCGATGTGATTGCAGTGGCTCAATCGCTGCAAGCCAGCCCGACCGCGATTGCTGAACGTGCGATTAAAACCAAATTGGTTGTCGAAGATAAAAACGTGGAGATCAATTTCTTCGGCAAAGTAGTGGACCAGAACGACCAGCCGTTAGCCGGCGTGGTGGTGAAAGCGGAGACGCGCGAGTGGCACGTGAAGAATTTGTTCGAGCCAGCCGGTGAATTTGCGCGGCCAGTGACGGTGGCAGGCGCAGATGGACAATTCAGCTTTACGCGGTTACGTGGCGATGCGTTTGGCATCCTATCACTGACAAAGGATGGTTACGTTGTGTCAACGAGAGCGAAAATGAACTATTCTTACGGCACCTTGCCGCACCACTTCACACCCAATCCTTTGGTTCCGGTGATATTCCGCATGTGGAAATCCAACGGTGCTGTGCGGTTGCATGTGGTGCGGATCAGCGGCAGCATTCCGCAGGATGGAGCCGTGCTCCCCTTCGACTTGCAACGCAACCGCAAGGCGACGCAGCCCGGTCAGGAAACGGACTTGCGCGTTACGCTTAAACACAACGCCCCGCCCGGCCAGCGCGGTTACGAGCCGCGTTTTGATTGGAGCTGCACGCTGGAAGTGCCGGGTGGTGGGCTGATTGAAACGCAGGATGAGTTCATGTATCTGGCCCCTGAGCAGGGCTACCAGCCGCAATGGGTGGCCGAGTTCAAGAAGGATGATCCCAATTGGAAGGTGCGGCGTGAGGTCAACTTCTACCTGCGGAACCGCGACGGGCAGCAATATGGGCGGCTTCGTGTGCGGTTGGAACCTGAGCCAGGTCATGATGGCTATCTGGTCGTGGACGGCTTCCTGAATCCCAACGGGCGGGTGCTGGAGCGCGATGAGAAGCAACCGCCGCTGTATGCACCGCCAGTCGACGGCGGCAATCAGCCCAGACCACCGTCTGTCACGCCTGCTCCCGCGTCTGTGGTCAATTCTCCGTCTGCCAACGGAGCGGTTGTTTCGCCGCCTCCCAGTTCGCCGCCGCCGGGTTCCCCGTCTCCACCGCCATTCGGTGCCCCAAATCTTCCGCAGCCGCCCCCGGGTTTTCAGGCCCTCACCAATCGCGGCAAAGCCTTCCCGCCGTCGGTGCCGGTTCGACCCCAGTAGGCGTCGGGGAGGGCAGGGGACGTTACGGTGAAATCAGCGTTGCTGTCTTCGCTGCCGCGCGGCATGGTCACCGTGTCCAAGCACCATGAATCCGTCGGCTCTCCTCCGTCTTGCCTGCGTGCTCATGCTCGCCAGGAGCTGCTGCGTTCACGGTGAGCCGTTCGTCGGACCGGCGGGGTCGGCGTTTCAAGCGGCGGCGGATTATCTCCGCTCCTGCAATGGCCATGCGCTGCTGGTTTATCGCGAGGGCCGGCTGGTGTTCGAGGACTACTTCAACGGTCACACGCGTGAACAGCCGCACCGGCTGGCCAGTGGCACGAAGAGCTTTGTCGGTGTGCTGGCAGTCATGGCGGTGGAGGATGGTCTGCTGCAATTGGACGAGAAAGTTTCGGCCACGTTGACGGAGTGGCAGGCCGATCCGCGCAAATCCCGGATCACGATCCGCCAGTTGCTCTCGCTCACGAGTGGTGTGGCGGGCGGCGAAATCGGGGACGTGCCCAGCTATCGCGAAGCCGTGAAACTTGCGGAGGCGAAGTTCTCGCCCGGTGAGAAATTTCAATACGGCCCGGTTCCCTTTCAGTGCTTCGGCGAATTGCTCCGCCGCAAGCTGGTGTCGCGCAAGGAGACCGTTGAAGGCTATCTCAAGCGCCGTCTCCTCGATCCGATTGGCCTCAAGGTGTCGGTGTGGCGCGAGGATGCGGAGGGCAATCCGCAGCTCCCCTCGGGCGCGCTGCTGACGGCGCGCGAATGGGCGAAGTTCGGTCTGCTGGTCTTGAACCGGGGAGCCTGGGAGGGACGGCAACTTGTCTCCGAGAAACTATTGGTGGAGTGCTTTCACGGCACTGCGGCGCATCCCACATACGGGCTCACGTTCTGGCTCAACGCGGCTGACGAGCGGCCACGCGATCTTGTGATGGCGGCCGGGGCGGGGAAGCAGAAGCTTTACATCGTCCCGTCGCAGCAGTTGCTGGTCGTGCAGTTCGCGGAGGCCACGCGGCGATTTCAGGAGCGCGAACTGTTGCGGCTGGTGTTGGAGGGGATCGGCCGGGCGGAGCCATCCGGGGCATCCGGAAAAAAGCAGTAACCGCTGGGGACGCGCAGCGTCGTTTGTGTTGTGACGAGTTCAACCTGCAAGCCAGCCATGAAATCCCTGCTCTGGACGCTCGCACTTTCGTTCGGCCTCGCGGCGGTCGTGTTTGCGCAGCAGCCGCCGAGCAAGAAAGGTTCCACCGCTCCGACTTCACCGGACACGGCCTTCCGGTTTCTCGACAAGAATCGCGATGGCAAACTTTCGCTGGAAGAGCTGTCCGCCTCGACGCGCTTGCGCGAGCCCGGCGCGGCCGAGGCGGTGATGGCGGCATTGGATAAGAACAAGGACGGCTTCCTCTCGCTGGAAGAATTCCGCGGGATTACGGCGTTGCAGGCGGGGGCGAAGTCCGGCCCCGAACAGCCGCAATTCGCGTCGCCCAAGTCGTCGTCGAAGTCCCCGGAGCGCGCGGCTTCGAGCGAGGAGATCGCGTTCTTTGAATCCAAGATTCGCCCCGTGTTGGTCGAGAAGTGTTACAAGTGCCACGCGACTGGCGAGGGCAACAGGGTGAAAAGCGGTCTGGCGCTCGACTCGCGCGAGGCGGCGCGTCACGGCGGCGACACCGGGCCGGCCGTGGTGCCGGGGGACACGAAGAAATCGCTCCTGCTCGAAGCCATTCGTTATGCGAACAAGGATTTGCAGATGCCGCCGGAGAAAGAGGGCGGCAAGCTTTCCGATTCGGTCATTCGCGATTTCGAGCGCTGGATCCAGACCGGAGCCGCCGATCCGCGCACCGGTGGCGTGCTGGTGAAGAAGGAATACGACGGAGCCAAGGCCCGAGATCACTGGGCTTACCAACTCCCAAAGGCTGCACCGGTGCCGCCGGTGAAAAACGTCGCGTGGCCCAAGGGCGACTTGGATCGCTTCGTCCTCGCGAACTTGGAAGCGAAGGGGCTCGCGCCGGTGGCTGATGCGGACAAGCTCACGCTCCTGCGGCGCGTTTACTTCGATCTCATCGGATTGCCGCCGACGTTCGAGGAGATCACGGCATTCCTCGATGACAAGTCCACTGATCCCTTCGCGAAGGTTGTGGATCGGTTGCTCGCGTCGCCGCAGTTTGGCGAACGCTGGGGCCGCCATTGGCTGGACGTGGCGCGCTACGCGGAATCCACCGGCAAGGACGTGAACACCGCCTATCCGCATGCCTGGCGCTACCGCGACTACGTTATCGCCGCCTTCAACGCAGACAAGCCCTACGACCGTTTCGTGCGCGAGCAGGTCGCTGGTGATCTGCTGCCCGCGACTTCCGACCGACAACGTGCCGAGCAGCTCGTGGCCACAGGTTTTCTGGCGTTGGGCACGAAGAGCGTCAACGAACAGAACGCGCGCCAGTTCTTCCTCGATGTGGCGGACGAGCAGATTGACACGCTGTCACAGGCGTTGCTCGGCACCACCATTGCGTGTGCGCGCTGCCACGATCACAAGTTTGATCCCATTTCGCAGAAGGAGTATTACGCGCTCGCCGGCATTTTCACCTCCACCGAGACGCTTTACGGGACGGCGCAGGGCGTGCAAAATCGGCATCCCGCCAAACTCGTGGAACTGCCCAAAGGCGCGCACGCGCCGACGTTGAACCGCACGATGAGCGGCGAGGAACGCAAGCGAGTGGAGAAAGACTTGGCCACGAAACGCGAGGAACTGCGTGGCTCGCTGGGCGCAATGTTTGGCCAGAAAGGGAAGGGACCACAGGTGCCGGACAACGATCCGCGCAAGCTGGTTGACCGCCTCCGCCTCATCTTCGAGACCGGCCAGCTCGACGTCCGCCTCAAGCAATACGACGCCGTAACTGGCGAGGAAAAGGCGCTGGCGATGGGCGTGCAAGATTTGCCAGGCACGCGTGGCTCTGGGATGACCGGGAACTTCCGCCGCTTTGCCGAGGGCCGGCTCTTTGGCATTCGCCCGCTGGAGTTCGCCGCCGTGGGCGACCTGCCGCTCTACACACGTGGCGATGCGGACAAACCAACTGATCTGGTCGCCCGCGCCTTTCCCGCTGCGCTTACGCACGGCACTCCGCCGCGCATTCCCACGAGCAGCAGTGGACGTCGCGAACTTGCCGAATGGCTTACGTCGCCAGGCAATCCGTTGCTGGCCCGGGTCTATGTCAACCGGCTCTGGGGCTGGCTCTTTGGCCAGGGCCTCGTGGATTCACCGGACAACTTCGGCACCACCGGGCTCAAGCCAAGCAATCAGGCGTTGCTCGACACGCTGGCCGTTCGGTTTGTCGCGCAGGGCTGGAGCACGAAGCAATTGGTGCGCGAAATCGTGTTGAGCCACACCTATCAGTTGTCTTCCGCTCACGACGAAAAGAACCATCTCGCCGATCCGGAGAACACTTGGAACTGGCGCATGTCTCCGCGCCGGCTCGATGCCGAGGGGATTCGCGACGCCATCCTGCAGGTCTCCGGCCGGCTGGAACTCAAGCCCCCGGTCGGCTCCGTGGTGCTGACGATGGGCGACCTGCCGATTGACGGCCCGAACGTGGTCGGCATCCGCGAGGCCCAGCTCAACGCGGACACCACGCATCGCTCCGTGTATCTGCCCATCGTGCGCGACAAGGTGCCCGAGGTGCTGGCGCTTTTCGACTTCGCCGAGCCGAGCCTCGTCACCGGCAAGCGCGAGAGCACTAGCGTCCCGGCGCAGGCGCTCTTCCTTCTGAACAGCGAGTTCGTCGCTGAACAGGCCGGGGCCGTCGCCACGCGGCTCCTGCGCTGGCAGCCGCAGGGCGTGAGCTCCGATGAAGCGGCCATGCTCAAGGAACGCGTGAACGTCGCCTACTGGCTGGCCTACACGCGGCCGCCAAGAGAAAGCGAGCAGTCCGCCGCCGCCGGATTCTTCAGCAAGTTTCTCGAAGGCAAACCCGTCACGCCCGCCCTGCAGGCCGCCGCATGGACCAGCTACTGCCGTGCGCTCTTCGCGAGCGCGGAGTTTCGGCAATTGAACTGAACTTTTATCCGTGGCTAAACCATCTATTTGCCCATGAATCCCAGCCCGCATTCCTTCTCCCGGCGTGCCGTTCTGAGTTCCGTGTCGTGTGGCTTTGGCTACCTCGCTTTCGCCGGCTTGGCGACCCGTGCCGCAGGGAATGACAAACCGCTGGCACCGAAGCAGCCGCACTTCACCCCGCGCGCCAAACGCGTGATCTTCCTCTGCATGAGCGGCGGGCCGTCGCACGTGGACACGTTCGATTACAAGCCCCGCCTCATCGCCGATGCGGGCAAGCCCGGCACCCGTCCCAGCAGCGTCTGGCTCGCGCCGAAGGCTGAGTTCAAGCAGCGCGGCCAGAGCGGGCTGTGGATTTCCGAATTCTTCCCGAACGTCGCGAAGCACGCGGACGAATTAGCGCTCATCCGTTCGATGCAGACTGACCTGCCGGCACATCCGCAGGCGTTCTTGCGGCTGCACACGGGCACCTCGCAGTTTGTGCGACCGTCGCTCGGCGCGTGGGCCACTTACGGACTTGGCACGGAGAACGAAAATCTTCCCGGCTTCATCACCATCGCCCCGCCCAACAACACTGGTGGCGCGCAAAATTACGGCAGCGCCTTTCTCCCCTCCATTTGCCAAGGCACGCGCATCGGCACCGGCAGCCGGCCCATTGCGGGCGCGGAAGTGAAAAACCTCCGCGCGCCCGGCAGCCCGGCGGCGCAGCGGCTCGAAGTCGATCTCATTCAGACACTCAATCGCGAAGCCCAGGCCCGCAATCCCTACCACGCCGAGATCGAGGGCGTCATCGAGAGCTACGAACTAGCGTTCAAAATGCAGAGCCAGATGCCAGCCGTGCTGGACTTGGCCAAGGAGAGTGACGCCACGAAAAAACTCTACGGCGTCGGTGACCGCGACACGGACGACTTCGGCCGCAAATGTTTGATGGCCCGGCGGTTCATCGAGGCGGGCGTGCGTTTTGTCGAAGTAGGCAGTGGCAATTGGGACCACCATTTCAACCTTTCCGGTGCGCTCAGTCGCACCACCACCAGCGTGGATAAGCCCATCGCCGGCTTGCTCACCGATCTACAGCAGCGTGGCTTGCTGAAGGAAACGCTCGTGATCTGGGGCGGCGAGTTTGGCCGCACGCCGTATGCGCAAGGCGATGACGGTCGCGACCATAACAACAAGGGCTACACCCTCTGGCTGGCCGGCGGCGGCGTGAAGGGCGGCACCAGCTACGGCGCGACGGATGACCACGGGGCCGAGGCGGTGCAAGACAAAGTCAGCCTCCCTGACCTCCATGCCACGATCCTGCACCTGCTCGGGCTGGACCACGAGAAACTCACTTTCCGTTACGCTGGCCGGGACTTCCGCCTGACCGACGTG
>RFVF01000162.1 GCA_009922615.1 Pseudomonadota bacterium
CGGCACACCTCTGATGTGGTCAGTAATTCTTCCCGAGGTCACGGCGTCTTCCGATAAACAGATTTCCTTTCGGATTCGCCCCAACATGGGACTTCCTGCTGACACTGAATTGGATATGGGGGTGCTTACTCTTCTCCCTGAAAACATTACTTGCCCTCACGGAGGGGGGGATACCCTTTTGAAGAACCCTAGCGTGGCATGGGTCTTTCAGTGCCTAGCAAGAGATGCGAATCTGGAAATGCTCTCGGCGAACACGGAAAACCCCACTGCCAAGCGGGGAGAAGTTTTTCGGCTGAATGTCCATCTTCGCAACAAGAAGCCCTACAGTGTTGAAGTGGCCTACGCAGTCGAGTCGTCTGATCGATTTGCCGAAAAGGAGATGCGCTCAACCAAAGGCCGGAAATCGAACACAAAAGATGAACAGTTGCGGTTCCGAAGTCATGGTGATCCGAAGGTGTTCTCGCCTGTGCCGAACGTGCGTTGCACTTTGAAGGTGGTAGGTTCCCAAGGGGAAGCTAGAAGGTGGTAGGCTCGCAAGGGGACGCTAGCAGCCTTTTCCGCATTGTGCAGATTGGACCTCAGACAATCTTGCCAGCCTCTTCCGATGGGGTCATCACCTTTGAGGTGCGAACTCTTTTATCTACGCCACCCGGCTCCTACATCTTGACCCCCACGGTTGCCAGCTATGCGACGGCGATCAACGAGGATGGCTATAATCATGGAGTGATTCATAATTATATCTCGGGGAGCGTGGATGGCGGAACGTGTAGTCCGCAGGTAAGCGCTGGCATTCAAATTGTCCCATGAGAGTCAATTCACCCACGTTCACCACGAGCAAGCCGAGCAATCCAAAGAGTTTGCAAACGCGATGAGATCAGTTGGTCTCTACACCTCAATCACGGAACTGCACGCGATCGCCAGACAGATTGCCCGGCCGAAAGAATTCATGAGATGAAGGCTTGATAGGCTGGCTGGACTCTCCGCTTGACGGGAACAGGTCGCCTGTTGAGATTCTCGGCAAAAGCCGCTTTGACAGTTTGCTGAAGGGCTCAAACCCGCTGCGAATTCAGTCAAGCCAACAGGACTGTGGTTATGCGCAGGTATCGTCAAGCCATCCGACTGGTGTCCCTTGCCCTTTTGGTCTTCGCGTCTCTCTGGCTGATTAAGCGTCTCACCACGGTTGTCGCTGACCACCCTGCAGCTCTGGCCCAAATTATAGCCTACGCTCCAAGCAACGCACCAGTCACAAAACTCAAGGGCGAGAGCGTGGCTTTTAAGGACGTCACCAATGCTACGGTCAAGGCGTTGATCGATGTTTCGACGCAATTGCTGGCAGCCAATCGGCCCAAGGACACGCGGAAATACTACACGGCGACTGAACCGCTGCCAGGGCAGGTGAACCCTTTGCAAAAGCTCTTGGCAGACTCTGGCGGGACGCTGCAAGCCTATCTGCGCCCGGAATCGCGGGTGCCCATCCAGCTCAAAGGTTGGCCCCTGGCCGAACCTGACCGGAACCTGCTGGTCCAACCTAACGGCAAGGAATTGGCCGCAATCGACTTCCTCACCCAGTACCGGGAGGTCTTTTTGCTAACCGCGCCGAAGGATGAACTGCGCCTGACGCATCAGGAGACCGATTCTCTGGGTCGAACGGTGCTACGCTTTGCCCAGTATCATCAGGGGATCGAAGTATGGCCGGGAGAGCTGTCTGCGCATTTCGATCCAACGGGGGCGATCGATTTGGTTCACACCACGATGGTCCCGACTCCCGATGGCATTGCTGTCGAGCCGGCGATTACCGCGAACGACGCCATTTCCCGAGCCCAAACAAGCGTGCCGAACGGGAACTCTGGCACCCCAAGCACACCGGAACTGCTGATTTACGCGCCGTTGAGCAAGCCGCCAAAGCTTGCATGGAAAACGGAGTTGTCCACAGACCTCGCCCACCGCTGGCAGATCGTGGTGGATGCGCGGACCGGCGAACTGCTCAAGACCGCCAACATGTGCCTGTGTGCGAACGTGGCCGGCTCGGGCGTGGATTTGCTCGGTAACACGGTTCCGCTGAATGTGGATCAGCGAGCAAGCACCTACTACCTACGGGATGAATCCAAGGCGATGTTTGACCCAGCCTCGACGAATGGCTTCATTTTGGTCACCGATGCGCAGGACGCGACCCAAGCACAGCTGTTTCAGGGCAACGCCCCGCTTTATTACATCACTTCCTCGTTTGCGAGCTTGTGGACCGTGCCGGACGGGGTAAGCGCAGCCTACAATTTCTCCCAGGTGTATGACTACTACGCCGAGCGTCACGGGCGTAATTCCTACAACAACAAGGGCAGCAACCTGGTAGCCACCGTAAGGGTTGGCAATCTGGCAAATGCGTTCTGGCGAAACGATTTCAAGCAGATGTTCTTTGGCGACGTGGATCGTTACGCTGCCTCTTTGGATGTAATCGGTCACGAACTGACGCATGGCGTGACCTACAGCATCGGCAGCAAAGGAATTCTCGATTATCACGACGAATCGGGAGCGCTGAACGAATCTTTTTCCGACATTTTTGGGGAGATGGTCGAGGCACGAGCGAATGGTGGATCGCCCGACTGGGTGATGGGGTCACGGTTAATTCACCCGGTTCGTAACATCAGTAATCCGGCAGCCATGAATTTTGCGCCTGGGCGTCCTTATCCGCAAAGGATGAGTGAGTTCATCCAACCGACAGATCCAATTCTGGCGGGTAGTCCACCGAAAGATAATGCCGGGGTTCACGAAAATAGCAGCATCTTCAACCGTGCTTACTACCTGATTGCCGCCGGGCTCACAAACAGCCTGGGAATCACCAATGCCGAGAAGGTCTTCTACCACTGTCTAACCACGAAGCTGCTGCCCCAGTCGCAATTCATCGATGCTCGGCTCGGGGCAGTGTCGGCGGCGGAAGAGCTCTTTGGCGTCGGATCAGCTCAAGCACTCAAAGTCGCGGAAGGCTTTGATGCCATCGAGCTCTTCGCCACCCCGATCCATGTCACCCAGTCCCCAACAAATTTGCCAGCCGTCAACGCTCCCGATTCGACCATCTGGGTTTATTACGATTCTAGCGTCTTCGGTTACTCGCTTGCCCGGTATGAGGCGGGCCTCAGCGACCCGATCAACGGCATCCAAATCGCGACCGGCGTCAAGATCACGCGTCCTTCTGTGGTTGGAGGAGGCAGTTTGGTAGCCTACGTGACTTCCGGCAATGCGTTGGCTTACGTTAACACAACCGGAGGCACGCAGAACGTCAGCGCGGCCGGTATTGTCTCGTCGTTGGCTTTCTCTCCCTTGGCTGACCGCGCTGCCTTTGCGCTTCTGAACAACGGCGTGGCCACCAATCAAATTCTACTGCTCGACTTGGTAAACAATACCAACATCACGGTTACTCTGACGACTCCCGTGGTTGACAGCACACCCACCGCCAACGTCATCGCCGCCGGGGCGATGTCTTTCTCACCCGATGGCCGAACGCTTGCCTACACCGCCCAATCCGTAGCGGTGGACGCGGACGGCAACTCGTTTACAGCCTGGTCGATCTACACGCTGGACGTTGCCACCCTGGAGATGAAGCCGTTGATTCCACCGAACGCACAATACCAGAGCCTCCAACCATTCTTCAGCCGCACCAGCAGCCGTTACCTCCTGTTTGAAGTCCTGATCGCTGGCAACTCCTACATTTTCGTTTCGGACTTGGAAACCGGAACCAACGGGTTGATTACAAGCACGACCGGTAGGGTGGCTCGTGCGTGCTTTACTGGGGATGATTCGGCCGTCGTATTCTCCGATTACGATGTCACGGCTACCAGCGGGGCGTCGCTGTATTATCTGGCCCTCAGCTCGGACAAGCTCGCTGCGTCAGGTTCGAGGAGTCTGTGGCGGTTTGATTCACCAGTGGGCGTTACTTATCGGCGAGGCACCTACACCGCCTCCAATGCCCCGCCAGTGATAACTATTACTGCTCCGCCAGATGGCACGGTTTACACCTCTCCTGCCGCCTTTACCATTGGCTTCAGCGCATCGGATCCCGACGGCCAGGTATCCAAGGTGGAACTTTACGACGGCAAGAATCTCGTTGCCTCCTCAACCAGTCCCCCTTTCAACGGTTTCGCAGCAACGAACTTTGTGGCCGGAGTGCATCGCTATCGAGTCCGAGCCTACGACGCCAACGGAGCCGCAACCACGTCAGCTGCGATCAGGATTGGCATTCGACCCAACCAAGGAGCGGGTGGGTTTCAGAGCACCGGCCATCGCCATTTCGAACTGAATCTGGGCACCACAACCAACGGAGCCTACCGGCTGGAAGCCTCGACCAATTTGTTGAATTGGATTTCCCTGGGCAGCTACGAAAGCGTCTCAGGATCGCTTTTCTATTCCGATTCTGACGCCACCAACCACTTCCACCGCTTTTATCGCGCCACCAAGCTACCCTGATGGGCCAGACTGTGGTGGACTTAACTCAACGAAGCTTGGCGGGCGTCGCAGCTCGAAATCTCACGGATGGCCGTTGACCATCAAATCCAGAACCCCGCTGCTCTTGTCATGCCCTGCGTGTGCCGTCTTGGGCCATGCAAAAACTCCCAGAATGGCATAGCGTTCGACGCTGATCAGCACGTTCAGAACGCTTATGTCCAACGGGTTTGAGTTGGCGACATCCTTCGCGGCTAGCGGGTAACTCAGGATGTCATTGGGGTCACTGATGACCACCACCCGAAGTTTCCAGCGTGCGGTGTCAAAGTTTGGGCTGCTCACTGCCTGGAGAACCTTCTGCCGCTCGCTAAGAAAACCTTTCAATCCATGACTGGCTTTCATTGAGGCGCTTTTGGGGGAGGTGGCCACATCCAGTCGATTACTCACATCACTCAATTCCAGCAGGGGTATTTGGTTCGCCAGCATAAAGAGCTGCGTGGTCTGTTGAATCAGCCGGTGCACCTCATCCGTTTGGACGGTAGCCTCGTTCAAGATGGGAAAGCCCTGACTCATCCGTGCCAGCGTGTCGAGAGTCATATAGCTTCCCAAACTCGTGGTGACGATTGCGACCTCGTCATCAGGGTTCAAACCGTCATTCAACATTTGTGCCACTGCACGCATGATCGGATACTGCATGTTCTCACGAAAGTGGCCGGCGTACAGCACCGCATCCCCAAACCCGTCATTCATGAGGCTCGTTTTCAGCCTGCGATTGACCCACACCCGCTCACTCTGATGGGCGTGGGACTCGTCGTTGGTGAACTGATTGGTTTTCCATGGCCTCGTGACATCGCTCCAAGTCAACTCATACACGCGAAGTTTGCTGGTGGCGAGGCTGTTGGTAAACTGGGAAACCTGAACTGTTCCCATGGATTGTGTTTGCCGTTTGTAAGTCGTTTTGGAGCCGCTTGCCGGATCTAGCACCAGATGAAGCCGCGTGGTGAGGCCGGACACCAAATTCGAGCTCCAGCCAGCCTGGTGGTCGGTCATCCCGTGAACGAGTAGCAAACGCAGCGTGCCCTTGGACTGCGTTCGATTGAGTGCTGCTTTGAGTCCGTCGAAATCTCCCTCTACCTTTTTCACGTTGAGACAGGTGCAAGAGGTGAAAGTCACGGCGGCGATGATCAGGAAGCACAGTCGGACTGCCAAACGTGAGTAGTTGCCGTCATTCATGCGACTAAGGAGAGTTTTCATGGGGGTTTCTGGGGTTGACGTAGCAGCAAAGGCTTACTTCACCTCGAACTTCACGCTTACCACGGCGGTGATCTCCTTCTCGTAGGAGCTGGTGTCGTTGTTGCCCTCCGCCGACGTTGCTGACACTCCCTTGGGGTTGATCTGCATGACCCCCATCCGGGCCTCCACCAGCTTACCCAATCGACCATGGGCGTTGTTGACGATCTGCTCTGCTCTGGTCGTGGCGTCCTTGGTGGCATCCGCGAGCATGTTGATTTTGAGCTCGGACAGCTTGGTGTAGTGGTAGCTGGGCGGGTTGGAATCGATCTCAACACCCTCTTTGATCAGACTGGTGACCCCGCGTGCAACCGTTGGGACTGTCTTCATGTTCGTGGAACTGATGCTGATGGCTTGGGTGAGCGTGAACATTTCGACTTTGTCAGTGGTGATGATGGTCGGTGCGGTGGCTGGAGAGTTGAGGGTTGCCGCAGCACCAGGGACGATCTCTTTGTGCAACCGGCGAGTGGTTGTAATGGCTGAGAGGGTGATCTCTGGTTCGGCGATACCATTGGCCAGCAGGTATTCTTTGACCTTGTCGGAGCCGGATTTCAACGAATTGTAGGCTTGGATGAGGTTCGGATCTTGGGCCGTGACAACGCCATCCCAAGTCACCAGATCAGAGACGATGGCTTTACGTGCGGAACCAGTGACGGACAACGCTTTCGGTTCCAGTTTCACCGACAAATACACCCAGGCGAGGATCGATACGCAGATGAC
>RFVF01000163.1 GCA_009922615.1 Pseudomonadota bacterium
TGGTGGATTTGGAACTGGGCGTTCTTGACGCCAAGGTCGCCGCCCAAGCGTCGGCCATCGGCACGACCAACTATCTTTCCCAACAGGGCGACTCCGTTCAAATCTTTCGGCAGCAAGTCGCCATTCGCCTCGGCCAACAATGAACGCCAGCCCCTATCGCTCGACGGTTCCACGGTCTTGCCGCCGTAGCGGTGGGGTCGCCTTGGTCGCCACGCTGATCATGCTTTCGCTGGTCACCTTCATGGTGGTCGCGTTCCTTGGCGTGGCCCGCCGGGAGCGTCGGCAGCTCGAAGTGGTTACCAACATGGACGCGGCCCGTATGGCCAACGAGGCCGGCCGGTCGCGGGCAATCGCGGAGGTTCTAGCGCGCCTGCTGGCCACGGGGGACAAGTATAATTACGGGGTGATGGTGTCCACGAATTTTCAAAGCCCGGGGTTCAACCCGCTTGTTGCCAGCCCGAACAATGTCAACCACACGAATGCGCTGGCGCTGCCGGGCCAGCCCACGCCTTGGTTGGCGAATCTGGCCAACCTGCAATATGACCCGCGCCTGCCTGTTTTCTCGCCCTACTACGCGAATGTCACCCCCTACGATCCGCTTGCGAGTGAAACCAACCAGGGCCGGTGGTATCTCGACTTCAACCACGGTGGTCTGTTTGATTATACCGACCGTTTTCAAGCTGGAGACCCGCACTGGATCGGCATGTTGGAGTATCCGGACGCGCCGCACAGTGCGAACAACCGGGGCATCGCCCGCTACGCGTATCTGGTGATGCCTGCCGGCAAGGCTGTGGATTTGAACTGGATTCATAACCAGGCCAAGCTCTCGGTTCTGCCCGCCCCGGCGTCGCCCACGGCCGAGGGATATCTGCGCAACCTCGGCCTCGGTCCGCACGAAATGAACCTGGCAGCCATGCTCGCGGAGGCTAATCCATTCTGGAATTACAATTATAACGTTGGCGCGGGGATTAGTGGCGGCGCTCCCTCCACGCGAGACGTTTTCCGCGATGCGCTCGACCTGCTGCTGTTCCGAAACAACGGTGGCTATAACAACTTGGCAACCTTGACCGCTCTTTTCGGGGCGGTGCCGTCCGCCAATCTGGTGAGTGCGCAATATGATGTGCTGACCACCGGCCCTTTGATGTTGTCCACGAATCTTACCATTGATAACGATCTTAACAACGTGCCGTGGGCCGGTGGCAGCAACAGTTCTACGTTGGCCCAGCGCTATTTCGACGCAAATGAGCTGTTTCTACCTGGGCGGACCTACTCGTCTTCTTTTGCCACCAACCTGCAGTATATCACCACCAACAACCTGACGCCTTACGATCCGGCCGCGCCTACAGTGCCTGGTTTTATTGGCAATCGTGACCGGCGCGTGCTTTACACGCTGCTTTCGACCTTGGGAACAGATTCGTGGCCGGTGAATGGCAAGTTGAACATCAACTGGTCCAACGCGGTTTATAATCCGTCCAGCATTCAAATCGGTTCTTCGGGGGGCGAGCTTTCAGGCTTCGCCAGCTGGGATCCCAATTACTTCTTTTTCAACGCTGCCGAACTGATGATTCGGGCCAGTTGCACGCCCGTCGTTTACTACGATTCAACCTTAAACCCCACCAACTGGCTGGCCACCAACTGGTTTTTCGGAACCAGTTACGCCAACATCACCAACCTTCCTGCGTCTGCCCTGCCTACGTTTGTCCCGAACCGGGGCATTACCCTGAGTGTTACGAACATTCCAATCCATCCCTACAGTTATTATTCAGGGGAGATGCACCGCATTCTCCAGCTCGCAGCCAACGTCTACGATGCGACCACCACGAACAATGGATCGCCGGCGTATCCCACGCTTTTCCGCCCCTTGTTCAGCTTTTATACGAATGGCTGGCCCAGCAATGATTTTGTCTATATCAGCGGTTACACTACCAATCAGACGGACACAGCCCTGCTAGGGCTGCCGATGTTCGATCTGAGTGATCCGAATGGTCGTTTGGCGATGTATACGAACGGGGGGGCAGTGGTGGCGGCGACGGGAAAGGGAAACCATCCGACCTGCCTTATCGCCGGCACACCGGTGATCGTGGGGGCCAGGCGCGGTTACCCGAATTTCAACGAGTTCGGGATGCAGACCATCTTCTCGGACACGCGCCGGCTGGAGTTTGTGAAGACCAACGCCACGAATTTTGGCCCCAACGCGATTGTCATGACGAATCAGTCGATCATCATCGGATTGACCAACATTTATGGGTTCGAGGCATGGAATTCCTACTATACGGCTTTTCCGCGCGATCTCCGGCTGGTGGCGACCAACATCGCTTACGTCGTGCTGACCAATGAGTTTGGCCCGGTTTATACCAACATCAGCACCAACGGCATTCTCACGAACATCCTCGCCAACACTTGGAAGGGAACTTCCAACGGTCTGGCTAGCTTCAAGGGCTTCTTTTTCACTAACACTCCCCAGCTGACTACAAATTTAGCTAGGTTCGGCTACGCTTATTCCACGAATTTTCCACCGATGAGCGGCTTCACCAACGGCGGTTTCATAGCTGCTGCCGGCCAGGGCAGTTCGGCCGGGTTCAGTCGCTCTAACGGTTTCCCGGCGATGCATTTGGGCATTACGATCACCAATACAATCACCTATGCTCTTTATGAGCCAGCCAGCAACAAGGTGGTTGATTTCGCCACGCTCACTAATTTGATAACGGGAGTGAACCTTTCAACCGCCTTGATCACGACCAACAGTCAGAATCCCAATGCTGATCCCGGAGTGCGGTTCTGGCTGACCAATCGCGTCGGGGGGGCTTCCGCGATGAATCCGACGATCGGCATCACCAACCAGATCGCAATGTGTTTGGACACGAACGTCAATGCGAACACTACTAACCTCTGGCGGCAGTTCAGCATGACGACGCCGACGCTCCGCGAGATTGACCGGTTCCGCCGCTTTTTGGGCACCAACACCGCGCTGCCGATCAATCAGGTGCCTTCGCCGGGATCGTCAATTCAGTCGCCGTTCAATCCCACGCGGGTCATCACCTTCAACACCACCTGGGAGGTCAATGACCCGCTGGTGCACTACACCACACGTGATTTGATGGACCCGTTCCGCACCGCGATCAGCGACCAGATTATGCCGCTGCAACTGCCGATTAACTACCCTATCCCCCCGCCGGGCTCGCTCTTCCGGGTGGATTTTGGCTTCGTGAACAACCGGCTGGCCTTCACCACCAACGGCGGGGTGAATCGCTACTACCTGCCGTGGGGACAAGCGCTGAAGACCATTGGCACCTCGCTGGCCAATTATACCAACAGCAATGGTTCCATCACCAATTTCTATCTCGTGGCCCCGGCGGCCTACGACCAGCGGCTCAAGGACGCAGGCATCTATAGTTCGGATGCGTGGGATTTTCCGCAGCGCAAGTTTGCCAATCTTGGGTGGCTTGGGCGCGTTCACCGGGGCACCCCTTGGCAGACGGTTTATCTGAAGTCCGACATCCCGAATCCGACCAACTGGTTTTACTGGGCGCACAGTGCGGACACCAGTCCGACCAACGACTGGCGGCTGATGGATGTGTTCTCCACCGCCATCAACGCCGACGCCACGCGCAGCCTGCTCTCGATCAATCAGACCAACAGCGCGGCCTGGGCGGCTGCGCTTGGCGGCGTGCTCGTCCTATCCAACAATGGGGTGAGCATTCTGCCCATGACGATTACACCGCAGACGCCGCAACTCTCCTACCTCGTGGGGGGGGCGACCAACGGGATTATCAACGCCAAGCAACGGATTCCCAAATGGCAGCCTGTGGCCAACTACAGCCAGGGTGACGTTGTGAGCTACTTCAATGGGCCCTATGGGTTCGTGAATTATTACATGGCCACCGTCAGCACCAACCAGAATCAAAACCCGTTCGTGCAGGTGTCGATTTCCAATCAATTCGGTTATTGGACAAACGTCAATACTTGGAATGGTGCAACCACCTACGGGGCGGGCGACATCGTTGCTTATTACGGCGTGTCGTATTATTCAATCCAAGGCGGGAACAATAACCGCCCCCCAGATGTGAACACCGATTGGTGGGAGCCTTATCAATACCGTTCCTTCACCCGTTTGGGGCAGATCTTGAGCACGCCGGAATTGAGCGTGCAGTCGCCTTATCTAAACGCTGGTGTGGCGTGGCAGCTTGGAACGGCGTATGCCGTCGGGGCGCGCGTGTATTGGCAGGGCTGGTATTATCAGGCGGTGCGACCTGTGCCAGCCAACACGCCGCCCAATCCGTATTTGGACTACTCGACCCAGCGCACGCTGGCGAACTCCTATTGGTGGCCGTTGGAATCGCCGGTGCTGGCCCGGCAAGTGCCGGAATCGCTGACCGACGCCTTTATCGAACGCATTCCGCAGCAGACGCTGGGTATGCTTCAATTGGAAACCAGTCCTCGGGCTAAGATTTATACCTGGGGGCAGGCACTGCGTCCGGCGGATCGAGGCATTTACGTGGGTGGGGCGCCTTATCAGGGCATGGTGACTAACTACCAGATCACCGGTGAATCCGCGACCCTGACCGTGGTGCGGTTTGACGGATTGCCGGAGCCGGGACTGCTGCCGCGTCCCATTCCTGCCGGCGCGCCACCGCAGGTCTTGCCGCGAGTGATCGTGGAAAGCCACAAGCAGGTGCCGGCGGCACCGTAAGCCGAACTGAACATGACCAACTCCATCGCACAGACAAGACCGCTCCGGTTGGTGGCGTTTGCCCCACTAGTCGGGGCGTGGCGGCGGGCGTTCCGGTTCAGCAATAGACCGTATTGTGGGCTCGCCCCTGCGCGCCGTAGCGTAGTGGCACTGTCGTATAATTGTTTATGAAAAGTCGCAATTGGTTCCTCGTTGGGCTGCTGCTCCTGCTGGCGGCGGCGCTGCTCCTGCGACAGGGCGATCAGCGGCGATTGCGCGATGCGGACTCCGCTGGCAAGCCGTCGGCAACAGGCAAAACCGGGCTTTGGGAACACTTCACCCGGCTGCCGGCTGTGCTGCTGGGACGCAGGCCGCCTGGCACGCAGCCGGTCAAAGCTTCATCCACGGCGACTGTCACGGCTCTTAGCGAGGACAAGGATTTTCCCTTCCGGGTGCGCAACACCAGTTTGCCGGATGCGGAATTGTTTCGCAGCGAAACGGCGGTGTTGCTTCGCAACGCGCTCATTGAGACGCGCGAGGCGGTGCGGCTGAACATTCCTGAGCATCTCCGCTCGCAAGGCGAACCGGGCAGTTACCTCGTGCAGGCGCGCGGAGCGATCGACCAAAAGTTTCGCGAGGTTTTGCGCGGGGCCGGTGTGGAAATTATCAGCTATGTCCCGAATAACGCACTGCTGGTGCGGGCCAACGCCAGCCTTGCGCAACAACTCCGCGTCTCTTCGCGGGTGCAGAGTGTGCTGCCCTTTGAGCCGTTCTATTGAACCTCGTGATCTTCCCCGGCCAGCAGGAGCAGGCCAAGGCAGACCTCCGTGCGCTCGGGGCGGTCGTCAAGTCGGAGCAACCCTTTCCCTACGGTCATGTCGTGACCATCGCGCCGCCCACGGACAGTCTGGTGGCGTTGGCACAGATGCCCGCCGTGCAGAACATCGAGGCCTACCAGTCCCCGCTGTTCATGAACGATCTCTCCCGTGTGCGGCTGGATGTCTCCGTGGGCGGGGTCGATGCGACCACGACCAATGCGAACTGGCTGAACTTGACTGGCAACGGAGTCACGGTGGGCCTGCCTGGTTCCGGCGTGGACCTAGGCCATCCGGAGCTTGCCGGCCAGACGTTTTTGAACGCGAGTAGTCCGGCCACCGACGTCAACGGCCACGAAACCTACACCGCCGGAGCCATCGTGGCGCTCGGATCGACCACCCCGACGACGGTTTATGGCTCGCTCCCCGGCTCCAATCAAAGGGGCATCGCCCACGGAGCAAAGGTATATCCGCTTTCTTTCTACAGTGCGGAATATACGAACTACGGAAACTTCTGGATCGCCACCAACATGGCCACGGCGACGAACATCCACATCGTCAACGGCAGTTGGGGTTATCCCGGATTTGGATACTCGATCAACTCCGCGCTGTTTGATCAGTGGACTCGCGACTCAGACCCGTCGCGCACCAATGACCAACAAATGACCTATGTCTTTGCTGTGGGCAACCAGGGCGGGGCCAACTCGGGAGGCACGGGCGGACGCTCGGACACCATCACCTCTCCCGGCAACGCCAAGAACGTCATCTCGGTCGGGGCACTGGAGCAGTTCCGCCTCGTGGCCAACTCGACCAACAAGACGGCCTCGGCCACCAATGATCCCATCGCGGTGGCGCATACGGACAGCGACGATCAAGTCGCTGACTTTTCCGGCCGTGGCAATGTCGGCGTGGGCGTCGAGGGCAAGGCCGGTCGCATGAAGCCGGACGTGGTGGCC
>RFVF01000164.1 GCA_009922615.1 Pseudomonadota bacterium
TCAAGGGCCGGTGTCAGACAACTGGCACCGGCCCTTTTCCTTTATGACGCTCGCTGAAATCAATGCCGCCGACTTCATCGCCCAGCGCGCGGAGTTGCCGACGGCGTTCACGTTTGATTCCGCGAATTTGACCGGGATGCGCACAGACACGCGCCAGAATAACGAGATGCAGCCGGGCGGCTACGACCCGCAAAGCGACGCAGAGCTAATGGTTTTGCTGGCTGACTTCGCCTCCGCGCCCGTCGCACAAGACACGCGGCTCCTAAACATGGGCGGCGTGGATTACCGCATTACCAGCGTCACTCTCGGGACGGACACCGTGACGGCCATCCTTGGGCTGCACCAAAACACATGAGCAGTCTAAGCCGCCAACGTCGGGCACTTGAACTTGAGCAGCTTGGAAGTGCGTCCGCGCTCGTAGTGCGCCGTAGGGTGGCGCAGCATCAATCCCTCTCCGCCCCGGTCGTGGACTTCGCGCAATACGGCGCGCAGCCGGGACATGGATTTGAAAGCGTCCACCGTTGCTTTGAGAAAGACGCCGGAGCTGTCTGGAATGACGGCGTGCCGGGCAAGGTAATTGCCGGACGAAAGCGGCGCATCAAATGCGACGAATTCAACCCCGGTCCACGCTTCATCGTCACCCCGCTTGTGACGCGCGAGAGTGTTGCTGATCGCCGTCAACCCTCCGGGGCCGGCGTAAAGCTCACCGTCCAAAACAAGGCCAGCGGGCAACTGCTTGACAAACCAAGCCGGCGCGTTGAACTGGTTCCCTTCACGGCTCCAAAGCGCGCGGCCATCCCAAAGACACCGCAGCCCGTCAAACTTCTCTTGCACAAGCCAACCATTCAGGCGTTGGCCTGCATAGTCGGTTCCGTGCGTGAGGCTTTTTGCGTTCACGGCGAAAGCTTTGCCAAGCCTAACCAATCCTGCAAGACCGTTTTTTCATGCAAGTGACCGTTGAAGACATTGGCTTTCGCGACAAGCTAAACCAGCTTGCAGCGCGCGGCTTGGAGGCTGGCCGCGTGTTGCGCGTGGAAGGCCGGCGCGTGCTCCAGGAGGTAATGCGCCATACCTACCCCGAAAGCCGCCAGCAAGGGGAAAACAAGGTGCGAGGAGACCTTGCCAAAGTGTTTCTCCCCGTCGGCCCAGAATCGGTGACAATGGGCCGTCGATCACAAAAGAAAAGTGCCGCCGATTACGTGCCGCTGTGGACAGTGAAGACGGGAAAGCTTTACGCGACGGCTCACGCGAACTTCAAGCCGGATGCAAGCGAAAGCGAGATGTCCGCGATTCACAAGTCAAAGCGCAACTCGCGCGGAAGCGTCCGCAACTTCGCGCCGAAACTCGCCGCCGCCACACCAAAGCGCACGATGGTAAACCGCATCGTAGTTAGGCGCACGACGTTCAACCGCTACCAAAGAGCGGTCCTTACTCACGTCGGCAAGCTTCGCGCTGGCTGGGCTAAGGGATTGCAAGCGTGCGGCGTGACGCCTCCAAACTGGATTCTACGCAACGCCACACCTGACGCTGGCTACGTTATCGACAAGCTGGGCAAAGGTGACGCGCCAAGCTTGACGGTCGCCAATACGTCAGCAGGCGCGGCTTCAATGCTGCACGGCTTTTTGACGCGCGCCCTAAACGCCCGCCGCATGGCCATCGGCGAAAACCTCAAGCGCATGTTGAAACACGGCCCCGGAGCGTCGGGTGACTACGGCTACGCGAAGGAATAGACTATGCCCGCCTCAGACCGACAAACGCTTTACCAATTCGAGAACGCGATTGAAGCCGCCGCGAAAAGCATCATCGTTGCGATTCCCCTAAACGCCTATCGACAGCGGGACAGTGACACCGTAGCAACGCCGTGGGCCATGATTCAACTGCACGGCACGCGCGCGGCTGGGGCCGTGCACATGATAGGAGACGTCGGCTGGCCGTCCGATTTCGAGGCCACCCTCGCCGTCACCATCCGCACCAATCGCGGCCAAAACGCATCTAGCCACACCAACTACGTCGGCAAGGTTCGCGAGGCCATGTATAACCTGACGAACTGGAACGCCGTCCGGCTGCCATATCACACCGTTTGGAGCGTCATGGAGTCCGGCACAACCATTGGCCTCGACCAAGAGGAGCGGCAGGACATTACCGAGATCAGCTTTACGATCAAATTCCTCATCAATGAAGCCGCGTGGCCTTGACAAGCCGCGCTAATACGTGCAACAGTTTCACTAACAGTTAATCGCCGCACCTATGGCCAACGAAATCACCCTTACCGCCTCGCTTTCCCTCGCCAAGACGGGGCAGAACCTCACCGGCAGCGTGTCGGGCTTGTCCATTACGCAGTCAGGCTCCACAAACATCGCCAACGTTCAGACCGTTGGCACGACCAGTGAGCAGCTTTCGCTCGGTGACGTTTCCAGCCCCGGCTACCTCTTTCTCAAGAATCTCGACGCCACCAACTTTGTCGTGTTCGACCTGAACAACCCCGCCGTGGCCAGCACGGCGTTTTGCACGCTGCTCCCCGGCGAAGGCGCGGTCATTCCGACCCGCCGCACGGCGATTTACGCCAAGGCGGCAAAATTGACGGCACGGCGACGGTGCAGACTTCCAACCTCGCGGAGATCAAACAGTTTTACACCTTCACCACGGACTTCGAGGGCGCGAACGTCGTTTTCGTCATTACCAAGGTCGATCACGTCGAAGGCCAGCAGGAGCGCAAGAAGGCGACGATCACCTTCACCAACGCCCCGAACTGAGCCGGCCTGACCGCCGGGCCGGGCTTTCTATGGACAGCCCGCACTTTATCATCATTCCCGGCCTTGCCGAGGCGCAAGCCGAGGAGTCGGCCGCGCGCGAGCACGCGTTTCTTCCCGTCCGCGAAACCATCTGCGGTATTGAGGTTGACGGCTTCGCTCCGCTGCACTTCACGATTCTGGACGCAGCGCAATCGCCATTCGTGCGCGGCGGACTTCCGACGGCGTTGGACGTTGCCGTTTTCCTTTGGGTTGTGTCGCCTTGCTACGCCCCGCAAAACCGCTTTGATCGCTGGCGATTCCTTCGCCGCGTGCGCGGCGTTGACTACGCGGCGGCGGTCAAAGCAATCCGAGATTACGTTGACGCGTCACTCTCAGACAGCCCCGGCGGCGGCGGCGAGCCGCGCATTTCGTATTGGTCTGCAATGGCCGGCCTCGTTGACTTGATTGCCAGCGAATACCACTGGAGCGAAGAGCAGATCATGCGGACGCCGTTCCGTCGGCTCATGCAATACGCGCGTTGCATCCGCGCGCGTCACGATGACAAGGCCGTGTTTTTCAATCCCCGCAGCGACGCCGTTATTGCTGAATTCCAGCGCACGGAATCTGCCCGTCGGAAATCCGAGCAAGCCGCCAAAAACTGAGCATGGCCTCCGAAGACCTACTTTTCAAACTTGGAGTTGACGCCAACGGCATTTCGCGTGGTCTGACTGGCGTTCGCGCGCAAGTCAGCTCTTTCACAGGAGAGGTGCTTGGCAACTTCGCCAAGGCGTTTTCGTTCGTGGCGGGCATAGAGGCCGTGCGGCAAATGGGTGCCAAAATGGCCGCGCTGCGAAGGGAGGCGGAGGAGCTAGGCGTCAGCACGACCTTCATGCAGGCTTTTGGCAAGCTTGCTGAGAAATTCGGCGGCATCGCCGAGGACGCGGCTAGCGCGTTCGGCAAACTCAACATCAAGATCGGCGAGGCGGCAGACAGCACCAGCGGCGCGGCCAAGGCATTCAACAAATGGGGAATCACGCTTGCGGATGCGCAGGGAAACATGCTGAACACCGAGGATGTGATGCGCGCGATCATGCAGAAATATCACGACTTGCCAGACGCGGCCAGCAAGGCGGCGTTCGCCTTTGAGATTTTTGGACGCAGCGGCAAGAACGTGGCGGCGGTATTAAATCTTGGAAATGAGGAGTTCGACAAGCTGACGAAAAAGATGGAGGACAGCGGTAAGATTCTCAAAGCCCAAGAGGTCAAAACCTATGCCGACGCATGGCTTGCGGTGAAAGACGTTTTCGCGGGCATGGCGTCGCCATTTGTAACGCTGACCGAAAAAATAGTGCGCGGCTGGACGATTATCTCGCGCACGCTCGATAACATGCGATTTAAGGGACAAGGCGCATCGCAAGCGATGACGGAAGCATATCTGAGCACGCTTCCAAATAACGGTAAGCCGGAAGTCAAAATCAAAGCTGACACGACGCAAGCGCAGGAGGCATTGGCGAAGCTGCGGCAAACGATGGTTGAAGAGTTTGACAAGCTCAGTGCGGCCATCGGCGAAACCATGAAAGCTTATGCCGCCGCTGCGAACGGCGTCCGGCTGTCTGGCATGAGCATAGGCGAAGCGCGGCAACGCGAGAACGTGATGAACTCGCCGGAAGGAAGCCAGCAACGCATTCAACAGCAAACCATCCTGAACGCATTGGTGGCGCAACGGGAGGCCAAGGAAATGGCCTTCCTACAAGCGCAGCATCAAGCGACCAAAGAGGAAATGCGGAGGCTGGGCGAACAGTTTCACCAATCAGGCGACCGCAATGAACGCGAGAAGATAAAGCTGGATATGACCAAAAAGGGCGTCGAGCTGGCCAAGCAAGAGGAAGAGATCAACCGACGCGGAGCGCAAAACATCAAAGACCAAGGGGACCGACAGCGTGAAATGAATGCGCTGATTGCCAACCGCGCCGCACTACAGGCCGCGTCAGTCAACGCAGATCGTGCGCTTGCCGACGCGAAGACAGCGCGCACGAAATACACACTGGAGGAGCTTGCGACCGGCAACCCGCGCGGAGTAGCTGATACAAAATTGCGCGAAGAGATGATTCGCGCGCAAGAGGCTTTCCGATTGGAGCGGCGCGCTATGTATGGGAAAAACGTGCTGGGAGAGTCGGAAGAAACCATTCAAGGATTCCTCGACAAAGCGCAGGGCATAAAGGCCGGGCTCACTAGGCTCAATGAGGGGGAGCGGTCTCCTTTCAAGTCGCTTGAAGAATCATCACAGGCAGCCGCGAAGATTCTCAAAGACATCCGCGACAACCAAGACAAGCCGCCGAAAGCCGGTTGACTATGCCACTCGCCACTTACGCTAATTTCCCGAACACGAACGGCACCGTCGCCACGGTGAATGGCCCGCCGGTTTGGGAACGTCCGTTTCCAGACCTGACGGCTGAGTTGGTGGTGAAGCAGAACTACATTCAGCAGTCGAGCACGTTTACGCCGCTCGCTCTCGACACGCCGCACCCAGACTACCCCGACGCATATTTGGTTGATGAAGGCCCGCGTGAGGATGTTGGTGGCTTCTACAAGTGGCAGCGAACCTACGCGCGGATTCCACCCGCGCGCACGGTCATGGAAGGGTATGCGTGGTATGTCCCCGGAATCGGAAGCGGGGCCGTGTATGCCGCGCAGCCAATCACCGGCACGGCGAACTCCGCCGGCGTAACGACGATTACCGCGTCAAGCTCGCCCACCATCTCCGTCGGGGATCAATGCTCTGTCCGCTACAACTTCACCGACTCAGTCACCGGCACGATTTACGGGCGGCAGGTGTTTCGAACCGCGCTGACCGGCACGAGCGGCACAACGGTGAAGGTCGCGCTGATTAGCGAGGCTGGCGGAACACTGGCTTTCACCTACGTGCAAAAGGTTGAGCCGGGCCGCCCTGTTGAATCGCTTGAAGTGGCGTCGCAGTTGCAAATGGATTATTGGCTTCCCGGCGTGTCCACCGGCGTCACAACCGCGTTTGACGTTCCTCTGATTCGCTGCCTCGAAATCTATGACGGAACGGGGACCAAGGTGCAAAGCTTCACGGCCAGCACGGCACCGTCACTGGCGGACTGGCGTGCGCACGTTGCGGCCCGAGATAAAATCTGCGTCGTGTCCTCCGTCCTGACGCGATGGATGGGCAACATCTACCAACGGTCAACCCGCTACTGCGTCGCGCAATGAGTCTGCCGATTGACACACCGCTCCCCGACAACATCCAGCCGGGAGATGAACACCCGCTGATGCGCGCGGAGATCGTTGACCTTCTCTTTCGCAAGGTGAATGCAATCTCGCTCATGATTGCCGTGCCGCCGTTGCGTGTTACCAAGGCGGAGGCCGGGTGGCTTTTGTCCGTTGACCAATGATTTCAGACCCGCAAAACCTGCGGTCAATCTACATCCCCGGCCTTGATACCGCCGCCGGATGGAATGCGTTTGCCAAGCGTGTCAACTCGCTTTGGAAAATGCGCGCGGAGCAACCGCTATTCCTAACCAAGGGC
>RFVF01000165.1 GCA_009922615.1 Pseudomonadota bacterium
ACGGCGGTCATCCCAATCAACCCACCCTACCATGAACCTCACCCCCGCTCCGTCCCGTCCTCGCTTGATGCTCGCTGATGTGGAGCATGACTACTTCGCCCGAATGACTTTGTTGCTCGAGGAGATCGCTCCGCGCCGGTTCGTCCTCGAATGGGCGCAGACCCACGCGTTTGCCGTGAACATGATGCGGCGGCAACAATTTGTGCTGTGCCTGATCAATGTGCGGCTCGGTCATCGCAGCGGGATTGACTTGCTGACGATGATGCGCGCCCGTAACTACTCCGCACCGGTGGTGCTGTTGGCGAGCGGTGAAGAGTTGGAGGCGTTGCCGGTCTCGCGTGGAGTGGAGTGCATCGACCGCGACCGGCTTTCCGCCGAACTGCTGCGCCAAGTGTTGCGCGACACGTTGTTCAAATCCGACCCGGAGGCGCTGCCCATTGTCCCGCCTGTCGGGCCGGCGCTACGCGCGGTAGCTTGAAGCGTCAGGGGGCGCGTTGGCCTTCGGCTTGTTTGACCCGGCTCGGGGGCGGAAGGTAGCGGTAGGCGTTGCTGGGATTGTCGGCGTCGTAGGCGTAGGCGTCGCGGTGCGTGAGGAAGAATTTCACCTGCTCGACCGGGATCGCAAACCCCAGGCCCTCACCGAACGTGATCTTCATGTTTGTCACGCCCACCACCTCCCCGCGCAGGTTGAAGAGCGGGCCGCCGGAGTTGCCGGGGTTGATCTGGGTGGTGGTTTGCAAATACAGCGAGCCCTGCATCTGGCGCGTCTTGGTGCTCAGGATGCCCTCGGTCACGGTGCGCTCCAGGCCCAGCGGGCTGCCGATGGCGAACACGCGTTCGCCGACGGCGAGTTGATCGGCGTCGCCCAGCGGCACGCGGGCAAATTTCGGCGATTCCTTGTCCTCGATTTTGAGCAACGCCAGGTCGGCGAACTTGTGCATGGCCACGATGCGGACCTGCTTGTAGGCGCGGCGTTCAAGCTGGCCGTTGCGTTGGTGATAGACCTCGACGGAAATCTGCGTCTCGCCCTCGATCACGTGGAAGTTCGTGATGAGATGGCCATCCTCGTTGATGAAAAAGCCGGAGCCGAGCCCGCTGGGCGTGCGGACTTGCACGACGGCCTGCCCGAGCTGCGCCATGAGTTCGCGCACGGTGCGTTCGGGTGGTGGCGTGGGGTTGACGGTGAAGAGCGCCTTGGTGTCGGCGATGGACGGGGCAGGGGAGGTGGTTTTGGTCGCGACGTCTGAGGCTTTCTTGCTGCCTTTGCTTCCGGGAGATTTTTCCTCTGAGCGAGTCAGCTTGGTTATCTGGGCGCGTGGCACCCCGATGACGGTGTAACCGATGTCCACGAACACCTGGTCGGGCTTTTCGGCGACGATGCGGCCGATGACGGCGGACTTGTCCCGCAACTGGATCTCGTCGGCGATGGCGATGAAACCGCAGCCGACCAGTCCCAAGGTGCACAGCAATTTCATGCGGGCAAAACTAGGTCCGCACCCCTGTCAAGACAAGGGGAGAGTCCCCGAGGGCCGGTGGCAGCGTCAGCGCAACGCGAGGAGGTTGGCGAAGCGCTCGGCCCGCAGTTGGTAGTCGCGCTTGACCTGTTCCACCCGGTAGCCGGTGGCCTCGAAGTGACCGGGCTTGTTCCACAAAAGGTAGAGTTCCACCCGGTTGGCTCGCGTTTCGTGGCGGCACGGAAATCAGCGGTGCGTTCGGCCAGGATGCGCTGGGCCACCGTCCAGGCTACTTCGGGATTGTCGTATTCCCGTGACCGGGTGTGGCGCCGCCAGACCGAGGGCATGATTTGAAATCGGCTGACTTCGCCGCTGCCGCCGCGCATCAGGTCCGCGTGGCTGCGCTGTCCGGTGGTGGCACCGGACTCGAACATGCCGAGCGATTGCCGTAGCGGCATGGCGTGGCAAGGCCGCACGCCGAGGATGCCCAGCAAACCCACGAGGAGGATGATTCTTAGCATAGGGAGGTTGCCGGGCGCGGTAGTGGCCAGATCGCAACCATCGGGTATCTCATCACCTCTAGCCGCTCCCGGCAACTACGAAAAAATGGCAGCGGATTGTCCATGTTGCACGTTAGCCCCGCTCTTTTGGTGGTAGAACTCTCAAACCTCGCCGGCCATAATCACCGCCGCAGGCTCAAATGATCAAACCAGTGCTTCAAGATGATGCGTTGCTCGCGGACGTGGATGCCGCAAAGGCTGACCGGCCCAATTTTCGGCTCTGGTGGCTTGGTCAAAGCGGTTTCCTCGTGCAGTTCAACAGCCGCCTCGCGTTGCTCGATCCCTACCTTTCCGATTCGCTGACGGTGAAGTATGCCGAGACAGACAAGCCGCACGTCCGCATGACCGAGCGGGTCATCGCGCCGGAGCGGTTGGCCATTGTCGATGTGGTTTCCAGCAGCCACAACCACACCGACCACTTCGATCCTGACACGCTCAAGCCACTCTTCGTCGCGAAGCCCGCGCTGCCATTGATCCTGCCGGAGGCCAATCGCGGGGCCGGCGCGTTCCGCATCGGCCTGAGTCTCAAGGCCCCCAACTTGCACGGCGTGCGTGCGGGCGACGTAAAGGCTGCGGGCGGCTTTACGTTCAACGGCATTCCCGCTGCGCACAACGACCTGGAAGTGGACGCGGCGGGGAACCACAAGTTCCTCGGCTACATCCTCCAGTTCGGCCCATGGCGCGTGTATCATGCCGGCGATACCAAGCTCTACGAAGGCATGGTGGACTGGATCAGGCCATTCCGCGTGGATGTCGCGCTGCTGCCGATCAACGGGGACAAGCCGGAGCGCAAGGTCGCGGGCAATCTCGATGGTCGCGAAGCCGCCCAACTCGCCAAAGCCATCGGCGCGAAGCTCGCGATCCCCATGCACTACGACATGTTCACCTTCAACACCGCGCCGCCCGATGAGTTCGTGGCCGAGTGCGGCCGACTCGGGCAGAAGTGCCGCGTGTTGCAGGCCGGCGAACGTTGGAGCAGCGCGGAGCTGGCGTCGGGCTGAACCACAAATTCACCAAGGCACAAAGCAGGAGTTTGCAGTGCGCTTCCTTGCGAGGCGCCCCGTGAAGTGTTGGGAAATCGAAGTGGGACAACTCGTTTCGAACTCTTTGTGTCCTTCGTGGCTTTGTGGATCCAATCAATTCCCGTTGAATGTGACCACTAAGCGCTGGGTCGAAAAACCCGTTCGCGCGCCGCCCCGGTCAGCCGATTGAGGCGGCGTGCGCATTTTATCCACTGAACATGAAGCTGAACTCGTTGATATTCGCCCGCCCCCTGGCGTTGGGCACCACATTGATTTTCACCGCCGCCGCGCTCTTCGCGGCCGACGCCAAATCCGAAAAGAAGGCCGAAAAGAAAGCTGTCGCCGCTAAGGCTGGCCTCGTGCAGGATGACTTTCCGTTCCAGAAAGCTTGTATCGGTGCGAAGTTCCCCGGCAAGAACGACGCGAACAAGGGCATCGCCATCCGTCTCGGCACGAACGCCGCGATGTGCTTCGACCAGGACCTGCTGCGCTGGAGCGCGGGCTGGACGGGCGGTTTTATTTCTTCCAAAGGGGTGACGTTCGACGGCTCGCACGGCGGGCATCCGGAGTTGGTCGGGGAGCAGCAGTTTGGTTTGCGCGTTCAGCCCGGTTGGGCGGACGCAAGCGGTTCGTTCAAGGACCCGCGCAAAGAACCCTATGGCCCGCTGCCGCGCGCGTGGGGCCGCGTGACGTCGGTGCAAGTTCACGGCATGGAGGTCACGATCAGTTACGAAGCGCTCGGCACCCCCGTGAAGGAACGCGCCGAAGTGGTGGAGCAAGACGGCGTCACGGCATTTGTGCGAAACATCTCGTTGGGTAAGAACCCGAAAGAACTCGTCACCGCCGTCTGTGAAGTCGAAGGCGCGCAGGGCAAGATCGAAGGTGCTCAAGCCACGCTCACCGCCGCCAACGGGCAGGTCACGACGGTCGTCCTCGGCGGTGCGCCGAAGGGCGCGAAACTCGAGCTCGCGGAAAACTCCCGTGTGCTGCTCCGCATCCCCGCGGGCGCCGGTGGCGTGGCTTTCAAGATCGGCATTGCGCGAACCGATGCTGCGAGCGTCGGCAAAGTCGCCGCGCTGCTTCAAGGCGCGCCGCGCTTCAATGACGCCGCCAAGGCCGGCAAACCTCACTGGCCCGACGCCGTCGTCACGCAGGGCGTCCTCGCCGCCAGCAGCACGCCCGACGGTGCTTACGTGCAAGACGTGCTCACGCCGCCCGTGCCCAACCCGTGGAATCGCCGTGTGCGCTTCGGCGGCATGGACTTTTTCAGCGACGGCAAGCGCGCCGCGCTCAGCACCTGGGATGGCGACGTGTGGATTGTCAGCGGCATTGACGAGAAGTTCGAGAAGCTCTCGTGGAAGCGGTTCGCCAGCGGCGGCTTCGAGACGCTCGGTCTGAAAATTGTGGACGACGTCATCTACACGACAGGCCGCGACCAGATCACGCGCTACCGCGACCTCGATGGCGATGGCTCATGCGATGTTTACGAGACCTTCAACGACGACATCACCAGCTCGCCCGGCTTCCACGAGTTCGTCTTCGACTTGCACACGGACAAGGAAGGCAACTTTTACACGGCGAAGGCCGGCCCGGTGAAGGGTGGCGGGCGCGGCTTCGGCGGCGGCGGCGGCAACGGCGAAATCTCCGAGCATGCCGGCTCGCTCATCAAGATCGACAAGTATGGGCACAAACTCGAAGTCATCGCCACCGGCTTGCGCGCGCCGAATGGCATCGGCGTCGGACCCAATGGCGAAATCACCACCGGCGACAACGAGGGCACGTGGGTGCCGATGTGCCCGATCAACTGGGTCAAGCCCGGCGGCTTCTATGGCGTCGAGGACCTCGCGCACGGCCGCGACGTAAAGACCTTCCGCCAGCCGCTGTGCTGGATGGCCAAGAGCTGGGACAATTCCGGCGGCGGCCAGGCTTGGGTCACGAGCACGAAGTGGGGGCCGTTCAGCGGCGAGCTGCTGCACTGCTCCTACGGGCAGTCGAGCATCTATCTCGTGCTGAAGGAATTCATCGGCGACCAGCCGCAGGGCGGTATTGTGAAGATTCCCGTCAAACTCACCTCCTCCGCCATGCGCCCGCGCTTCAATCCAGTGGATGGCCAGCTCTACAACGCGGGCCTGCGCGGCTGGCAGAGCAACGCCGCCAAGGAAGGTGGCTTCGACCGCATTCGCTACACCGGCAAGCCCGTCATCTCTGTCGCGCAACTTCACGTCTCCAAGACCGGTGTGGCGCTTACTTTCACGCAGCCGCTGGACAAGGCCGCTGCGGAGGACGCGCAGAACTACTCGGGGGAACGGTGGAATTACCAGCGCACGAGCAACTACGGCTCGCCCGAATTCTCCGTTGAGAACCCGGACAAAAAAGGTCACGACAAGCTCGACATCACGGCCGCGAAACTCTCCGCCGATGGCAAGACCGTGATGCTCGCCATCACCGACCTGAAGCCGGTAAACCAGCAACTCCTGAAATTTCGCCTCAAGACCGCCGATGGGGCCGAGCTCAAACAGGACGTGTTACACACCATCAATGTGATTCCTTGACGGATCCGCTTCGAGTCGCAAGCATCCGCCTCGGCCCGGAGCGTTAGAATCTCCGCCGCCAGAGCTGCTCAAGAGGCGCTGGCGTCTCCAACCATCCCGTCCTCCGGGAAGCCCGCCTCTCGCAAGAGGGCCCGCCAGCGTCAAGATTCAACGGGGTGGTTCCAAGAATTCAGCGCACCGATCGACTGGCCTGCGAAATCTGGGCTTGATTGCCTTCCGGCCTACTTCGCCCAACCGACCGACTGGCAAAGGCGCATCAGCACATAAGCCACCGCCGCAGTGGCCGGCAGCGTCAGCACCCAGGCCCAGATGATGCGCTCGACCACGCTCCACTTGATCGCGTTGAAGCGCTTGGCCGCACCGACGCCCATGATGCTGGTCGTGATCGCGTGCGTGGTGGAGACTGGCATTCCGAGTGAGCCGGCGAAGGCCAGCACGCTCGCGGCCGTGGTCTCGGCAGCGAACCCGTGGATGGGCTGAAGCTTCACCATTTTATGGCCCAGGGTCTTGATGATGCGCCAGCCCCCTGCAGCCGTTCCCAGCGCCATCATGAGGGCACAGGCGAACTTCACCCACATGGGAATGGCGAAGTCGTGCTGTACGTGTCCCGCAACGAGGGCGAGGGTGATGATGCCCATGACCTTCTGAGCGTCGTTGGTGCCGTGGGCCAGCGAGAGGGCA
>RFVF01000166.1 GCA_009922615.1 Pseudomonadota bacterium
TCCATCACGCTTCCAATCGTGGCAAGGGGGCCGCCATCCGCACCGCCTTGCCCTCGATTACGTCCCCTTGGGTGCTCATTCAGGACGCGGATCTGGAGTATGACCCGCAGGACTACGAAACGCTCCTAGCGCCGGTGCGCAACGGCCTGGCCGAGGTGGTTTACGGCTCCCGTTTCGCCGGGACTGGCTGGCGTCAGTCCCTCAAGCTGCACACCTTGCAAAACCGCCTGCTCACTGCCGTTTCCAATCTCCCTTCGGGTCTCCGACTGAGTGATTCCGCGACCTGCTACAAGCTCTTTCGCAGCGACCTGCTCAAGGGTCTCACGTTGAAGGAAAACCGCTTTGGCTTTTGTCCCGAGGTGACAGCCAAGCTGGCCCGGGCCGGCGTGCGGATCCACGAAGTCCCAGTCAGATACCAGGGACGCACCCACGCGGAAGGCAAGAAGCTGCGGTTGCGTGACGGCCTGAGCGCGCTGCGCTGCATTCTGGTGTATAACTGTCGGCCATAAACGAGCCCTGCTTCATGGCCGTTGATTCGGCAGCCCGTCACGGTGCGCGACATGAGGATTGAACTCACCGACGGCCAATGCAACCCTCGCCAACATGCTGCTTCCGACCCGGCCAGATGAGCCGATCTCGGCACCGCCCTCGGGTGAAGCGCCAATTGCCAGCGTCGGGGGGATTCTCGGGGCGGTGCTCCTGTTCAAGCTTATCTACTTGTCGCTGGTTGCTTGCGCTCTCTGGGGATGGTCGGACCTTGACATCGGATCATTCAACAGCTTGATGCGACAGTGGCCCCTGAACGGAGGCCCGACGTTCGGCAGCCACTTTGCGGCGTGGGACGGTGCTCACTATCTGTTTCTGAGCGAGAAGGGGTATGTGGCTGGCACTTCCTCGTGTGCATTCTATCCGCTTTGGCCGTTGTGGGTGCGATGGCTTGCGCCGCTGGCAGGCGGGGATTTGCTGTTGTCCGGATTGCTTTGGTCAAATGCATTTTCCAGCCTCGGCTTTGCCTTGTTCTATCGAGTGGTAGCTGTTCGACATGGGCACCAGACAGGAATCCTCAGTTTGGCATTTCTCCTGGCGTTTCCCGGCTCGCTGTTCTTCCAGTTCATCTACAGCGAATCACTGTTCTTCCTTTTGGTCATGGTGCTCTGGTGGGGCCTGCTGCACGACGACTGGCGTTGTATTGCTCTGAGCGCTTTTCTACTGCCTTTGACGCGGTCGGTGGGTCTGATGGCCGTGCTGCCCATTCTCTGGCACCAGCTGGCGCATCGGCCATTGTGGGCTTGGATGTCCGCCCTCGCGCTCCCCAAAACCCAGCCGCGACCAGAGCCGTGCTGGAGCCATGCCTGGTGCTATTGGCCGGCCCTCATGCCCATGCTGGGCTTCTCCACCTACCTGGGACTCATGTGGCTCTGGACCGGCAATCCGCTCGAAGGCTTGCAGGCCCAACGCTTCTGGGGGAACGTCCATTCAGTCAGCAACGCACTGAACCCCGTCAAGACCTTGGCTGCATTGTTCGATCCAACCACCGTTCATGAGTTCACTGGCAGCGTGGTTGACCGGACCTGTTTCATTCTCATGCTCTATTGCCTGCCCCTTTGCTTGAGGCTGGATCGGTCCTTTGCGGTTTGGATCTACATGCTCGGCGTGTTCCCTGCCATGAGCGGCACTTTTACCTCTTTCACGCGGTATGCTTCCACGGTGTTCCCCATGTTCGTGGCACTGGGCGTGTTGTTAGCGGCCCGGGAACACGCACGGTGGCGCAATGTTCTTCTGGCCGTATTCTTGGCCGGTCACCTGATTCTGCTCTGGAGGTTTGTGAACTGGCGTTGGGCCGGCTGACGAGGCAAGATACGGGCCACTTGAGCTGGTTTCAACAATGGCGAGTGTGGCTGCCCTCAACAGGACTAGGGCTGTTGCTTCTGCTGCTTCTGGGATCACAGCTTTCCGGGCGTTTTGCACCCGACTCAGTGGTGGGAAGTGTGGCGTCTGAAGTGCGGCTGTTTTGCGCTTCACCCGACAGCCAATGGATGCTCGCCGTCTGCTGTGCCTTTTACTTCTGTGGCCTGCTGTGGTGGCAGCATCGCCGTCTGGCCGATGCTTCAACTCGCCTGCGGACGGAGGCGAGGAATGCCAAAATTGACTCCGCCTTTTTGTTGTTGGCTTTCGTTTGTTCGTGTCTCTGGTATGTCGCTGGCTACCCCGGCTCCATTGCTCACGGCGACTGCGTTGTTCTTCTGTTTGGCATAACCATCGGACAGGCGATACGAGCATTTTGCTCACACAGGCCGGGCAATGGCACAATCGCCTTGTCGTCGCTCCTGCCAGCGCTGTTGGCGATTCTGAGTGTGGCAGCGTTGGTGCGACCGAACATGGGGGTGACGTTCTACTATCGGGAGCGACTTCGTTGGACCGGGCCGTGGGACAACCCTAACACGTTCGGGCTGCTGATGGGTGTCGGCCTGACGTTGGCGCTCGGGTGGTTGTGGAAGCGCTGGTTAATGCGTCAGGGATTCTTCGTCGTTGAAGCGGCGATGACGCGGCCGCCTCGGGGAGTTGTGCCTGGCCGACTGGTATGGGCGCTCTTGATAGCGTCCGGTGCCTGTCTGGTCGGTCTGATCATGAGTTTCAGCCGAGGCGCGTGGGTGTCCACCGCCTGCGCCGTTGCTTATCTCGTCGGCATGGGGTGGGGCGCAGCTGCTTCAAGAAACTCGGCGAGCGGCTGGCGACCATCTGTCCTTGGCCGCTTGGCTCCCTTTCTTGGGCTCACCTGTGTTGTGTTGGCCTCCGTTGGAGTTTTGGCGTTCTGGAATTTCCGAACCACGGAGGAGCCGTTAGTCAGGCGAGTTTTCTCGGTCGGCAACCTGAACGACTTTTCCTGGCGGAACCGCGTCAACTCGACCATCGGAGCCTTGCAAATCATGGGGGACAGCCCGTTGGCAGGTTTGGGCTGGAACCAACCTGAACAGACCTACAACGAGCTTTATCGGCCCTTCAGATTGACCGAGGGCATGGCGATTGTCCTCAACGATTACTTCGTCGTTGGGATGTCGCTTGGAATTCCAGCGATGATCTGCTTGCTTGCCTACATCGGGCGGAGGTTTGCGCGTGGCCATCAGGGCTTCCGCGATTCATCGGGAGCTGTGTCAGCATTGAGCTGGGATGCCTTGACGTGCCGTGCCGCTTTCATCGTTCTGCTGTTGGGCTTCATTCCGGAGCGAGGGCTGTTCTATCTGGCAGGTGGTGTTCCGTTCTGGATTCTTTTGGAATTGGGCGTATCAACTCCGGACTCACCACACCCCTCATCAACGACAGCCCCTCGATGGAGCGGTGACCTGGTTCTGCTCATTGTAATGTTCGTTAGCGGCCTGCTTTGGGCGAATGCGCGGGATCCCTTCCAACGAGCCGACCTCACCGTGGAGAGTAACGGACAACACAGCCAGGTGGTTGCCCTACGGCCAAGCCGCAGCGAACCAGCGCCTTTATTGGTGTTCCTGCAGGGACGTAACGACGACGGCTTGGGCCAGCGCAGCTTACTCCGCAACGCAGCGGAACTGGGCTTCTGCTCGGTGCTGATGGAGTATCAGGATGGTGCATCAGTGGTTGATCGACTGACTGCTGTGGCAGGGAGGCTACAGCAGCGAGGTTGGGTCAAGCCGGACGCCATTGCGGTTGTGGCGTCGGAGCAAGGCATGGAGAAGTTGCCGCTGGAACTCTCGAACCGGGGTTTGCCAGCCCTCCGTTTGATCGTCGGCGTGAATGCGGCGCAAGCCGTTGGAAGCATCAATGAAATACACGCAGCAATATCCCCGGCGGGCGAGCGGCAGTTGACGCCCGAGGGTTTTCGAATCGCTGAAAGTGGAACCAACCACGCAGGGCCTCGTGTTTTGGTGCTATCGGGAACGACATCATCGGCTGCTTTACAGTCCACGACCGGCCCCAACTCGCTCATCCATTATCAGCCGGTTGACGAGGCGCTTCTGTATGAAGAGCAAAACCGCCCCCTGCTAGTCCGGTTGATCGCCGAATACTGTGCTGACTTCTTTGTTCAGCCGGTGGAGAGCCACGTCCCGCGCGTGAACTCCTACTGGTATTTCTGGGTTCCAACCTTTCTGATGTTGCTGGCCTTCATTCGCCGCGTTTGGCAGCGGTTCGCCTCCTGCAGCACCGAGGGCAGTTCCCCACCAACAGCCGCACCCAAAGCATTGATTGTGTTTGCCTGGGTGCTGGCGATCGTCGCGGCAGCTCAGAGCACAGTAGAACTCGGGCTGCCAAGACTGGCGATCACCGACACCGTAACATCAACCGGCAGGAGGTTGCTCGTTTCCAACCAGATGATCGAAGACTACGATTTTCTGATCAGCGATGATGGCTGGAAGGGTCAGCAGTTGAACGCCCTGCTGACACACCTTGAGCTGGCGCATCTTCAACGAAAGCATTTTTACCCCAAACTTGAGGAGGCGTTCTTTCGGCAGTTCGTGCTTTCGCCAAGGATTGACGACGACTCCACCGAATGGGGCTGGCGACGTGAGCTGTGGGAAAACTTCTACCCTCGCATTCGTAAAGAGCGCGATGTCGTCCAAGCTGCCGGAACAGTGGTCCGGTTTCTACGCGAGCGGGTCAGCATTGATCCAAATCGTTCTACAAGGAATGGCGTGGAGTCGTGCTGGAAACTGGGGGTAGCTGATAAAACATCCTTCGAGCGGGTTTACGTGGCAGCCTTGAGGTCGGTGGGGATTGCCGTACGCTTGGACGGAAAGGGAATCGCTGAACTGTGGACCGGAACCGTTTGGGAGCCGGCACCGCGTCCGTTGATTCCCAGCTTGGTGAGGAGGCGGCCACGGTGACGTTTGCTCAGGCCGGCGGCGCGATCCAGGACGATGCGGGCGCGCTGGGCCGTGCGCTGATCGGTCTTTGCAGGCCGCGCCACTTGTTTCACGAAGTAATCGCTCACCAAACTAGCCCACTATTCCACGCTCAACTTCGATAAACGATACATGGCTTAGTTCGGCGAAGGAATACGCTTGGTAGCAGTAGCGCTGAATCTTCGAAGCTTCCTCCCATTTGGAACGATTCAGAAGCCCATCGTGCGCGACTTCTTCCCCGACTTGCAGGGTGTCAAATTTTTCAATCCCTTTACCGTAAGGCTTATTCGAGACGATGCAGATCTGGCGGGATCCTTGTGCCTTGATTGCGTCCCATTCGTTCTGATGCATTACAGCGTTGAACGGCCAACATGGGTCGGAGAGTTTCTCATCGTCAACCGCGAAAATCAGGGGCACCTGTATACACATCACCGTCCTTTTGAAGTTGGCCGAGCGGTGGTCGGGCGAAGTTGGACCAGAGTGAAAATACAGCGACCGCGCGGAGGCTATTACGCACCCCACGCATCCGGCGGTTGTGTCATCCTTCCAAGCCACAGTTTTTGGAAAAACCGCGCAAAGCGAATAGTCGAAATCACCCGCAAGAATCTCGATGGTAATGTTTGGGGTTATTTGCCGGGCATTGAACTCGGAAATGAGAGCCAGGTTGTTGGTTGCAAGATGAAACCGGCTCACACTGGGATGAAGGTGGTTAAACTTGGGTTGGGATTGCAACGCAATCGCAAGTCCCACGAAGAACGTGCTGCTACCATCAGTGAGGAGCGCAGATCCTCCAATCGTTGTGAAATTCTTGGCGATGAACTCCGCGACCAGCTTCTTCTTGTCATTCGCTCCCCCTTGACGAGTCCGTTCATCGAACAAAGAGTTAGCTCCAAAAAAGGCGTCTGGTGTGAGCGCATCCGCGAGTGGGGAAGGTGATAGTTTGACATTCTGGAAAGGCATGAAGAATTGATGCGCCTGCGAGGATGCTAATTCACCTCCTTGCTTCTCACTCCATGTCGAACGGAACAATGACCTTGGGTTGCGTATACGATCAGTTTGCCGTAGAGCCGACCGTGATGCTGCTGATGCTGAAGCCCACCCATGCGGGATTTCGATGCGCCTCGCAGTAGTCGCTCAGGTAGCCGATGTTCGTAAGGAGAACGCTCGAATAACCGAGCCGTTGCCTGGAAGCACCTTCTATCCCCTTGATCGAATCGGTGTAGCGGTTGCAGTGACACACCCGTTCTCTCCAAAGCAACCCAGCCGGATCGTCGCTTCCCACTGCTGGCCGAGCTTGATCGTGTCCGAGGCGTAGACCGCGACCGTGGTCGCGTCGGTCTCGGTGCGGTTGCCGAGCGTGCGCGTGCCGGTGAACGGCGTGTACGGGTTC
>RFVF01000167.1 GCA_009922615.1 Pseudomonadota bacterium
CCCTGCGGCGGCTCTCTTAGTCCACCCTGATACTGATGTGCCTGAGCGTGAACGCTCACCGAAACGCATACAGCGAACCTTATGCGGTGATGCGGTTCACATAACCGCCGACCAGCACGACATTCGCAGTAGCGGCGAACGCACGAACGACAAGCGGCGTAGCGTTGCCGACGATGATCAGCCCAGCCACCACCAGCAGCAGACCAGACTCGGCAGTAATCGTCTGCTCGATGAGATCGTCAGGCGACGAAGTACCGCCGAACTCGATCGTGAGTTTGCGGTCGGTCGTATCCGAGTTCACCGCATACAGCCATACTTCGTCGATCGTCGTCGCCGTCGATGAGCCTGTGTGAATCGTCGTGCCAGCCGTAGCAGTCGCAGCCACCTTGATCAGCCTGCCGTCAGTCGAGCCGCTGAGTTTGATCTTGCTGAATGTCGCCATGTCTGAGCCTTCCTAGATGAACACTGCTGATGCCAGAACGATCTGATCGCTATCGGGTGCGTCGTCACCTACGGGCGACCACGCAGCACCAGTGTAAGCGAGCACCTGATTCGTCGAGACGAGATAGCACACTTCGCCTGCTTCGAGCGTCGGTTCGCCAGCACCACCGTAGGCAGCGTCACGAGTCGCAGCATTAGCGAACACCTTCACGCCACGCATCAGATACTGATTCACATCGGCGGCGGTGACTACATCGCCACTCGCCCACAGTTTCGTTCCAGTGATAGCCATAGTTGCGGCTCAGCCTAACAGGTCAGGTCACGGCGTTCTGTTCGTCGAGCCGCCCGAACACGGCATCGTTCAGTATGAAGGCGTTCACCAGATCAGCAACATACAGACCGAGCGTGACCGTGTGCCTGTCGGGTGTGATCTGGTGCGTGATGCGTTCGATCGCATAGTCTTCAGACACGCTCGCAGGCGAGCCAGTCGAGAAGGTTCTGGTCACGGTGATGACATCACCCATGTCGAGACTCATCAGCAGGTTGCGGTTGCCAGAACTCAGAGCCGATGCCAGCACCTGCAAGTCGTCGAACCTGTATTCGGGCTGCTTATAGAGAGACAGCAGTTTGTCTGCGAGCGTCAGCGCAGCCGAGTCGCTGGCAAGCAGCAGCCCGTCGAGAGCGAGCGTGCTGACACCGAACTCGGTCTGGCTCGTCGCATCATCGGCGGTCTGCACCGCACCAGTCTCGGTCTGCGTCTGCACACGGTTGTAGAGAAACTCTTGACCGTAGATCGTCGCCAGTCCGATGTACGGAATGTTGCTGCCCGTGTCGGTGAAGGTGGCGACGGGTGATGCGAACGAACTCGTCACACGATCGGTGAAGGTGAGCGTGCCGTCAGCGGCGACATAGAACAGACCCTGCTCGGCTTCCGCTACCCGTTGCAGATAGGCGGCAGCGTTCGTGTTCGCATCTATCTGATACGCACCGAGAGCAGCCACACCCGTGTCGATGCTGCGAGTCGCAGCAGGGAAGTTCACTTCGGGCAGATCGAGAATGCTCGTCACTCGTGCGCCCGACAGTTCTGCTGGCGGTGTGATGTCGCTGCCCGTGAAGGTGCTGGCAAGCAGCACGAAGTCGTCTGATGCGCTGATCGTGCAGGTGCTCAGGTTGTGGTCGTAGTCGATGTCGATGTCGGTGATGCGACCCGTGAATAGTGGCGTGTTGCCGCCACTCGCTATCTCTACACGCCGTCTCGGTGTCACGCCACTACTGTTCGTCGTCGGATTCCAGTACGGCGAACTCTCGTTGATCGGGTCGAAGCGGCGGTCGTTATTGTTCAACACGATCGTGCAAGTGCCTGCACGGAACGACGAGAACTGATCAGACCTGCCCCTGCTGATAGTCAGGCTCTGCACATACGGTGCGATGTCTAAACCTTCGAGCGTGCCGTCGAGCACATCGTCACCGTTCAGTTGGCTGCTGTTCAGCGTGAACTCTCGCACGGTGAAACCGAGCGCAGCGATGACGCTGACCTGCTCACCGAATACGAGCGTCGTCGCCATGACTAGACGGCGAACGGCAGCGAGCCGTTGCTGCGCAGGTACGCTTCGAGCGCATCAACGATCTCAGTACCGATCTCAACGGGATTCGTGAACATCGGTGCGGTCACATTCAGCGTCACACCGCTACCAGCGACAGGTGCTGAGCCAGTCGCCGCAGACACGGCTGCGACCTGCTCGACGATGCTGCCAGCAGCACCGACCGTCACACCGAGACCAGCCTGCACACGGTTCACCACACCCTGCTTCGTCGCACCCTGCACCGCCAGCAGAGCCTTCTGCGCTTCGACCAGATCACGCATCGCATCGGCTTCACGGCGCAGCGCATCAGCGAGCGAGTCAGACGCTTCGACCTGAGCAGCCTTCGCATCTTCGAGTTCTTTCAGCGCAGCGTTGTAGATCGCAGAGCCGACGACCGCACCGTAGGTGATCTCGTTCAGGTTCTGCTGCGCAGCAGACTGCTCATCGGTCGCCTGAATCTGAGCGTTGAGCGCATCAGTCACCGCATACTTCGCCCGTTCCAGATTTCGTTCTGCTTCGGCTATTTCATCGGGTGTCGCCGCAGCGTCACGCTCATCGTTCAGTCTGCGTTCGGCATCAGTGACCGCTTGTATCGCATCGCTCACACCGAGTTTCGCTTCGAGCAGAGCGATCTCGGCACGACGAATCTCGGTAGCAGAAGACTCAGGGTCGAGACGCAGTTTGGCTAGTTCACGCTCGGCATCAGCCACACGGAAGTTCGCTTCTTCCACACCGTACTTTGAGCGTTCCAGCGCACGCTCAGCACCACCGACCTTCTCTGCGTCAGCCTTCTGCGCACGCAGATCAGCCAGACGCTTCTCGGCTTCCTGCACGCCACGCACAGCGTCAGCGACCTGCAAGCCAGCGTCACGCACGCCACGCTGCGCATCAGCGAGACGGCGATTCGCATCTATGCTTTCTTTCGCATTCGACGGGAAGCCACGCACCACAGTGTCGAACCGTGCCTGCGCATCGGCGGCAGCCTTCGTCTTGGCGGCGACATCACCCTGCGCTTTCTGCACCTGCTTTGCTGCGTCGGTCTGCGAGCGTGTCGCATCACGAGCCTTCACCACCGCATCGCCGTAGGTCTTCGCTGCGTCGGCAGCCTTCTTCACCGCACCGCCAGCACCACCAGCCTTCGACTGCAAGTCTGCGAGCGTCTTAGCGAACTGAGCATTCAGATCGGTGGCACTCTTCGCTGCCGTCGCTGATGCACCATAACCCTGCAACAGTGGTCCGATGAACGGCTGCACCACATTCTGCGTACCTGCGGCGGTTTGACGAGCCTGCTGCTCTAACGCACGCAACTGCTCTTGCGTGACAGTTGATGCGGCAGCGACACCTAGCACATCGTTTCGGAAGTTCTGAAACGCCACAGCGACAGAATCTGTGCTGACTTGCAGCGTACCCATTTGGTCGTACACATTCTTGAAAGTTGTTGCAGTCTCTTTGTACGCAGACATCGACCGAGTGAAGATGAGCACGAGCGCAGATGCGATCGCACCGAGCACATACACGAGTGGTCGAGCCAGAGTGATCATTATGTTCGAGAACTCAACGAACGCCTTCGTGACGCTCTCGACCATGTTGATTACTTTCAGACCGAACTGACCACCTTGCGCAGCAGCGTTCACGAACGCTTCACGCAGACCGCCGCCACCAGCGAGCGTGTCACTGAACGCCTGAATCACAGGCACGACATTCGCCTGAATGAACGCCACCGCACGCTCTAAGAACGGCAGCAGTGCGTAGCCGATACCTTCGACCGCTTCACCGAGCGACACTTGCAGTATCTTCAACCGACCAGAGAAAGTGTCTGCTGCGTCGGCGGCAGCACCACCGAACTGCGTATTCAGAGTCGCCACGACTTCGCTCAGATTCTTCGATCTCACGACGCTCGCATCGAGTGGCACACCTAACTTCGTGAGCGCACCGACATTACCCGTGAACGCCTTACCGAGAGCGAGCGACACGCTCTCTAAGTCTTTACCTGTCGCAGCAGAGATGTCGAGCGCAAGCGACAACTGCTTCTGAGCGAAGCCGACATCGCCAGTCGCTCTGACTAGGTTCGCCATAGCAGGTCGCAACTCATCGTCGGTCACGCCCGTGAGCATCATCTGCTTGCTGATGTTCTGCTCGACGGCGGCGATCTGCTCATCAGTCGCACCTGTCGTGCGCCGCAACTGGTCAGCGAGTTTCTTCTGGCTGAGTTCATCTTCGGCGGCAGCCTTAGCCGCACCGAACGCAGCGGTTGTGACTGCACCGAACGCTGCTGCACCAGCGAGAGCGACCGTCTTGAACGAAGGCAGCAGGTCTGTGATCTTCTTGCCGAGACCGCCTGCTTCGTCACCGACGCTCTTCATGGCGGCGAGCGCACCAGTCGCTTTGCCGAGAATGACTAGGGATAACTTGCGCTCAGCCATAGTCGGTGATTCTACGCAGCAGCACTGTCGCCAGATGATGCGTCAGGGAACGCCTTGCCGATCATGCGGTCGATGAACTCTTGATACGACTGACTGATCTGATCTTGCGTAAGCGTCACCGCACGATACAGAAACTGGTCTCTACCCTTCGCATAGCGTGTCGGCTCTTGACCCTTCGCACGAAACTGATTCCAGCCACGAATCACACGCAGACCACCAGACGAGTTGCGTGCAAGTTTCACCCGTGTGCCACCTTCGAACGCAGACACGGTGCGACCTGAGCGTGACACGAACTGCGACTCAACACGGGTGGCGACTTTCAGAATGCTCTCACCCTGCCGCACGATCGTCGCACGGCTGCGGCGACCACGCTGATTCGGTGCTTTGATAAGACGACGCAGATCGGTGTACGACCCGAAGTTCGCACCACCTGCATACGGCACAGCCCTGCCACCCATGCTCACCTTCACCTGCTGCACGCTGCTCGATGTCTCTAACGATTCCGCTGCTCGCCGTTCCTGCTTCGTGTTCGCCAGCGATCTCGCCATACGAATCACCACCTTCGCCACACGCTCATTCGCTTCACGAATCAGCACATCGGCAGCCTTCTTATCGCTCGCAGCCCTGATGTCTTTGATGAACTGCGTCAGACCCTGCACCTGCACCGCACCGAAGTTGTCTTGCTGCCCGATGATCTGCGGCTCAGCCACGACTCACCGCCGTCTGCGCTGACGCTCGCTGCGCTTCTTCATGTAGGCGACCATAGTGTTCAGCATCACATCGCCCGACTCGATCAGATCGACAGGCGAGATACCCGTCTCGACGGCGACCGCCGCTATCAGCCAGTGGGCTGAGTCGTCGCCAAAGGGGTATCACCTTGCGCTTCACCGAGTTCGACGGTCTCGACGGTTTCGAGCCAGTCAGGGTCAAACTTCTTGTCGGTGCGCTTCGCACGAGTCTCAGCAGACCACGCCAGCCATGCAAGGTCGGTGAGTCGAAAGTCGTGCTCGAAGCGTGCAACGCTGCGTGACCATGTGCGTTCAAACTGCACGAAGTCTGCAAATGCTGCAACAACTTCACGCTTCTCACCATTCGTGTAGATGATCGTCAATGGAAGTTTCATTTGTCCTGCCCCTTTCAGGTGCTTTGTTTATTATGAAGTTGCCTTTGCAATCGTGCCACCTGTGAAACTCAGTGAAGTCATGGCAAGTTCACCCACTGTGGCTGCGACAGGGGTATGCGCCGAGAGAAAGGCGTTGCTGATCGTGTACGAAGGATTCGTCGATGATGTCGTCGCACCGTTCGGTCGCACGATCACAGTCGTGGTAGTGCCGACGAGCGGATACACGGTTGCTTCGACATTCGCTGCTGCGAAGTCCTGCATAAACTCGATGTCCACGCTGTTGTTCTGCAACCCACCTTGAAAGGTGTGACCAGTCGAACCGAATCCAGTGTTCTCGACTTGTTCCACTTCGTAGTTCAGTGTCACGCTGTTGGCATTCGTGGATAGCACCACGCTGTTCACCGTGATGTGAGCATTCGTTAGAACGATGACAGCCATGATGCTTCCTTTGTGTTAGGCGGTGGTCTTGACGAGTGAGCCGCCTGTGAAGGACAGCGAAGTAGTAGCAAGTTCGCCCACT
>RFVF01000168.1 GCA_009922615.1 Pseudomonadota bacterium
ACGAGGGTTCGATTCCCTTCACCCGCTCCACTTTTTTCCCAATGAAATCGAGGAAATGTGGAACCGCATTGACTTTTAATGACGGTTTAATGACAAATATCACGCTGCATGGCGCGTAAATTCCCACTCACGATCAGCGAAGGCTCGGTTTCGGTCACGATCTACCGCGACCCGCTGCACGCGCCCGTCACCCGAACCGGCAAGCGTGGCCGGCCGGCGCGAACCCGGCGCTACGACTCCTACTTGGTCAGCTACTATTTGCATGGGAAACGCCAGCGCCTCCGCTTCAACTCCTACAAGCTCGCGGCGGCGAAAGCCCACGAAGTCCTGGCGAAGATGCAACGAGGGGACGTGACGGCGCTGGAACTGACCGGGAACCATCGGGCGCAACACCTGGCCGCCTTGGAATATCTAGCCGGGACAGGAGTTCCATTGGATCTCGCCGCGAAGGAATACGTGGACGCGAGGAAGTTGCTCAACGGTGGGAGCCTCGTGGAGGCGGCGCGGTTCTTCGTCCGCTTTGGCCAGACACTGCAACTCAAGGCCACGGTTCCTGATTTGGTCGCACAACTGGTGGCGGACTTGAAGGCGGATCAGAAATCGGAATACCACATCAAGTCAACCCAGCAACGCCTCGCTGCGTTCGCCGACGCGTTTCCCGGTCAGATCATTGAAATCAAGACCGGGCAAATCGACAAATGGCTGCGCGAACTCAAGGGCAAATCGAAGAGTGGCCAGGTCGTTCATTTGGCCGGCAAGACCCGGAACCACTATCGCAACTCGGTGGTGCATCTCTTCAACTACGCGCAAACCAAAGGCTGTCTGCCGAAGGGCATACCCACCGAGGCAGAAGGCACCAGCCTGGTCGCTGAACAGCATTCTCCAAACGAGATCTTCTCCGTCGAGGAAATGACCCGACTGCTGAACAACGCACCCGCTCATCTCATCGCCCCAATGGCGATCAAGGCGTTCAGCGGCGTGCGCACGGAGGAAGTCACCTACATGGATTGGCAGCACATCGATTTCGAAAAGGGCTACATCATCCTACCGCGCGAAGTAACCAAGACCAACAAGCGGCGGCTCATTCCACTCACCGCGAATCTGCGGAAGTGGCTGGAGCCGGTCCGCCGTCCGCAGGGACGCGTGTGTGCCCGCTGGTCGCGTCCGCAAGCGGTATTTCAAGCATTCGACCGATATGGCCGCCGGCAGGGAATTGACGTCGGCGCGAACAAGTTCCGGAATTCCTACATCAGCTACCGCGTCGCGGAGACGAAGAATGTCGCTCAAGTTTCCTTGGAGAGCGGCAACTCTCCGGGCATCATCCAGACCGAATACTTGGAACTGACCACGGCCGAGGAGGCGCAGCGATGGTTTGCCATCGAGCCGGCCATTCGCCCTTGCTCCCCACAACCGAAGCGACCGGCCAAGCGTGTTTGAATAAAACTGCGGGGGTTACGTCCGCTCCATAAGTGCCGAGCTTTTCGGCACCCTCATATTTCGGTTGACGCGACGGACTCCTCTTCCGTTGTCGTCGGTTGCGACTCGGGCAACGAATCTCCATTTGCCGCTCTGACATCCTTGCGATGCCCTGACTTGCGCCATTCGGAGTTGGTTGCCCGGAACACGAAAGCCAAACATGGCAACAGAAGCAGCCGTCGGGCCGATCGCCGGCCAAGAAACGGTGAAGCTGGTCACGAAGAAGCAGATCGCTCTGCGTTATTCGGTGGCCACGCGCACCGTGGATTCCTGGATGAGCGAGCACATCATTCCGTATGTAAAACCGAGCGCGCGTTGCGTGCGGTTTGACACCACGGCCTGTGATGCGGCGCTGGCCCGATTCGAGCGCGTCATCAAAAAGACCTGAGCGATGCGCCCAAACAATCCAATGATGGACGTCCTCCACCGGCTGAACCGCCTAGTTTCGGTTCAGCCGGAAGGACGGAGTGCAATGAGGTCCGGGTGGAAATCCACCCGCGATGACGAAGCGAAACAGCGAGCCAAGGATCTGATGTCGGTAGGTTCAATTACTCACGTCCGGGCGCAGACAACCGGCAAAATCCATTGCGAACGGACGGGTTGGCAGTCGCTTCAAAATGAGCCGCGCCGTGTCGGACGGCTCCATCCAACGAACCGCTCACTTTTGGAGCGCGCGAAGAAAAAAGCCGCAGCAAGCTACCCAGCCTGCTGCCTGCTGGAGAGCCAGTCCCGTTTGGATTGGTTTCAGCCTTCCGCGCAGCAAATGAGCAAAGCGGCGGACTGTTCCATACGGTTCGTCCACACGAATAAGCCATGAACTACAGTGTCACCATCGATACAACCAACGGAGCTGACTGGCGCTCACAGCCCAGCCAACGCCCGGAGAAATCAAGTCAAGGAGCAGGGTAACTACGCCCCTGCCGAACCGAAGCCCCGCCATCGCCGGGTGAGTGAGAAAACAGCGGAACGAGGAAACGAGTTCCGGAAGTGGGGCAAATGTTGGTGGATGGTTTACGACGGCCAAGCCCTGCCGGTGCCGCAAAGTCGGGGCTTTGAGTTGATCCACTACCTGATGCGGCATTCTGGCCAGGCCGTTGCTTGCAGAGTGCTGGCCACCGTCAATTGCGAGGTGCCGGCAGTAGTGCAGGGCCGCCAACCAGAATGCACTGATCTGAACCAGTGCGCCGAGAATCAGTCCGAATTGACGGAGCATTCCGCGCCTGACCTGACCGAACGAGCGCGGGAATATCGGCAACCCGTCCTCGATGGGCAGGCGCTAAATGAAATCCGGCAGGCGATGGAAGAGTTGGGCGAGGAAATCAAGACCTTAGCCGAATTGGGTGAGCGGGACCGGGTGGAGGAGTTGGAGGCGAAGCGGGAGTTCTGTGAAAAGGAACTGGCGCGAAACATCTATCGCGGTAGGAGTCGTGAGTTCGACACTTCAGAAGCGAAAAACCGGAAGGCGGTGCAAAAGAGCATCCGAGCGGCCATCAAGTCGCTCGAATCCGACCACCCCAAACTGGCCCGCCACTTGGCTGATTCCATATCAACCGGGTGGCAATGCGGATATTACCCCGCTGAAACCATGGACTGGGAGTTGGGAGAACCAAAAATGCTACCGGCGAAGGCGCAATGCCACCGGGGAAGTAGCCGCTCATCTCTGTGATCGCACTCCTTGCAAACTCGCCAATCGAGATGAAGCCCACCTGCTGCGAGGCGGTAGAGAGGGCGTGCCGATCGTATCCAGTTAATCTCGGTCGGAATCAAGTGCCGACCGAAACCTCCTACCGGTGCTGGTCTCCATGCCCAGCGCCGCTTCACACCGGGGCAAAAAATCCACGCCGCCTCGCCTCAGCGGCACCCTCAGTTAGCAGTTCTATGAACGACAATAACCTCAACGTGACCGCCACCGATTGTGGCCTCACCGCTCAACCCGAAATCCAAACCCCGGTTCCCAAGGAACCGGCGCGAAACCTCCTCGTCGGTGATTGGGACCGGCGGGTGCTGATCACGAAGAACGGCTTCGTGAACAAGAGCCTCTCCATGTGGGCGTGCAACATCGCGATGGGCTGCCTCCATGCCTGCCGGTTCTGCTACGTGCCGGAAACCTGGAGGAGTTCGATCCACGACAAGCTCCGCGAAAATGGGGTTGAAGACGCCGACCGTCAATGGGGCGGCTACGCCTTCCTCCGGCCGTGGGACGAAAACGCCTTCCTCGCGAGTGTGCGGGCGGCGGAAAACACTCCGGCCGACAAGTTGAACCGGGACGGAAACCGGGCGGTGATGTTCAGCACCACCACCGACGCCTATCAGGTCTTCAAGGGGCCGAACGCGGCGGAACTCAACGAGCGCCGCAGCCAGATGATGCGGCGGGCGTTGGAACTCATCCGCGACCGCTCGACGATCAACGTCCGCATCCTCACCCGCAGCCCGATGGTGCGACAGGACTTCGAACTCCTCCGCACCTTCGGCGACCGGTTGATGCTCGGCATGAGCATCCCGACGCTCGACAACGACCTGGCACGCATCTACGAGCCGCACGCGCCCGCGCCCACGCAGCGTCTGGCCACCCTTCAAGCCGCCCATAAGGCGGGGCTGCATGTGTTTGTGGCAGTCGCACCCACCTACGCGGAATGCGACGAGGCGGACCTCCGCACCACGCTGACCGCAATCCGGGAAGTCAACCCGCTCACGGTGTTCATGGAGCCGATCAACATCCGCGCGGAGAACGTCGAGCGCATCGCCGCCCACGCCCGCGAGCTGGGGCGTGAAGCCAACGTCGGGGTGTTTCGCACGAAGGAGGCGTGGTTCGAGTATTCGATGCAGCAGTTGTTCCTCGTGCAGCGCCTGGCCAACGAGCTCGGCCTCGGAAACCGTCTGCACCTCTGGCCGGATGCCGGGCTGAAGGCCCACGGGCGGTTCATGGACATACGCCGCGCCGAGTTCCTGCGGGTTCACGGCGAAGTGCCCCTGACCCTCGCGCAGCGCAAGGTTCGTAACACGCTGGATGCTGCGGCCTACCAAGCCCACCTCGACTGGCTGGAAGCCTGGTGGGACCGGGTCAGCGAATGGCCGGGAACCCAGAACCCGGCTCCGTGGACGCCTCCGGCACTCCCCGCGCAATCGCCGCTGGTGCCACCGGCCTTGGCTGAACTCAACGTGCAGCCATAAACCCTCGCATACTTGGCGGTGTCGGCTCCATGCCGGCACCGCCTCTTTACACGACCCAAAATCACTCAATCAATGACGACAGACACCACTATCGAAGCTCCCGCCACTCCACCCCGGAAGCTCATCTTTGACGACAATCCCAGCCAAGCGCCCGCATGGGAGACAGCCCTGCCGCCCCTGCCGGTGGAGAAGCCGTGGATCCAACTCCCCGGTGAGGGACGCGTCATCTCGGACTTTGCCCAAGACTTGGGCACCCAATTGGCCCCACATGGCCTCTATCGTTGGAACGAGCGCGTGCTCGCCGAAGACCGTGCCACCAATCGAAGTGCCATCCTCGATGCCCCTCGCCTCGTCACGTTCGTCGAGGACTACGTCCAATGCACCAAGCACCCGGCACCGGCCGAAGGCGAGGAAGATAAACGCGTCGTCACTTCGATGCGGCTCGGCGATGCGAAGCTCGTCCTGGCCTCGGACCGCTTCGTTAATCAGTTGCAGGCCATCGAGCACGTCAACCCCATCCGGCTGCCGGTGTTCGCGTCCGCCACCGCGTTGCGTCTGCTGCCGGAAGGCGTGGACGACAAGACTCGCATCTTTACGGAACGCCGTTCACCACCCTACCGGCTCGATCTACCCATCGACGAGGCCCGGACGCTGCTGGATGGCTTGCTGGGTGAGTTTCCCTTCGCCGACTCAGCTTACGCGAAGGCGGTGCAAATCGCCGCGATGCTATCTGTATATGGCTTGGACCTCCTTTCGCCGCATTGCCTGCTGCCTGCGTTCGCTTACACGGCCAACAACCCCGGAGCCGGCAAGGGCTTGCTGGTCCAACTGGCCGTGCTGCCGGTAATCGGGGTGCTGCCCACCATGCCGCCACCCTCCAGCGAAGCCGATATGGCCAAGCTGCTGCTGGCGGGCGCGCGAAATCGCTCGCGCGTGGTGCTCCTCGATAACGTCGATCAACTCCTCCAAAGCCGCGCGCTGGAATCCTTCATCACCGCCACGCACTACAGCGGCCGGCTCCTCGGTCAGACCCAGCAGGTCACGTATCCGAAGAAGACGGCCGTGTTCATCACCGGCAACCAGTTGCAGATGCGGGCGGACCTGCGGCGGCGCACGCTGGTGGTGGAGTGCTTTCAAAGCCAGGCGCGGGCGGAGGACCGGGCGATCGCACGTCCACTGGATACGACGGCGATTCTGGCGCGCCGAAGCGCGATCCTCGCGGCCCTCTATGCGCTGGTGCGGCACTGGAATGATGACGGTCGCCGCACTCCCTCGCGG
>RFVF01000169.1 GCA_009922615.1 Pseudomonadota bacterium
CTTGAGATTCTGGATCTTGCTCAGGTTCATCAACTCCGCCATGGCTTCCTCGGGCAGGTTGCCGAGGAAGGGGTTCTTGGCGGGGTTGAGTCGAAAGATCGTTCGGTCCGTCATGGGTTCGTCCTGATTTCCGGATCCTACCGGTTAAGGTAATTCAGCGCAACGTGGTTGATGATCAGGTGCAGGGTGTTGTCCACGATGACCACCAGCCAAAACCGGATGAAGGGCGGCGTCTCGATGCCGTATCCGGTGTGCTGCTCCTTCTCCGGTGCGCCGGAGCCAAACCACAGCAGGTTCTTCAGCCGACAGATGGTGGTCGCCACCGCCAGCCGGTCGATGATGGCGTGGGTGCTGGCGATCACCGCCCACGCCAGCCAACCACGGGTCCAACTGCCGTTGACGATGTTGAGGTAAAGCAAGAACGGCACGGAATATACCAAGGCGTGAATGACCGCCCAGCCCCAGTTGTGGAGCTTGCGCAGCGCCATCTGCTCAGTTTGCAGGACGTAGTCACCCAGCAGGTGCAGGAGAAGTTCGTGCACGATATGAAAGAGTTACTTAACCGGAGGGCTTGCATTACGCGTGGAACCGGCAGGGATCAAGCGGTAAAAACGAACAGAGCCGGTGTCCGGCAGATGGATGACCTGCATCCCCTGCTCCACCATTACCGGAGCCCGCACGGGCGTCCACACCGCGTTGGGCCCCAGCCCGGTGGTCGTTTGCAACTCATAGCCCGCCGCGCCGGCCGGCAGTCGGAGCATTCGCAGCCCATCCACTGCCACCGGGGAAATCGCCGGTGCCACGAAGCGAGCCGGTCCGGTTCCCACCCCGGCTGTGAGCGTGATGCCCGTGGTGGCCGCGTAACCCGGCGTGAGCACCAATCCTCCGGCCAATGTCCCGCCCGTCACCGAAGCAAAGGTGCCGCCGAAGGCAGTGGCATTGACGATGAGAAACGCGTCTCCCGAATTCGGGACAAAATTATTCGTGAGCACAATGTCGAGCGAACCGCTCAAGGCAGTCACGCCACCGACCTGCAACTGCCCAAACTGCGTTCCGGCCGCCACCCCGCCGAGGATCACTCGCAGTGAGCTCGACGTGGTAGGCGCATAGCCATCCGCCAGCGACACGATGCCGCTGCGGATCTCCAGCAGGCTGTCGTTGCTGAAAGTGCCCAGAATCGTCGTCGCGCCCGTGGTGCTGGACTTGCGCAGCGTGCCACGGTTGTTGAAGGTCCGGGTCCCGCCGCGGTAGCTCTCGTAAAGCGTTGCGTCCGTCTGGATGTCGAATAGTGCTCCCGCGTAATTGTTGATGACCGGCGCGCCGTCGCCCGTGATCCGCGCCCCGCTCCAAGTCACCGTGCCGTAATTATCCAACTGACGGTTGAGGTTTTTCTCCGCCGCACCGCTGAGGGTGAGCAAGGCGTTGCGCGGGATCGTGGTCCGGCCGGCGCCATCCATAGAGCCCCCGGTCCAGACCAGGCTGGTAGTAACGGATATCACTCCGCTGCCCGCCAGACTCCCGCCGGTCAGGATCAAATCGGCCAGCACCACAGGGTTCGTCACATTCACGGTGCCGGAGTCGATTTGCGCGGAATCGATCTGGTCGGGAACCCCCACGGGCGTCCACTTGGCCGGGTCGCTCCAGTCGCCGGTGCCGCCGTTCCAAACATAGGCCACGGCATTTCGGTCCTGGATAACCTGATTCACTGTGATGGTGAACGTGCGGGCCGCGCTCCGGTTCTGGCCGCCGAACAGCGTCCCTCCGTTGTCTTCCGAGATGACGGTCACGGTCGCGACGCCCGGCAACCCGGAGAGCTGGTAGGTAAGCGTGCCGTTGACATCGATCGCCGGCTGGGTGGCAAACAATGCGCCGTAGTCGTTGACCACGATGAAGTTCGTGACGGTCTGGACGCGAGCCTCGCTGCCCGGGCCACCGCTGGTGCTGCTGACCAAATTACTGACCGTCACCCTGCCGGCCGTCGCGTAGTTGGTCTGGTTCGCCGTGCCGGGAATGAATGCATATTTGACGGTGGTGATCACGTTGTCGCCCACCCCGGTCACCCAGGCATTGCCGTTGGTGTCCACGGCGATGGCGTTGGCCACATCGTTGCCATTCAGGTTGCCATTGAACGTGTTGGTCCACACCGGGGTTCCGGAGGAGGAGTATTTGATCGTCAGGTAATCCTTGCTGTTGCTCAGAAGCGATTCGCCCGTGATGAATACGTCGCCCGCCGCGTTGACCGCCACGGCGTGCGGAATGTCCGCGCTGAGGACCGCGACATCTAGGTGGTTGGTCCAGGCGGCGACGCCCGAGGGAAGGTATTTGATGGTGGTGAAGTCCGCGTCCGGTCCGTTCCAAGTCTCGCCGACGACGATCACGTTGTCGGAACCATCCACTGCCAGACTGACCGGATGGTCACCGCTGCCGGTGCGGTAATACAAGTTCGTCCACACGGGCGTCCCGTTGGCCGCATACTTCAGCGTGATGAACTGGGCGTAGCCATCCTGAAGCACGGAGCCGAGCACCAGCACGTTGTCGGCGCTGTCCACGGCCACGGTCAGACCACCGTCGTCGCCGCTGCTGTTCCCGTCGAAGGTGTTGGTCCACAATGGCAGGCCAGTGGCGGCCGCATACTTCACTGTGAAGATCTCCTTATTCGTCCCATTGAACGCCGTGCCAGTGACCAATACATTGAAGGCGGAATCCAAGGCCAGAGACGCGGGAGTGTCACTTCCGGTGCCGGTGCCGCTGGTGACGTTGGTCCACAGCGGAGTGCCGTCGCCAGCGTATTTGATGGTGAGGTAGTCCGTGCCCTGGCCGGCAGGATTCCAATAGCTGCCTGTGACAATCGCGTTGCCAGCCGCATCCACCACCATGCCCGCCGGAATGTCGTCGGAGACATCATGGAAATAATTAGTCCACAGGGCTGATCCATCCGTGCCCGAATACTTGATCGTGACCCATTGCAGATCCGCAACTTCGCCAAAACTAATCTCCGACTGGCCAGTCACAAACACGTTGCCTGCGCCATCGACAGCCAGCCCCTTGACCTGCGCGGCTTGGTTAAACTGTCCGGTGGCATCGTAGAAATGATTCGTCCACACAACCGTTCCGTCGGCGGCATACTTCACCACCGTCATGCCATAAACGAACCGGCTGTCCTGCTCATCACCGGCCACGATGGCGTTGCCCGAGCCATCCACCACCACCTTGACGCCGGAACCGAGGTTCGTGGAGGCGGAACGCACCGCAGCCTGCACGCCGTCCTGATCCGGTGACGTGGTGAAGGTAAAGCTTGGAGCCTGGTTGATCGAACTCAAGCTGACCGTGAAAGAGTTCGTCACGCTGTCCACGCCACCATTCGCCGTGCCGCCGTTGTCCTGAGCGATGACGGTGACCGTTGCCATACCCGCAGCACCTGCGGCGGTTGTGAACGTCAGCGTGCCGTCCAAGGCCAGCGCCGGTGCCACAGAAAACAGCGCGGCATTGTTGTTTGCCACGACTACATTCGTGATGTTCTGCCCCGATTCGTTCGCCGGGCCGACGCTAAACGTGGCGAAGCTGGGGACGGATTGCGACGCACCCGCGGCCACCACGAGATTGTTGGCCGCAAACTTGATGCTGGGCGCGTCATTCACCGGTGTGATGTTGATCGTGAAGGTGTTCGTCGCCTTGTCCACGCCGCCGTTGGCCGTGCCGCCGTCGTCCTGAGCAATCACCGTCACCGTGGCCGTGCCGTTCGCGTGCACGGCCGGGGTGAAGGTCAGCGTGCCTGAGGCATCCATCGTCGGCTGAATGCTGAAGAGCGCGTTGTTATTGTTGTTGACCACGAAGCTTACAACCTGCGCCGATTCATCCGCGGGGCCGGCGCTGATGCCGGTTGCCAAACCAGCCTGCGTATAAGGCCCGCTGTCCTCTAGGACGGTGACAGTGAGAGCATCCGTAGCGGTGAAAATTAGTTCATTCGGGGAGACCGCCGCGAGCCTCGAACCATCCGCCGAGGAGGTGATGCCCCGCCAGCCGCGGCTACTTTCGCGCGCTGTCCAAGTGACTCCGGAATCGGCCGATACGTAAATCTTGTCGTTATCAGCGACCGCAGACAACTTGGTGCCGTCGGCCGAAGAGGCCAGGAAATACCAGCCACGGTTGCTCGCGCGGGCAGTCCAAGTGAGCCCCGAATCAGTCGAGGTGTAAATTTGACCACCTTGCTCGGCGGCGACCAATTTGGTGCCGTCAACGGACGAAGCCACCGTCCGCCAAGCTTTCTGTCCGTTATGGGATGTCCAAGTCTGACCGGAATCTGTCGAAGTGTAAATCCGATCATAAGGGGCTACCGCAACCATCTTGGTGCCGTCGGCTGAGCACGCAACCCCAAGCCAAATGCGGCCACTCTCCCTCGCCGTCCATGTCTGTCCCGAGTCAGTCGACGTATAGAGCTGGCCATTTTCCACGCCAGCCACGAGCGTGCTCCCGTCGGCTGACGAGGCCACGCAACGCCACTCTCGGTTGGTTTCGTGTGCAACCCAGTTCGTGCCGGAGTCAGTCGAAGTGTAGATCTGACCGTTGTTGGCTGTCGCTACGAGCTTGGTGCCATCTGCGGAGGAGGCCACGGCATTCCATGCCCTGGCGCCGGCGCCGGCCTGAGGTGTCCAAGTCACTCCGAAGTCCGTAGAAGTGTAGATCAAGCCACCGGAGTCCAATGCGACTAACTTACTGCCGTCCGCCGACGAAGCGATCGCGCACCAACCACGGCTGCTCTCGCGCGGTGACCATGTGGACCAGCCAGGCAACGCAAAACTCGGCGCGTCGTTGACCGGCGCGATGGTGATGGTGAACCAGTTCGTGGTGCTGTCCACGCCGCCGTTGGCTGTGCCGGCGTTGTCGCGCAACACCGCTTGCACCAGCGCGGAGCCGTTGGCGTTCCTCGCGGGCGTGAACGTCAGTGTGCCGTCGAGAGCGATGGCCGGCTGAACGCTGAACAACTCAGGATGGTCGCTGGTCAGCGTGAACACCACCGTCTGCGCCGTCTCGTCGGCGGGGCCGGCCGAGATGTTCATAGCGAAATTGGTCTGCGCGTAAGCACCGGAATCCTCCGTGACGACCACGGTCGGGGTGCCAGTGCCTAGGGCCGCGTAATTCGACTGGATTTCCAACGCGGAGAGAGCGCGATTGAACAACTGCACTTCATCAATGCTTCCGTTCGCAAACTCGATGATATCAGAGGGGGAAGATTGATACCTCGCGCCGAGAATTACACCGGTGCTGCCGCCGTTAAGCGCCACGGATCCGATGCTCGAACTTCCCGCCGCTGCGCCATCAAAGTAGAACGTCAGTGTGGCACCGGATCGAACCACCGCAATGTGATGCCAAGTATTGGGGGGAATCGCGACTTGATCGGAGCTGATGTCCACGTAACCCGATCCGTTCCAGTAGGCAAAATTCAAATGGTTGCCATTGCCCCAGATGGGACTGCTTGCCCCATAACCGAAGGTCCACAGGTTGTTGGCACCATCCACCCAGCTCCCGGCGGCGATCAAACGCATGGTGGCACCCGGCGTCGGAGTATTGATCCAGCCTTGGATAGTAAAATCAGCAGTCCCGAGATCCCAACTCGGGCTGTCAGCGGTGGAAACATACTGGCTCGTGCCATCAAAACTAAAGCTCCGGCCAGAGATCCCCGCCACAAACCCGGCCCCATTTTGCACCGTGCCGTTATGCCCGCCGACACTGTCATTCGCGTTGCCTTCGGCTTTCCACCAAGCCACTGAACCGTTGGTGCCGCCCAAGATGGTAAAAGTCGGCGCGTCATTCACCGGCAGCACGGTGATGGTGAAGGTGTT
>RFVF01000170.1 GCA_009922615.1 Pseudomonadota bacterium
AGTGAGCCTGCACGAACGGAATCTCCGGCGTTGCCTTCGCCGAAAGAAGAAGACAAACGCTTGTTTGTGACTCAGCTTGAGAAGGAGTTTCGCACTGAGCGTCCGTTCGGATTGCAAGCCACACGCGCTGGTGATTATGTCACGAGCGAAGTTCGTGCGAAACTGAAGACGCTTCCGGCGATTGAGCAGGATTTGCTTGAGAAAGCAGGGTTCAGCGATTGGCTGAGCGTGCAGCCTCGTGTGACGAAAGAGCGAATGGTTTCGTGGTTGCGAGAGCGTGGGCCGAAGCTGGAGGCACACACGTATGGTATGGAAGGGAAGGTGAGTGAAGCGAAGAAGGAGTATGATAAGATGACGCATGAGTGGTATGAGACACTACCGCGCGACAAGCAAGGTGAATATATAAATGAAGCTGACTATATCTTCGGTGCTGGTGATGTAAAACAAGCACTAATGAAGAAAGGCTGGAGTGAAGAAAACGCTACTAAAGGTGCAAGGTATAAAGACCTAAGTGAAGTAGTGCGTAAAGAACCCCGCGACACCTCTCCTCGCGCTACCTCCTACTATAACACTGTCTCCGCTTTCCTAGCTAAAGCAGCAGAACATGTAAAAGGTGCATACACTCACCTAGCTGATATGTTTCGCGCTAATCCTCGTATAATGGAGATACCACTGGAGAATGAGTATCTAGGTAAGAAGCCAGAAGATTATGTGATACAACAGCCTAATGGTAAATACATGGTGAATCCTAACCCTCATGTAGGGCCGATGGACAGCATACATCCCGGAAAACTGTATGGAACAAGAGAGGAAGCACTGCAAGCTGCGAAGAATCTGCACACTAACCTGCAAATACTGGGCAAGTTAGAGGAACACGGCATACGTCCGAAGTGGACAAAGAGCACACAAGAAGCTCTAAAGAACGGAACAGAACTGCCCTCGAACGGGCAGAGAGTGGATGTGGTGATACCGACAGAAGGAAGTGGTAGTAAGATAGTAAACAGACGTGATAACGCCGGACAATATAGTGGATATGAACCACTCTGGCAACCCGACAACCTCCACGAAAATCTCCCCAACACTCTCGGCTGGGCGATGATACAGTATAAGACTGGGCCGAAAGAACTCGCTGGAATGGAGTGGCAAAATGCTGATAAGCGTGTGATAGTAACAAAGCGACTGCCGAGTGATACTGACTCAACACTACCATACAGAGTAACTGAAATATGGAAAAAGAGTGGAAACCCAAAAGGACATGGATATGCTGAAACACTCGCTGATGTAAAAGAACACTTAGGAGAGATAGATAATAGTGGCGAGTGGAAGCTGGTAAAAGATACTGAACCTAAGAAGATAGCGATGATAGTAGAGGCACAGAGTAGGTGGGGACAGGAAGCTCGTAAATATAAAACGGGTGAAGTGGCTAATGTAACTGCTGATGAACAGACAAGAATGGCTAATAAGATAGACCACCCCCTCCTCCGCGACTACAACCGTCTAATCCTCAAAGCTGCTATCGAACAAGCACGCAAAGAAGGTGCTACGCATATTGTGGTGAGTGATGCAGAAACAGCGATGATGACAGAGGGGCATGATATAAATGCAAGCTGGCTAGAAGTAGTAGATGCACAACATAACCACTATGTAGAAGGAATACATGAAGTGCCTGAACTGAAAGGCAAAGAAGTAGATATAGCCTATACTGGCAGAAAAACACTAACAGGACGAGTAAGAGTGGTAGAAGCTGGCAATGATATACCACAACTAAGGTATCTCTCTGACACAAGCCCTGTGGTAGAGACTACTGATGGTAAGTGGCATCTCTCTACAAATGCTGGCACAGATAGTATAGTAAGCAAAGGTGTGCCAATAAAACCAAAAGGGAAATGGAAAATAACCCAAGAACCCGGCATGCGTCTCAACTACGACCCATCTGTGCAAATAGTAGATAAAGAGGGTAACTTACTAACGGACCAACGCTTCCCCACAGAAGATGATGCTCATGCGTATGCACAGAGTAGGCAGGGACTAGGACTGAAGAAACCCTCAACCTACCCTAAAGACTGGAAAGGTGTAAGAGAAGAAATGCCATACCAGCTAGTGCGTGGTCAACTACATCAGATCGCCGAAGAACTTACAGGAAGTAAGGGTGAGAAGATGAGTCTTGGGGAGCATAAGAATGCCATTGAAAAAGCAAACACACCTTCGTTAGAAGAAGAAATAGAAGTAAATGACTTGTTCAACGAGTATCAAAAAGTGACTGAAAATGCGCCTGTTGTAAAGGCTTTTGAAAGTATAAACGACTTAAATGTTGCTCGTCAACAAGCGTCTGCCATGTCAACAGAGGTTGACTTTTATGACGCTCGTATTCAAAAGTATGAAGGCAAAACAAGAGCTGTTATCGTTCGAATAAGCGACCAGGCTCAAAATTTGCTGGACAGGATTGAATCGATACAACGAACAGCAGGTCGCTCCCATGCGACATATCGTTCCAACCTCATCTTCCGCAACCCCGACGGCACTCCCAAAACAGATGTGTCTGGCATGATGTATCCAATCACCGACACTTCATTCGCAACACGCCGTGAGTCTGGTGAACCCTTGAGCATGGCTGGTCGTAAATACTCTGAACCTGCCGCATCCGAATCCCCTGCCTTACCTGACAAACAGGACACATCCAAACAGGGCGTTCTCGAAACATTTGCACCACAAATCGATCAGGTTCGTAAATACTCGACGCGTGCGGCAGATGCTCTGCGAAATGCTGACGCGAAACGCGAAGAATATGAGGGTAAATACCTTTGGTCGAAAGTCCAAGATTTTCATCGTGAGTTCCCTGACGCAACTCTTGAAGATCGCAAAGCGGCGATTGACTACGCTCGTGCGAAATTCCGTGATTTGCCTGTGCCTGACGTTACGCCTGAGCAAGAGCGCATGGCAGAATTCTGGAACAGCAAGATGGCAATCCCGATGCGTGTTGAGCAACGCGATCTTGGGATGAAAGTTGAAACTGCCTCTGGCCGTATCCGCAAGGCTGGATTGTCGGATTGGTATGCACCTGACATGCTTAGTCCAGAAGCTGTTGACTTGTTCACAAACAGCACCAAACTCGGCGAAGTGAAGGCTGCAAAAGACACATGGGCGCGGCACATTGTTGATGCGTCAAAAGATTCGCCAACGCCAGTCACGTTCGATGAGGCACTCGCGGACATCAACAACTTCGTTGATGCACTTGGCCGCGGCACAAGTTCTGCCTCAGAATTCGGCGCGCTTCGTAAAGCAAAGGGCTTCGGTTTGCCAGACTCTTTACGTGATCGTGACCTATTCCGCGTGATGCAACGCTACGCTCGTCGATATGCGCGGGATATGGCAAACTTCGAGTTCCTCGAAAAAGACCCACATGTTGGTGCGTTGCTGGGAATGGATGACCCAAACACCGGGATTCCATATCCTGAGCCGAAGACGGGCAGGATTGTGAATCACAAGGAGGTTACAGATGCCCTGAAGTTCGTTCGGAACAGTTTTGACTCAGCGCACAATCCAAAGATTGTTAGCGCGAGTCGCCTCGTGGGTAACATGTTGATGGGACCGCTCACAGGTATTCGTGACGCGGTGACTATCCCTGCAAATGCACTACCGTATGTTGACTCTGTCAGTGGGGCAGTTGATATATTCCGCAGTCTCTGGCGTGCTCGTGATGAAGTTCGTTCGTCACTCGAATCTGGTGCACGCACTGGCGCACATCGGTTCGACCAATTCGACACAATCGAAGGCGTTAGAATTCTTGCGTAAATACCAAGGCCGCGATATCATCGAGCAAGGCAACCGCATTTGGACATTCGCCATTGGCAAGACTCTAGCCGAACGTGCCATCGCCGAGAACAACACAAAATTCCTCGACAAGTTCGGTGCGATTGCGAAGACGGTTGCTGAGGATGGAACCGTTACGTGGGACACAAACAAACTTGCGAAAGCGTTTGTTGATCGAAACCAAGGAACATACGGCGGTCGTGGATTGCCTGCCTCGTCCGTTGATGGTATGGCTGCCCCGTGGTTTTCACTTGCGCGTTGGAGCATTGAGAAATCGAATGTGATCTTTCAAGACGTGATTAAGCCTGCGTATATTCCTGACAAGGACGGCAATCGCAACTTTGGTCCGCTTCTCACATACTCGCTTGGCGCATTCCTCACTGGTGCGGCTATTGAGCAACTGAATGAAGCAATCAACAACGACAAGAAAATGTCGATTCCGAAGATGAATGAGCTTCAAGCAGCAAACGCATCATGGGACCGCTACGTTGCACGTCTCGTGAACGTGATGCAACTCGGCTCGTTTGCAGGAATCACTGGCGATGCAATGAAGATTGCGTCAGATATCACACAGGGCGATACACCCCGTGGATTCTCAGTGCCGACTGCGGATCTTGTTGCGAATGGAATCGCCGGGTCGATGCTGAATTTCAGCCGCGCCGTGCGAGATGGCACAGACCCGATTGATGCGGCAGGAATTCTCCTGAGGGAATTCATGAAGCATCAGGTGCAGGGTATTCATCTTGCGAGCAACTGGGCTGACAACGAAGACGTGCAGCGCAAGAACAAGTTCCGCGATCTACGAGTGTGGAAACAGGTGACGGGCCGCGAAGTTCCCTCAAATTTTGAAGAGACGAATATGGCACTTCGTCCTGAGGAGCGGCAGTTGAAGAGGGCGACTACGCCCGAAGAAGTGGAAGCGTTGCTTCCGAATATTGTTAACGAGATGATGGAGCGTTACAAGGATGACCCTTACAAACTCCACAAGGCGATTGAACGGTTGAAGAGCAATTCTTACCAGACATTCCCTTCGCCACACTCAGATAAACCTGATGCGGCAGCATACTACGATTATCTCGTTCAGTCTGTTGGCAAGGAAGAAGCTGACGCTCGCCTCGAAGACTACGTTCGCCAGTCTGGATTGAATCGTGGAAAGGCACGAGCACTAGGAGCGAAGAAGTGACAAGACTCTGAATTCTCCAATCATTCCTTCGAGAATCACTAAACCCCGGTAGGATGTGTTCGAGAGAACCTCCGACTGGGGTTTTATCATTACAATTCCGGAGAGTTCGACTTCGACGCAGAGTCTGCGGTAAACGTCAGCGCCGAGAAGTAGCGCATACGGTTTGCGCCCGGCGGTTTCTTGTTCACGGATAACGCGATCAACGAGTTCGATAAGGTGCATAAAGTGGTTTTATGTATGTTATTCCCATCCAATTCCAGTCACACCAGTTATGTCTCCGGCGGTCATAAGTTTTCGCAAGCGCATAAGCTCCTCAGGAGAGATGTCACGAGGAATCAGAATCTTACCAGCACGGCCCCAGCGAATACGCTTGTCAAGCGTTGCATGAACCACTTGCCGTGCTTCGATAAACGGAACATCTGACACGGTTTCGATGCGTTCTTCTGCGAGAGTGTTTGGGTTGAGTTGATACGATTCAGTTCCGTTCTGCTCTTTGCGCATCACTAGCTTTCCAGTCGATACCATATACCCAACGACCTCTGTCAAGTCAGCCGTGCGAGCTTCGCTGAAGAAAGTTTCAAGGAGAGTTTTATATGCCACAGCCTCGTTGTTCCGAGAGATGAAATACTTCGTGATCTTGCGTGCGATATTCGCCAGCGGATTCTTCGAACCAACCTGCAATGCAAGATGCATCTTCTTCTCAGTTTCTTCGAGAATCTCAAGGGCTTTCTCCAACGCGGATAGCGGAAGAACCATGTCCGTCGAGTCAGCGAAGTGAATCGCCATTGCACACTTCATCAAGTGCATCTCTTTGCGAGTGTAGTAATAGATC
>RFVF01000018.1 GCA_009922615.1 Pseudomonadota bacterium
GACAACTCGGTGGACATGGCCTTCAGCTACCAATTCCTCGAGCACGTCCATCCCGACGACCACGAGGATCATTTCCGCACAGTGCGCGCGTGAACGCGATGTTCGTCGGGTGGCCGGGCGAACCGCCCTGGGCACGCCAAAGCCGCAACTCCTCATCGTTCTCGAAATCGCCCAGCGAAGGAAAATGCTTCTGCCGCCAGCGCAGCCCGCGCCACTCCTCGCAGGCTGGCCACAAGGCGATCACCAGCGTGACGACCAACGCGAACGCATGCCCACCGCGCCAGACCCATTTGTCCGTGCGCCGCCAAGCCGCAATCCCCGCAAGCGACAGTGCGGCCCCGAGGCTGCCGTTGATAAAATCCGTCAGGCTCTTGGTCCGCCCAAAGTGGGGCTGGAGAATTTCAACCGCCCCGGCGAAGGAAGTCGCCAAAACGAAGGCCACCAGATACCGCCGCGAAACCGGTTGCACCCGGTCCGGCAACGCATAAAGCAGCGCCGCCGCAAGCCAGCCGAGCAAGGGTAAATGCCCGACATCAAACACGTGGCTCCAGAAAGTGCCATCCACCCGCATGCGAATGGGCGCGAAGAAGGCGACCGTGAGCGCGGCCAGCGTGAAGGCAAGCGTGAGGGTTTGGCGGAGTCTCATGGCGCTCCGGCGGCAGCCTACTTGCGCACCAGCATCGTCACGCCGAGGAAAAGTCGGCGGGAGAGCGCCTTGCGCAGCCTGACTGGCAGCGCGCCGACCAGCGCCTCAATGCCGAACGTCAGCCCGTTCCACAGCGGGCTCTGGCGGCACTTGCCGAAGCGATAGGTGAACGCCTCGGAGAATCCGATCTTGCGCACAAGCGCGTTCATTTCGCGGTAGGTCCACTCCCTCAAGTGCATGCCCTCCGCCTCGTCCGAGAACATGAACGAAGCATCGTGCGGACCGGAATACTTGTGCGGCGTGTCGAAGATGTAAACGCCGCCGGGCCGCAGCACGCGCAGCACTGTGCGGAAATGATCCTCGTGGTCGTCGGGATGGACGTGCTCGAGGAATTGGTAGCTGAAGGCCATGTCCACCGAGTTGTCCGGCAGGTTTAGCGTGTAGCCGTCGTAGGTCTCGAAGTGGAAGTTCTTCGGCGCGTTTTGCTGGCCGCCGCTCTGGTCCGAGATGTCGAGCGCGATTACCCGGTCGACGTGCTGGCACATTTCGTAAGCCAGGCGGCAGTCGCCCGGCGCAATCTCCATGAACGTCTTAACGCCGGCCAGATACGGCCGGAGGATGTTCATCCGTGCGGCGACCGCGCGGCGGCTGTATTCCTCCGTGTCGCGCCGCGTGAGGCGCGGATGGTCCGGCACGCGACGGAACAACTCGTCGTAAAGCTCCGCAAAAAGCGTCGTGCGCTGGGCGCGGGTGGAATTCATCAGCCGTCCGTGCAGGTCTTTCTCGACCTCGTATTGGCGACGCAGCGACTCCAGCGGGCGATTGTCTTCAGCCATGTGACGGTAATGTTGCGCGGAGTCTCCGGGGGCAGTGCGGAGCGGGCAAGTGATTTCCGCCGCCGGGGTCAGGCGGGCGGGCTGCCGGGACTGCTCCCGGGTGGAGGCCGCAACAAGTCGGGGATCGGTTCCACCTCGGCAAGGGCCTTGCCGCCGCTGGCTGCGCCCAGCTTGAGCACGCGCTCACCGCTGGGGCGCACCATCCGATCGTAGCTCCCCACGGCGTCGTTGTAGGCAGCGTTGGCGCGTTCCAAGCCATTGCGGATGCGCTCGAAGTGCTCGGCGAACTTGGCCACGCGGGTGAACAGCTCGCCCGCCGCGGTCGCGATCTCGCGCGCGTTCACGGTCTGCTCGTGCTGCTGCCAGCTCACACTCACGGAACGCAGCAGCGCGATAAGCGAGGCCGGGGTCGCGAGCATGATGCGCCGCTGGGCCGCCCAAACGATGAGATCATGGTCGCCCTCCAGCGCCGCGCTGAAGAGAGATTCCGCCGGCAGAAAAAGCACCACGTAATCCAGCGCGTTGGGAAACTGCGCCGGGTAATCCCGCTCCGCCAGCGCTCGAATGGTGCCACGCAGCTTCTCCGCGTGGGCGGCGAGTGACTCCGCGCGTTTCGTTTCATCCGCCGTGCCCAGTGCGTGCAGGAAATCCAAGTCCGGCACCTTCGCGTCCACGATGATCAAGCGGTCGCCCGGCAACCGGACAACGAGATCGGGCTTCTTGTCGTCGGATTGCAACTGTTCGATGAAATCGCAGTGCGCACTGAGGCCGGCGGCCTCCACCACGCGGCGCAGCGTTTCCTCGCCCCACTTGCCCCGCGCTTGGTTGGAACTGAGCACGCGCCGTAGTTGCAGCGTCTCCGTGGAAAGCACCTGGCTCTGCTGCGCGAGCGAGTCCAAATGTTTCTTCACCTCGCCAAGTGCCGCCGACTGCGTCGTCTCGCTCTGCGCCAACCGTTGCTGATAGGTCTTCAACTGCTCTTCGAGCGGCTTGACCAACGTGGCGATGGCTTCCTGTCGCTGGGACAAATCGCCCTTCGCCGACTCGGCGAATTTGCCAAGCGTCTCGTTGGCGAGGCGGAGAAACTCCGGCTGCGTTTGCTTGAGCGCGTCAGCGCTGAGGGCTTTGAACGCCTCGCGTAGATCCGCCAAGGCTTTTTCCTGTGTCGCCCGCGCCTCCTGCAACTGCCGCTCGTGCCGCTCGCGCTGCTCAGTCAGCAGTTGGTTTGCGCTGGCCAACTGCGCCTGCGCGGCGGCGAGCTGGTGGCCGGTCTGAGTCAGCTTCAGCGCTGTGTCGGCGAGCTCCGCCTCCCGCAATCGCAGCGTGTCGCGCACTTGCTCGGCCTGCTTTTCGGCCGCGCTGTGGCGGGCCTCGCTGCCCGCCAACCCGGCGCTGGCCTCGGCGAGCTGGCTGCGGGTGCGAACCAGCTCCGCATCGCGATGCGCAAGTTGCTGGCGCAGCTCGTCTTCCAGCAAGTTCACCGTCAGCAACGGCGATTCATTGCGCTCACTCCGATACCGGCTGGCGAGCAGCCAGCCAATGACGCCGCCCAGCGCGATGCCGAGCAGCAAGTAAAGCAGCGGATCCATGTGCGAAGAATGCGTTCAGGCCCGCGGCTTGAACAGCCGCTTCTCAAAGTCCACGACGAAGCAGCGTTTGCCCCGCAGGCGAAGCGTGTGACCCTCGGCCTCCAGCCGGGCGCGCAGCGCTGCGAGGCCACCGGGATACTTCGGGTTCACTTCGCCCTCCAACTTGAGCGTGCGCCAGTAAGGCGTGACGCGCTTCGCCCCACCGGCCTCGGCCTCGGCGGCAGCGTGCGCCGCAATCCACGCGAAAATTCCGGTGGTGATCGGACAGGTGAAGTCGGTGCGATGCTGCGCGGCGAGGGCGTCACGCAGCTCGTTGATGGTGATGACCCGCCCCTTGGGCACGCGCTTCATCAACGCATCCACCTCCCGCGGCGCAGGGATGACGAACGTGCCCTCGCCCCAGCGTCGGGTTAGTTTGCCGCAGACTTGCGCAACCTTCGGCAGTCCTTTGCTGTCAGCGAGTTTCTCGCGCCAGGACTTCTTGGGTTTCACAGCGCAGAGTTTATAAGGAGGGTAGGAAGGCAGGAAAGGAACGAAGGCTTCGGAGAAGATTCCAACTCCTGCCTTCCTGCCCTCCTAATAAACCCTCCTTGTCAGAAGTGGGCGATCACCTCGATCTCCACACTGGCCGCGCGCGGGAGGGCGGCGACTTGGATCGTGGAACGCGCCGGGAAATCGCCGGTGAAATACTGGCTGTAAACTTCGTTCATCCCGGCGAACTCAGCGAGGTTCGTGAGGAAGACGGTGCTCTTCACGACGTTGGCGAAGGTGAGCCCTTGGTCGTCGAGGATGCACTTCACGTTCTCCAGCACGCGCTGCGTCTGGGCCTTGATGTCGCCGGGGACGAGCTGGCCGGTGGCCGGATCGAGCGGAATCTGGCCAGCGCAGAAGAGCAGGTCGCCGACGCGGACGGCGTGGTTGTAGGGGCCAACGGCGGGCGCGCCCTTGGCGGGTTTGATGATGGTTTTAGTCATGCGCGGCAGAGTTAACCAGCGCCACGCAGAATCGCCAGAAAGAATTCCCGACCCCGACTATTTCTTCGCCAGCGCCTTGGCCACCGCCTCTTCCAGTGCCTCACCGCGCAGGTTCTTGGCGATGATCTTGCCCTCGCCATCGAGGAGGTAGGTCGCAGGGATGGAGTTCACGCCGTAGGTGCCGGCCAGCTTGTTCTGCCAACCTTTGCCGTCGTAATACTGCGCCCACGTCATCTTCCGGTCGGCGATGAACTTGTCCAGCTTGGCGCGGTCGGAATCGAGGCTGATGCCGACAATCTCAAAGCCCTTGCCGTGATGTTTCTCGTAGGCCTTGAGCACATTAGGCAACTCGCCCACGCAAGGGCCACACCACGTAGCCCAGAAGTCCACCAGCACCACCTTGCCCTTGTAATTCGCGATGGAAAGCGGTTTGCCCGCGAGGTCCTTTTCCTCAAAGTCCGGGAACTTCGCACCGACGACGAGCTTGCGCTGGATTTCCTTCGAGGCCTTCTGCGTCTCCATGCTCTTCAAGATTTGGTCCACAGCGGCGGCCGGCTTCGTGTCGGGGAAATCCTTCTTGAGCAGGGTGAGGAGCGGCAAACCCTTGGCCTCGTCGTCCAGCACTTGCAAATATAGCATCGCTTTCATCATCAGGATTTGCGCCACATCGTCGGTCTTCTCCCCCTTGTGCGCGGCGAGGAGCTTGTCGAACTCACCAAAGTTCTCGGCGAGATCTTTCTCCGTGTTCTTGCCGTCCTTGAGTTTGGTTCTGATTTTGCCAACCAAGGTTTGTAATTCCTCCTTGGCATCACCCGCCTGGGCGAGGCTGGCGGACAGGAGCAACGAGAGGGCAATGACAAGCAGGTGCAGGTATTTTTTCATGGGAGTGCGTGTTGGCGAAGATGACAGCAGCCGGACGCGCTGGTGACAAGCGCTATTCCGAGGGGCTAAATCCGCTTTTCGTCCGCGTCGATGTAGTCCACGAAACACTGGAGGTCGTCGCGGTGGCCGAGGCCGGACTGTTCCTTGCGCATCTGCAAGCGGGCCCTCACGGCGGGATCGCCTTCGCGGCCGTAGTTGAGCACGGCTTGGTTGAACGCGGCCTTTTCCTCGGCGGATTTCTTCACGTGCTTCGCCACCCAATCGCAGACTTGCCCGTCCGTGATGGAGCCCTTGACCACGGCGATGAATTGCTCCGGCGCCAGCCCCGCAGCGGCGAGCCACTTCGCATCGAATCCCTTGTAGGCGAAGTTCTCCTGATAGTCTGCGTGCAGCTTGCCAGCCAGGTGCAGGCGCACCTTGTCCACAAAACGCGGCAGGTATGCCCAGCCCGCCATGGTTTCACGGGCGCTGCGCGGGAAGATGATGTCGTTGCTCATGCGGCGGGCATTGTCAGTCTGTCCGCTCGTGTGTCAACCACGCGGCACCGATCCGAAGAGCCCCTGGAAGTTGGCTTCGATCTGCACGGCCAAAGTTTCCGTTGGCACACCGCGCAACTGCGCAAGGGACGCGAGCACTGCTGGCAGATTGGCCGGGTGATTGAGTGGTTTGCCCGTCGTAAGATCGGTGAGGGGGTGCAAGTTTGCCGCGTCCGGCAGCAATTGATCCGGCGCGTCCGTCTCGACAAGCAGGCGGTCAATGGGAACGTGCTTGAACGTCTCGCGCTGACGCCCCTTGCGCTCGTGAATGAAATAACCAGGGAAACTGAAGTGTGCCCCCAGCTTCGCCAACGGAGCGACCATCTCCACCGGCCCGCCGTAACTGTGCAGCACGAAACCGCGTGCCGGCCGGGCGCTTGCCCGCAAGAGCTCCAGCATCCGCCCCCATGCTTGCAAGCAATGCATGCTCGCGGCGAGATTGCGTTCAGCGGCAATGCCGAGTTGCGCAAGAAACACCGCCTCCTGCCCCTCGTAGGCCAACCCTGGCTTCCACCGGTCCAGTCCGATCTCGCCCACAACCGCGCCCGACGTGCGGTCCAGCCAGCCGCGCAACTCATCCTCCCAACGCGCCGTTCGCTCCACGAGATACCACGGATGATAGCCAAAGCTCGGCACCACCAACCCGGGAAATCGCCTCGCCAACTCCGCCACTTGCGGCCAGTCCGCCTCGCACGAACCATTCACGACCATCTGCGCCACGCCCACCGCGCTTGCCTGTGCCATCAACTCGTCCTGCCGCCCGCCGAAGCGCTCGTCCTGAAGATGGTTGTGTGCGTCGTAAAGTTTCATGGCTGGCTGGCGCAGGCTTCAGCGAATGTCCGGATGCGCTCCCAGACCCGGGACAGCACGTTGCGCCGGTTGGCCGTGAGATGCTGGTTGATGCCGACTTGATCGAGGAAAACCGGGTCCATCGCCAGCACTTCCGCCGGCGTCGCTCCGCTGTAGAACTCACACAGCAACCCGGCCACCGCCCGCACGATCTGCGAATCGGAATCGCACCGAAATTCGCACCGGCCATCCCGCAGCTCCGCGATCAGCCACAAGTTCGCCACGCAGCCCGGCACACGATGCGTCTCCGTGCGCCACTCGGCCGCCAACGCCGGCCGTAAGCGCGCCTGTTCCACCAGCCATTGCAGCCGCTGTGATGTAACGAATCTAAAAACTGTTGCGATCGGAATGGCAAAGTGGAGAGTTCCAAGCGTTGAAAGCATTGAAAAAGTATTTTCCCCTCAGCTGCTCGGCGCGGCCGTCAACCCTGGCTTCGCGCGCTGCGGTTCAAATCCCGGCGGGCGCAAGCGTTGCCGGCCTGTTCGCACTTGGACTCAGTGTTTTCCTTGGCGTGACAGCGAAAGGAGCGACAGCGCCGTTCGTCGGCGGAACGGCAGCTAGCTCACTCGCGCCCGAACTCAAAGGTCTCGTGCTGATCGAGGAACTGAACTGCGTGGCCTGCCACACGGGCGACGCGTCGCTGGTGGCTCGCTCGAAGAAGGCTCCGCGCCTCGCCGAGGTCGGCGCGCGCGTGAACCCGACTTTCTTGGAAAGCTTCATCCGCGAACCGCACGCAACCAAGCCCGGCACGACGATGCCGAACGTGCTGCGTTCACTGGGCAACGAAGAGCGAAAACAGGCTGCCGCCGCACTCACGCACTTCCTGCTGTCGCTGCGCAAGAATGACTTTTCGCTCCAGCCGCCTGATGCGGTGGCGGCGCAGCAGGGGCATCGGCTGTTTCATTCGCGCGGCTGTGCGGCCTGCCACTCGCCACGGGATGAGCAGGGTGTGGAGTTGCTCGCTGCGAAGTCCGTTCCGCTCGGCGCGTTGGAAAAGAAATACAGCTTCAAGAGCCTCGTGACTTTTCTGCGGCAGCCGCACAACGCCCGGCCCTCGGGCCGTATGCCGGATCTGCGCTTGCAAGGCCAGGACCCCGAACGGATCGCCCACTACCTCCTGCAAAACACGCGCGTGCCGGGCCATCTCGCCTACACGCTCTATCGCGGCGATGTATGGGAAGGGTTGGCGAGTGACAAGGTCAAAGCCGAGCGCGCCGGGCACGTGAAAGACTTCGACTTGGAGAGCCTGGGCAAGCTCCAGCAGCACTCCGCAGTCAAATACTACGGCTGGATCAACCTCGCCACCGCCGGTCGCTACACCTTCTACCTGAAGATGAACGGCGGCTCGCTGGTAATCGATGGCAAGCAACTCATCCAGCAAGAGCCGAGCGACCGGCGCGGCGTGAAGCAGTTGGAAGGCGCGGCCGAACTGACGGCGGGCTGGCACAAACTTGAACTCACCTACATCCACACGGGCCGCGAGGCGAAGCTCTCCTGCGAGCTCGCCGGCCCGCAGTTCGCGCGACAGGCGATTCCCTCGGCGATGCTGTCGGTTTCCAAAGACCCCATTGCCGCTTTCGAGCCGTTCAAGGTGGATGCGGCACTCGCCGCGCGCGGACGCGAGCACTTCAGCCAACTCGGCTGCGCGAATTGCCACGACGATCTCCGCGCGCCGACCCAGCCCGCCACCGCGCTCGCCAAGCTCAACGCCACTCGTGGCTGCTTGAGCGAAACCGCCGGGGCGTGGCCGCGCTTCGATCTCACAGCGGAGCAGCGCGCGTGGATCGCCAAGGCCTTGCCCCGGGCCGAGCAGCCGCAGCTCGATGACCAGCAGCAGATCAACAAGACCCTCGTCACGTTCAACTGCATCGCGTGTCACGAGCGCAGCGGACTCGGCGGTGTTGCGCCCGAGCGCAATGCGATCTTCACCGGCACGCAACCCGGGCTGGGCGATCAGGGCCGCGTGCCGCCGCCGCTCACGCACGTCGGCGCGAAGCTGCAGCCCGAGTGGCTCGCGGATGTCCTCCTACGCGGCAAGCGCCAGCGCGGTTATGTAGATGCTGCGATGCCGCAGTTTGGCGAGGAGCAAGTCGGCCATCTCGTCGCACTTTTCGGGAAGGTGGATACCTTGGAGAAGGTCACCATTCCCAAGATCACCAACCTACCGGAAGCTAAGGCCGCCGGACACGAGATGATCGGCTTCAGCGGCCTGAGCTGCATCGTCTGCCATGAGTTCAACGGGCAGAAGTCCGGCGAGATGAGTGCGCTCGACCTCGTGTATGTAACCGAGCGGCTTAAGAAGGACTGGTTCCATCTCTATCTGCGGCAGCCCGCGCGCTTCCACGCCAACGTGATCATGCCCAGCTACTGGCCGGACGGAAAATCCGTGCGGCCAAATCTGCTCGGCGGCGACCCCGCGCTACAGATCGAAGCCCTGTGGGCCTACCTCTCGGACGGCGTCCGCGTGAAGAAGCCCGTAGGCTTGTCCCGCGAATCGAACGAGTTGCGTGTGGGCGACGTGACGGAGCTGTGCCGGGGACGCAGTTCCATCGGTTATCGCGGCATCGGCGTGGGTTATCCCGAGCGCATCAGTCTGGCCTTCGACTCCGAGGAGATGGCGCTGCGGCAGCTTTGGAAAGGCGAGTTCGCCAACGTTGATATCGGATCATTCCGCCCGCGTGGCACCGATCAAATCTCGTTTCCGCCGGGCATTCCGTTTCATCGCCTGAAGTCGCTGGAGGAGAACTGGCCTTACAAAGGCAAGACCAGCTACGAGTTCCCGCAGGATCACGGCTACCAGTTCCGTGGCTATCACTTGGATGCCCAGCGGCGGCCGACGTTCCTGTATCACTACGGTGACATCGCGGTGCAGGACTACTTCGAGGACGCGCGGGACAAGGACGGCAAGGCGTTCTTCAAGCGCACGCTGCGCTTCGAGACGCCGACAGAGCAACCGCCTTTCTACTTCCGCGCCGCCGCCGGCCAAGGCGTCAAGGCGCAGTCCGAACGCAGCTTTAGCATTGCGCCCCTGCAGCTGCGCATCACCAGCGACCACAAGGGAATCGTCCGCGAAGGCAACGCGGGCGAGGTGTTGATTCCGCTGACCTTGCCCAAGGGTCGCTCCACGCTCACCTTGGAATACCAATGGTAACCCGCTGGATTCCTACCGCCTCGTTAAGCGTGGTGGGCCTCATATCACGCAGCTTGCCCGCCCCGTGGCTGCTGCTCGTCTGCACACTCACCATGACCATCGCCGCCGCCCCGCCGCCGACCGAGAAAAAGCGCGTTACCGACGAGTATCACGGCGTGAAGGTCGTGGACGACTATCGCTGGTTGGAAGAGGCCAACTCGCCGGCCGTGAAGGCCTGGACCACCGCGCAGAACCAATACTCACGCGCCTGGCTGGACGCGCAGCCGGACCGCGCCGCCCTTCTGGCGCAGCTCACGGCCCTCTACGCAAAAGACACGCCGTCCCACAGCGGGCTGGTGTCGCGACCAGGCCGGTTGTTTGCGCTGAAGTTCCAGCCGCCGAAGCAGCAGCGACTCCTCGTCACGCTCACCTCGGCGGATGACTTGGCGTCGGAAAAGGTCGTGCTCGATCCCAACGAACTCGCGCCGAGGGGTCAGGTCGCGATGGATTGGTTCGTGCCGTCGCCGGACGGCAAGCTCATCGCCGTCTGCCTCTCCGAGAATGGCAGCGAGGAAGGCACGCTCCACTTTTATCGCACGGACACCGGCGAGCATTTGCCCGACCGGATTCCGCGCGTTCAGTATCCCACCGGCGGCGGCAGCGCCGCGTGGACGCCGGACAGCAAGGCCGTCTTCTACACCCGCTACCCGCACCAAGGCGAACGGCCCGAGGCTGACTTGAACTTCTTCCAGCAGATTTATTTTCACACGCTCGGCACGCCGACGAGCAGCGATGCCTACTCCGCCGGCCGCGATTTCCCGCGCATCGCCGAGATTGCGCTCGCGACCTCGCACGATGGGCGCTGGCTGCTCGCGAGCGTGGCCAATGGCGACGGCGGCGAGTTCGCCCACCACGTCCGCGAGACGAAGGCGGAAGCGCCTTGGCGGCAAATCACGCGCCACGAGGACGGCATCAAGCAAGTGGAGTTCAGCCACGACGGCACGCTGCTTTATCTCCGCTCAGTGAAGGACGCGCCGCGCGGGAAAGTGCTGCGCCTGCCCATCACCGGCCAGTTGCGCGACGCGGCTGTCATCGTCCCGGAGAGCGACGCGGTCATCGAAGGCATCACGCTCAGTGAGAAGTTTCTCTTCGTCGCCGACCTCATCGGCGGGCCGTCGCGCATCCGGCAGTTCGGGCTGGATGGAACGGGCGAACGCATCCTGCCGCTGCCCGAAGCCTCCGGCGTCGGCGGGCTTCTCGCGGTGGATGGCCACGTCCTGTTCCGTCAGAGCAGCTTCGTCGCGCCCGCTGCGTGGATGCGCTACGACCCCGCCAGCGGCGCGCTGAAAAAGACCGCGCTCTTCAACACCTCGCCCGTGGACTTGAGCGACATCGAGGCCGTGCGCGAGTTCGCCGTCAGCAAGGATGGCACAAAAGTCCCCGTCAACATCCTGCGCCGCAAAGGCACCAAGCTCGACGGCCACAATCCCACGCTGCTCTACGCTTACGGTGGCTACGGCCACAGCATGAGGCCGGGGTTTAACTTCGAGCAGCGGCTGTGGTTCGACCGGGGCGGCATCTACGTCGTCGCGAACATCCGTGGCGGCGGCGAATACGGCGAGGCGTGGCACCTCGCAGGCAACCTCACCAAGAAGCAGAACGTCTTCGATGACTTCGCCGCCAGCGCGCAGCACCTCATCACGCGCGGCTACACGCGGCCCGGCAAGCTCGCCGTCGAGGGCGGCAGCAACGGCGGCCTGCTCATGGGCGCGTTCCTCACGCAGCACCCCGCGCTCGCCCGCGCGGTCGTCGCGCACGTGGGCATCTACGACATGCTCCGGGTGGAGCTGGACCCGAACGGGGCCTTCAATGTTACCGAGTTCGGCACGGTCAAGGACCTCGCGCAATTTCGCGCGCTCCACGCCTACTCGCCCTTTCACAACGTGAAGGACGGCACGAAATACCCCGCCGTCTTTTTTCTGGCCGGTGAGACTGACGGCCGCGTGAACCCGGCGAACTCCCGCAAAATGACCGCGCGCCTGCAAGCCGCCACCGCCTCCGGGCATCCAGTGCTCGTGCGGCTCAGTTCCGCTTCCGGCCACGGCATGGGCACCGCGCTAACGGAACGCATCGCGCAAAAGGCCGACGTGTTCGCGTTCCTCTTCGACCAACTCGGGATGACACGTTGAACCAAACTCAGGAGGCATGCTCATGACAAACTTTCGCACCTTAACCGCATTTTTTACACTCGCGCTGGTGCCGCTTCTCCACGCCGACGAAGACCTCGGCGCGATGTGGGGCACTGCCGCCGAGGAGGCGAAGTATTATCCCATCGTCAACATCCCGATTCCCACCGGCGTCCCGATGCGGCCGGGCGGGCTGGAAATCTTGCCGGACGGGCGGTTGGCCGTGGGCACGCGGCGCGGGGACATCTATTTCATCAAGGGTGCGTTCGATACTCCGCCCATGCCGGAGTATCACCTTTTCGCCAGCGGACAGGACGAAATCTTTTCGCTGTCGTGGAAGGACGGCGCGATGACCTCGACCAGTTGGGGCGAAGTCACCCGCATCTCAGACACGGATGGCGATGGCGTCGCCGACCGTTACGACACGCTGACGAGCAACTGGGGTTACGCCGAGGGCCACGAATTTGCCTTCGCCTCGAAGCACGATGCGCAGGGTAACATCTGGGTGGCGCTGGGTCTGAGCGGCTCTTACGAGTCGCACAATCTTTTCCGCGGCTGGGCGGTGAAAGTGACGCCACAGGGAAAGATGATTCCCGTGTGCAGCGGCTTGCGGAGCCCCGGCGGCGTGGGCACGAATGCGCAAGGCGTGATGTTCGCCATCGAGAGCCAGGGCCCGTGGAATGGTTGCTGTTCGCTGAAGCACCTCAAGGAAGGGTCGTTCGTCGGGCATCCCGCGAGCTACAACTGGTATCCTTTCGCGCCCGGCGTGAAGGCTCCCGAGCTAAAGCCCAACACCAACTCACGCATGGGCGTGGAGAAAAAGCGCGTGAAGGAGCTGGTGCCGCCCGCTGTGAAGTTCCCCTACATCAAGATGGGCCGCTCAATCTCCGGCTTTCGGCTCAACCAGACTGGCGGGAAGTTCGGCCCGTTCGACGGCCAGCTTTTCCTCGGCGACTACAGTCTCAGCCTCGTGATGCGCGCGACGACGGAGCTGGTCAACGGCGTGTGGCAGGGCGCGTGTTATCCGTTCCGCGAAGGCCTGGCCACCGGAATTATGAACGTGGAGTTCTCGCCGAAAGGACAATTGATCGCCGGAGGCTTCACCACCAGCCGCCAGTGGCCCGTGCGCGGCACCGAACCCTTCGCACTTCAGCGCATTGACTGGAATGGCGTGGTGCCCTTCGAGATCAAGGAGATCAACATCAAGCCCGACGGCTTCCTCATCACCTTCACCAAGCCCGTGGACAAGGCGGTCGCCGCGCGCCCCGACGCCTACAACATCACGACCTACACGCACATCTACCACGGCGCTTACGGCAGTCCCGAGGTGGACCAGACGACTGCGCGCGTGCTCCGGGCCGTTCCCTCCGCCGACGGTCTCTCCGTGCGGGTGCAACTGGAGACGATCATGGAAGATCACATCCACGACTTCGACCTGGCCAAGATCGTCGCGCCGGACGGTGGAAGGCTCGTTCACTCCAAGGCCTACTACACGGTGAATGAGATTCCGGGACGCTGACCCGGACGCTTCACGACAGGATATTAACCAGCCAGTCCGGGTGGAGATTGAGGCGCAGGAAGCCGGCGATGGCCATGATAATGCCGATGGCACCGAAGACCCACGCGAGCACGAGAAGCCAGCGGCGGTTCGCCAGCGAGGCGGTGGCCAGCACGCAGAGGGCGACGGAGAGTGCTGCGTCCGAGAGATCAAACTGATCGTCGCGGTAGTTCAACTTGTCATATTCCGCCTCGAACCCACGTGCCTTGGCCATGAGTTCCCGCTCCTCGATTTCGTAACGAACGATCTTCGCCTCGTAGCCCTGTCGGAGGGCAGCGAACTGAGACACTGAGTTCGTCGGCGCAATGAGTTGCAGAGCGTCGAGCTGGGTGAGGCTATGTTCCGCGAGGTGGTGCTTGAGTTTCTTGGCCTGGTATTCTCCCCACGTGTCCACGGCATTGATCTTGGCCTGCTGCATGGCCTGGACGATGTTGTCATCCTTGACCTTGGTTATGCCCATGAGCGCAGCCAGCACGGCCACGGTGATAGCGATGAGGCTGTTCAGCCGTTCTTTGCCCGTCTCTGGGACTGGCGTTTCGGTGGTCGGGGGATGCATGGTGCGTCGTCCGGAAAAACTTAACGACACGCGGCCGAGGGCTCAAGTTTCCTGACTCGCCATGACCTTGATGCCGGACCGAAGACTTGAACCAGTGCGGCCATATCCAGCGCCCCATCGGCGGGAAAAAGGCCGACGCAGCTTACTTCGCGGCGATGCGGTAGAGGTGTTTGTCGGAGCGGATGAAGAGCGCGCCGTCGGTGACCGCGTAGGAGGCGAGGGTTTTTTCACCCAGGCTGTTTTCAGCAAGCTTCTCAAAAGTCTTGCCGGGCTTGAGCACAACGCCGGTGCCGGTTTCGTTCTGAAGATAAATCTTGCCGTCAGCTAGCAGTGGCGAAGCGGAGTAATTGCCGGGGACACGCTCGGACCAATGCACTTGCCCGCTCTTCGCATCCAGACAGCTCGCAATGCCGCCGTCGGAAACGACGTAAAGCTCGTTGCCCACGAGCAGCGGCGAGGGCGTGTGCGGCGCGCCTTTCTCAAGCTTCCAAGCAATGTGTGTGTCGGTCACGTCGCCTTTGCCATCCGCACGGATAGCGTGAAGAACGGGCTTGTCGTAACCGCTGCTGAGGAAGAGCAGTCCGTGGCCATAGACGGGCTTGGGGATGACGGAATAGCCTTCACCATAGCGGCAACGCCAGAGTTCCGCGCCGGTCTTTGGGTCAAGGGCACAGACGACGCCGCTGCCGGGGGTGATGAGTTGAGGCTGACCGTTGACTGTGATGAGTGTGGGCGTGCTGAACGAGAACAACCGCTTGGCCGTAGTTTCACGCTTCACTTTCCAGAGCACCTTGCCCGTCGCCTTGTCGAGGGCGATGACAGAAGGATCGTTGCTGCCGTCGGCGCTGAATATGAGCGCGTTGCCGACGAGAATGGGTGAACCACCGTTGCCGTGGACGGGCGAATATTTCAACTCGGTCTGCTTCCAGAGAATTTTGCCGGTGAGATCAAGGCACGCGGTGCCGTAGTGGCCGAAGTGAACGTAGAGACGGCCGCCCTCCACGAGTGGAGTGGGGCTGGCCTGGCTGTTCTTGGCGTGGTGTTTGACGGGCGGCGAAACGATGACTTCGGTGTTCCAAAGTTCCTTGCCGGTGGCCGCGTCGTGGCTGAGGACACGGAGGGAAAGGTCCGCGCCGGCTTCCACGGCGGTGGTGAGGTAGAGGCGGCCTTGGTGCAGTGCCGGGGAGGACCAACCTTTGCCGGGGACTTCGGTTTTCCACGCGACGTTCTTAGTGGCGTCCCAGGTGATTGGAAGGTTTTTCGCGAGGGAATGACCGTCGCCATCCGGCCCGCGAAACTGCGGCCAGTCCGGCGCGGCGGGGAGGGAGACGGTGGCGGCGAGCAGGGCGGGGAGGAGAATTTTCATTCGTGTCGGCGCGATTGGACTGATCTGGGCTGCGGTCATTCAAGCATCAGGCGACCGCAGGCCCGTTTGGCGTCGTCATTCGAGTGGAGGTAACCCAATTGTGCGCCGGGTCGTTCGTGCAATACGGCGCGAGCGGATAAAGGCCAGCGGCTTTTCCCGACCGAGCAGGTGCGTTATCGGATAATCGTTGATGAACTCGCCGCCATAATCGTTCCCCCGCCCGCGCATCGGCAGCGTAGCGCGCCATTGGTCCGTCGCCTTCTCTAGGAGGGCCGATGACAAAACACGCGGTGCGCAAGCATATTGGCCAGCCCATACTTTTCGCGTGCCTTCACGCGGACCGGTTCCTATCTTCGCGCCTCTTTATGGCGACACTGAAACCATTTCCTGCACTGCGACCGAAGCCCGAACTCGCCGCCCGCATCTGCGAGCTGCCTTACGACGTGATGTCGTGCGAGGAGGCGCGCGAAATGGCAGCAGGCAATCCGCTCTCCTTCCTTCACGTCTCGAAACCGGAAATTGATCTGCCGCCCGGCACCGACCTCTACTCGCCGGCCGTTTACGCGAAGGGGAAAGAGAACTTCGCCAAGCTCATCGCCGACGGCGCGCTCTTTCAGGACAGCCAGCCGTGCTTTTACCTCTACCGGCAAATCATGGGCGGCCACGCGCAGACGGGACTCGTCGCCGCCGCAAGCTGCCAGGAATACCTCGACGGCATCATCAAGAAGCACGAGTTCACGCGCCCGGACAAGGAGGACGACCGCGTGCGCCACATCGAGACGCTCAACTCGCAGACCGGCCCCGTCTTCCTGACTTACAAGGCCGTGGTCGCGATGGACGAGTTCGTGGCGAAGAAGACGGCAACGACGCCCGACGTGGACTTCACCGGCAAGGACGGCGTGCGGCACACCTCGTGGAGCGTGCGCGACGCGGCGGAGATCGCCTTCATCGCCGGTCAGTTCGCGAAAATTCCCTTCCTCTACATCGCGGACGGCCATCACCGCAGCGCGGCGGCGGGGCGGGTCTTCCAATCGCGGAAAGGCGCGGGCCATAGCGGCGGCTTCCTCACCGTCACCTTCCCGCATAACCAAATGCAAATCCTGCCCTACAACCGGGTGCTGAAGGATTTGAACGGCCTCACACCAGAGCAGTTGATCGCGAAGCTGGACGCCATCTTCATCCTCAGCCCGAACGGCGCGCCGAAGCCCACGCGCAAGCACGAGCTGGCCTTCTTCCTCGGCGGGCAATGGCGCACGCTGCACTTCCGCCCGCAGTTCGCCGCAACGAAAGACCCCATCGAACGCCTGGACGTGACGCTGCTCCAGAAGTTCGTGCTCGACCCCATCTTCGGCATCACCGACCCGCGCACGAGCAAGCGTATCAACTTCGTCGGTGGCATCCGCGGCACGGCGGAGCTGGAGAAGCTGGTGAACAGCGGCGAATATGCGTGTGCGTTCTCCATGTTCCCGACGAGCATCGTGGACTTGATGGAGATCGCCGACGCGGGCGGCATCATGCCACCGAAGAGCACGTGGTTTGAGCCCAAGCTGCGCGACGCCATGTTCTGCCACATGATCTGAGCCGGGCGAAGGAGGTGAGTGGTGCCAGAGGGCGGGATTGAACCGCCGACCAAAGGCTTATGAGTCCTCTGCTCTACCGCTGAGCTACTCTGGCAAAACCCGTTACCGGGCGGAGGCTCCCAAGGAAACTGGAAGCTCCGAAAACGCGCCAATCAAGCGCGAACCAACGGGGGCATCCTAAATCGCCCGCCAGAAAGGCGGCAAGCAGTTTTGAAAATCGCCCCGGCGCGGTTGCACCCGCGCCGGGATGATTCTGCCGCCGAGCGTGTTATTTCGTGGGCCCCAAGGTCAGGTAGGTCTGCTCCGGGCGGGCGGGCGTTGAAGGCCACGCCATCGCCTCGTCCACGGCCTTGCGCATTTGATCGAACCACCAGTGGGCGCTGGGCAGGCGACGCTGACGGCGGACGGCACGGCGGTAGGCTGGAGTGGCATTGGCGAGAGTGAGTTCCATTTGATGCTTCATAATTTGTCTTTCGTTGTGAAGCAGCCTACGTGGCTGAGTGGGACAAGCGCTGTCCGTGCCCAAATCTGGCATCGGATTATTTCGCCGCGAGTGAAGGGGCTTTTTTCTTTCCGCTGGGTGGGGCGCATCGCAGAGTTCGGCCCCGTGAAAGCGCTGCGTCTCCCCTGCCCAGAAGTTTGGTTGCTGGCCGGGCTGCTCGGACTGCTGGGCGCGAAGCAAACAGCCGGAGCGGGACCGATCGCCACTCCCGAGGCCGCGCTGGCGGCGAAAGCCGATCTCTGGGGCGAGGCGGCGTTACGAGAACCGAACGGACCGAGCTACGAATTCTTCGCCCCGCTGCTGCCGCCGTTGCGCTACGTCAACGCTGATTTTCGCCATTATCCCATTGTCCTTAGCGCGCCCGGCGCACCAGTGAAGGCCCGGTTCATCGCTAACGGCAGTGGAGTAAATTTGCCCGGCGGCGCTCGGAGTTGGAATGACGTGGGAACGCCGGTGACGTTCCGCGTGGGCATCGACGAGCTGCGTTTTGGCGAATTTCCGGAGCGATTGCGCGGGCCGCGTTACGAGCACGACTGGTTGCCGGTCGTGCGGCTGGATTACCAGCACGAAGGAAAAATCTACCGGCAAGAAACCTTCGCGTGCGTGGAGCCGGAACTCGCGCAGCACGGTGTGGTGTTGGTCCGCTTCACCCTGCCAGACGACGAGAAGGGAACCGTTGTTGCGCAGATCGAATCGAAGGTCGCCCTGCGCTCGGAGCCCGGCCGACTCGTAAACGAGGCGGGCGAGATCGTGGCTTGGTTTGATTCTCCATGGAAATGGCAACCCGGACGGCAACGGCTCGTGGCCCCGCTGGCCACTCCGAAATCCGCAGCCACGCTGGCCATCGCCACCCAGCCCGCACCGGCGACCTTGCCTTCGCCGGTAGAATGGACAGCCAGCCAACGGCATCGAGCGGCTGGTGAATCGACTTGGCAGGAATTGGTCGGCCGCGGAATGCAACTCTCCGTTCCCGAGCCGGTGGTGATGAACGCCTGGCGGTCATTACTCGTGGGCACGCACGCGCTCATCCGCAGCAACCGCATGCACTACAGTGCTGGTAACCAATACGACCGGCTCTATCAGGCCGAGGGTTGCGATGCGCTTCACGCGCTGCTCTGGTGGGGGCACGAAGTCCGCCCACTCGCCGTTTCGCAACTGGACTTCACGCGCAAAGGCCTGGAGTTCCACCAGGCCGGCCACAAGTTGCAACTGCTCACCCACCTCCGCGATTTCACGCACGATGATGCGTTCATCCGGGAGCTCCGGCCGAAGTGGGAAAAGGAGATCGCCCTCATCGTCAACAGTCGGACCAATGCGGAAGGTTTGTTTCCGCGCGAGCAATACTGCGGCGACATCGCCACGCCGGTGTTTTCCCTAAACTCCAACGCCAAGGCTTGGCGCGCGCTCCGCGACTTCAGTGCGACGCTCGACGCGATGGGCGAACCGGACGAAGCCCGCCGCCTTGCCGCCGTCGCCGGTGAATTCAAGCAGCGCATCCTCGCTGCCGTGGAAAAAAGTTCGCGCCCCGCCGCACCGGGCTTTGTGCCCATCGCGCTTTCCGGCGAAGAAGAACCTTACGACGTGATCACCGCGACGAAGCTCGGAAGCTACTGGAACTTGATGGCGAACTACGTGCTCGGCGCCGGCATCCTCCACGAGCCGCGCGAGCGGGCGTTGCTGGATTACCTCCAACAGCACGGCGGGCTGGTGATGGGCCTGACGCGCTCGCGTCCCAACGTGAGTTTCTGGACCGGCCCCCACAGTGCGAACCCACTCTACGGCACGCGTTATGTCCTGACGTTGCTGCGAAGGGATGAGCCGGAGCGCGCGCTGGTGAGCTTCTACGGGATGCTCGCGCAGGGCTTTACGTGGGACACCTTCATCGCGGGCGAAGGCGGTTCACTCACGCCGCTGGACGCTCGAGGGCGGCTCTTTTACTGCCCACCCAACAGCGCGGGCAACGCCCACTTCCTCACCATGCTCCGGCACCTGCTGGTGCAGGATTGGGACCTCGATGACGATGGCCGGCCCGAGACGTTGCGCCTCGCGTTCGCCACGCCGAGGCGCTGGCTGGAAGACGGGAAGGAAATCAAAGTGGAACGCGCACCGACCGCGTTCGGGACGATCGCGTTCTCATTGCGCTCGCGACTCAACGCAGGCGAGGTCATCGCCGACTTCACCCCACCCGCCCGCACGCCAAAGCAAACACTGCTGCGCGTGCGAGTCCCCGAGGGCTGGCAGGTGGCATCCGCACGGGCGGGCGAACGTGAGCTAAAGGTTGATGCGCAGGGGACGGTGGATCTCACAACCGTCCGCACGAAGGCCACGCTGCGCTTTGAAGTTAAGCGAGCGTCGCAATGAACTCGAATTTGAACCACAGAGACACAGAGAACATCGAGGTGGAGCAAGACCGCAGTTTCTCTCTGTGTCCGCTGTGCCTCGGTGATTAATCACAAAATGCTCCTCGCCTTTCACAAGCCCTACGGAGTCCTGTCGCAATTCACGCCCGAGCCCGGCTCATCGTTCCGCACGCTGGCTGACTTTGGCTTTCCGCAGGCGGTGTATCCCATCGGCCGGCTGGATGCGGACAGCGAGGGGTTGCTGCTGTTGAGCGACGAGGCGGAGTTGAACCAGCGGCTGCTGCACCCGCGCCACGCCCACGAGCGCGAGTATTGGGTGCAGGTCGAGCGGATTCCGTCAACGGATGCAATGCGACAACTTCAGCAGGGATTGGTGATTCAAGGCCGGCGCACTCTGCCCTGTCGCGCGCAGTTGCTGGACCCGCAACCGGAAATGCCTCCGCGCATGCCGCCCATCCGCGTGCGCAAAAATGTGCCCGACTGCTGGCTCGCGTTGGAACTGGTCGAGGGTAAAAACCGGCAGGTGCGCCGCATGACGGCCGCCATCGGGCATCCGACCTTGCGGCTAGTGCGGGTGCGCATCGGCCAGCTCCAGCTCGCGAATTTCCCCGCCGGCCAGTGGCGGGAATTGTCAGCCGCCGAGCGCAAACAAGTGCTGGGCTGACGAAGCGCCGCAAACGGCTTGCGGAGCCGGGGCTTCCTCCCTTTAATTCGCCCAGTGTCCACGACATCGCACCACATGAAACGCTCTGCCTTCCTCCAACTCGCCGCCCTGCTCTGCCTTGCCACCACTACCTACGCAGCTGACGCGTGGAAGCCCGAGCCGGGCTTCATCAGCCTCTACAACGGTAAGGACCTCACCGGCTGGGGCTACCGTGACAAGGAGTTGAAGCCCGCCGAAACCTTCGACGGCAAGGTCAATGCCAGCGACGAGCGCTACACCGCCAAGGGCGAGGCGCTCACGGTCAACCCATTCGCCGAGGGCAAAGGCCCCAAGCTCCGCCAGCTCTACACGACCAAGGAGTTTCCGAAGAACTTCATCCTCAAGCTGGAGTTCCGCGCCGCCGTCAACGCGGACAGTGGCATCTTCCTGCGCAAGCCCCAGCTCCAATGCCGCGACTACCTCGTCGCCGGCCCTTACAAGGAGCTCAAGAAATACAAGGCCCAAGACTGGAACGTCATCGAGGTCGTCGTGAAGGACAACGTCGCCCACTGCACCTGCAACGGCGAAGTGCTCGAAGCCGCGCTCAAGCTCCCGCCCACCGGCCCCATCGGCCTCGAAGCGGACCGCGGCCAGATGGAGTATCGGCGGATTCAGATTAAGGAACTGCCGTGAGCGGTGGCGGCAGGAAGTAGGAGCAAGATCAGGAGAAGATTACGAGCGGAGCGATTACCTCCTGCTCTGAGTGTTGGTCGCTATCGTAGTTCCTGCCGGTTTTCTTCCCCTTTGACGCCCCCCTGTCCATCCCGTAGTTTCCCGGCCTCTTTCGATCATGTTAGGCACCATCTTTAAGAAAATCTTCGGCTCGAAGAACGAACGCGAATTGAAGCGCCTCTGGCCGCTCGTGAAGCAGATCAACGATCACGAGGCCGCGCTGCAATCGCAGCCGGAGCAGGTGCTGCGCGACAAGACCGCCGCGTGGAAGACCAAACTGGCCACCATCAAGGACGATGCCGAACTAGCCCGCGAGCTCAACGCCATCCTTCCCGAGGCCTTCGCCGTGGTGAAGAACGCCTGCCGCCGAATGTGCGGCACAGACGTGACCGTGCGCGAACGTCCGTTGCGCTGGGAGATGGTGCCCTTCGACGTGCAGCTCATTGGCGGCATGTCCTTGCATCTGGGAATGATCTCGGAAATGGCCACCGGCGAAGGCAAGACGCTCGTGGCCACGCTGCCGACGTATCTCAACGCACTCTCCGGTCGCGGCGTGCACGTCGTCACCGTCAACGATTACCTCGCCGCCCGCGACAGCGAGTGGATGGGCGCGGTTTACCGATTCCTCGGGCTGACAGTCGGCTGCATTCTGCACGACCAGCCGCCCTCCGTGCGCCGCGCGCAATACGCCTGCGACATCACCTACGGCACCAATGCGGAGTTTGGTTTCGACTACCTGCGTGACAACGGCATGGCCACGTCCGCCGCCGAGCAAGTGCAGCGCGGCCACTACTTCGCCATCGTGGACGAAGTGGACAGCATCCTGATCGATGAGGCCCGAGTGCCGCTCATCATCAGCGGTCCCGCTGTCGTTGCACGCGACAACCAAGTTTACGCGAACTACAAGCCCGCCATCGAAAGCCTCGTCCGTGCCCAGCACCAACTGTGCGACCGCTACCTGCGCGAGGCGGAGGAACTGCTCAAGAAGCTCCGCCCGGCCGACGGCTCGCAGCCCAAGGGCACCGAGGAATTGGAAAAGGAAATCGGCCTCTTGCTCTACCGGGTGAAGCTCGGCCAGCCCCGCTCCGCCGGACTCGCCCGCCTGCTCGAAGAGCCCGCGCACATCCAGTTGATGAACAAGGCCGAGCTGGACCTCCACCTCGACCAGTCGAAGAAAGACCTCTACGCCCAAAAGGAAGAGTTGTTCTTTGCGATGGAGGAAAAGGCCCACGAAGCCGATTTGACCGAGAAGGGCCGCAAACATCTTTCCCCGAACGATCCGGATGCGTTCATGCTCCCGGACATCACCACCGCCTTTTCCGAAATCGACGGCGGCGCGGAGAAAGACCCACGTAAACGATTGGAGGCGAAGCAAAAGTTCCAAGCCGACTTCGAAGCGAAGGCCGAAAAAATCCACGTCATCTCCCAGCTCCTCAAGGCCTACTGCCTCTACGAGAAGGACGTGCAATACGTCGTCCAGGAAAACAAGGTCATCATCGTGGACGAGAACACCGGCCGCCTCATGACCGGCCGCCGGTGGAGCGACGGCCTGCATCAAGCCGTTGAAGCGAAGGAAAATGCGATCATCGAGGAGGAGACGCAGACCTACGCGACCATCACGATTCAGAACTACTTCCGTCTCTACCTGAAGCTCGCGGGCATGACCGGCACCGCCGAGACCGAAGCCCAGGAATTCTACGACATCTACAAGCTCGGGGTGCTCGTCATCCCGACGAACCGCCCCTGCCTCCGCAAGGACCAGAACGATTCCGTCTACAAGACCAAGCGCGAGAAGTTCGAGGCCGTGCTCAAGGAAATCCAAGCCGTCCACGCGCTCGGTCGGCCGATCCTCGTCGGCACCGTCGCCGTCGAAACGAGCGAACATCTCTCTCGCCTGCTCAAGCGCGCCGGCCTGGTCCACTCGGTCCTCAACGCCAAGTTCCACCAGCAGGAAGCCGAAATCGTCGCCCGCGCTGGTCAGAAAGGTGCCATCACCATCGCCACCAACATGGCCGGTCGTGGCACCGACATCAAACTCGGCCCCGGCGTCGCCGAGGTCGGTGGCTTGCACGTGCTCGCGACGGAACGCCACGAGGCCCGGCGCATTGACCGGCAGTTGCGCGGTCGTTGCGCACGCCAGGGCGATCCCGGCTCCTCGCACTTCTTCATCGCGCTTGAGGACGACCTCATGCGTCTCTTCGGCTCCGACAAGATCGTGAAGGTCATGGAACGCGTGGGCCTCGAAGAAGGCCAGGAGCTGGAACACCCGCTCCTGAATCGCTCCATCCAGACCGCGCAGAAGCGCGTCGAGCAGCACAACTTCCAGGCCCGCAAACGCACGCTCGAATACGACGACGTGATGAACAAGCAGCGCGAAATCGTTTACGGTTTCCGCAACGAGATCATCCGAGGCGACGATGTGCGCGACCGGTTGATGGATATCATGGAGGAGGTCGTGCTGGCCAAGGTCGGCGAGTTCACCTCCAAAGAGATGGAAATCTCCGAGTGGAACATCCGCGGCCTGGCCGATTGGGTGAACCTGAACTTCCCCATCGGCATTCCCGAGGAGAAATTGCTCAAGACCGCCGAGGATTCCACCGAAGCCCCCGTCGTCGGCTCCAGCTTCGAGCACCTTGCCCCGGCCCAGCTCGGCCTCTTCCATTTGATCGCCAAATCCGTTCGCGATGCCTATGAGTTGAAGATTCAGTTCGAGGACGCCGAGGCGCTCAAGAACGTCGAGCGCTACATCGTCCTGACCGCGATCGACAAGCTCTGGCAGGAACACCTCTACGGCATGGATAGCCTTCGCACGAGCATCGGCCTGCGCCAATACGGCCAGCGCGACCCGCTCATCGAATACAAGATGGAGGCGTTCAAGCTCTTCGACGAATTGATGGTCAACATCAAGACAGAGATCTGCCACAACATCTTCCGCAGCGCCTCCAGCATGATGGCGTTCGAAAACTTCCTCCGCAACCTCCCGACGGTCGCCAGCCATTCGGACAGCCCCGCTCTCGCCGGCGGCGAGCCGCCCGTGAAGAATCAGGCCTCTTCCGACATGGTCACCGAGGCCGCCGATGCGGTTGCCAAGGCCAAGCCCGTGCGGACCGGCCCCAAGGTCGGCCGCAACGACCCCTGCCCTTGCGGCAGCGGCAAGAAATACAAGCAGTGCTGCGGCCGGTGAGGCCGCACGTCACGCCGGACAATACGGCCGCAACACGTTCCCCGCGACCCGCAGCGCATCCTGCCGGCCGGCTAGGGTTTTCCCAAACGTTGGATCCTCCACCTCGATGCACACCGGGCCGCGATAGCTCGTCGCCATCAGCGCCGCCATAAACCGCCCCCAGTCCATCTCGCCGTAGCCGGGAATGCGCGGCGTGTGCCACTCGTTCGGGTGCGCAAAGACGCCGACCTCGTTGAGCCGATCGCGATGAAGCTGCACGTCCTTCGCGTGAAAATGGAAAATCTTGTCCTGAAACTCACGCAGCGGACTCACCGGATCCATGTGTTGAAGCACGAAGTGGGAAGGATCGTAGTTCAGGCCGAAATGCTTCGAGGGAATGTCATTGAACGCCCGTCGCCAGATGGCCGGCGTAGTGAAGAGGTTTTTTCCGCCCGGCCACTCGTCCTTCGTGAAAGACATCGGGCAGTTCTCGATGCCCACCTTGATGTCGTGATCCTCGGCGAACGCGATGAGCGGCCGCCAGGTCTTGAGAAAGCGCGGCCAGTTGTCGTCCACGCTGCGGGTCCAATCGCGGCCGACGAAGGTGTTCACGTTCTTCAAGCCCAGCCGCGCGGCGGCGCGGATGACCTGCTTGAGGTGGCTCACGGCGGCCTTCGCCACGACCGGGTCCGGATCAAGCGGGTTCGGATAGTAGCCCAGCGCGGTGAGCGAAACGCCATGCCGGGCACACAGCGCGTGAGCTTCTTCAGCGCGGGATTTCGTGAAATCCGCCACGTCAATGTGCGTGACGCCGGCGAATTTTCGTTCGGCCTTGCCCACGGGCCAGCACATCACCTCCACGCAGCGGAACCGCTCGGCGGCGGCGAATGCGAGGACTTGATCTAACGACAGTTCAGGCAGGATGGCGGAGACGAAGCCGAGTTGAAACATGGTGGCGGCAAGTATCGGAAAAGCCCCGGCGCAAGCAAGGAAGTCTGCGGGCGGCCAGCGGCCTTGGGCGAGACCGCCTTCAAGTCCTATCTGCGCAACGGCGGCAACTGGATTGATCAGATCAGTCCACGGCAACCCAGGCCCATACGCGTGCCGGCGTGCCTTCGCGGCTGCTGAACTTGCGACCGCATCCCTCTCGTCGAGCCGGTAACACCACTCCTTTTTGCTGCAATGGCCGGCAGAATCCGGCAGCCTCGCGCGCGTTGATTTCAAGCAGTTGCTCGTCGCAATGAAAAACGTCGTTCTCCTCGGCTCCACCGGCTCCATCGGCACCAGCACCCTCAAGGTCGCCGATGACCTGCCCGATCGCCTGCGCATCTTGGGCATGGCAGCGGGCGGCAACTCCGAACTTCTCCTTGAGCAAACCCTCAAGTATCAGCCCGCCGCCATCTCCATCAACGATCCCGCCAAGGCCGCCGAACTCCAGGCCAGCCTCGGCACGCGGGTTCAAGTCCACGCCGGCAACGACGGCCTGCTCAAGCTCGCCACCCTGCCCGAGGCCGACATCGTCCTCATCGCCATCGTCGGCACCGCCGGCTTGCAACCCGCGCTCGCCGCCATCCGTGCGGGCAAGGACATCGCCGTGGCCTCGAAGGAAATCCTCGTCATGGCCGGTGAGACGGTGATGAACGAAGCCCGCAAACACGGCGTCCGCGTCCTCGCCGTGGACAGCGAGCACTCCGCCATCTTCCAGTGCCTCGATGACAAGCCGCCCGCCTCCGTCCGCAGCCTCTGGCTCACCGCCAGCGGCGGCCCCTTCCGCGACAAAGCGCTGCATCCGAAAGAATCTTTCGCCGACATCACCGTCGAGCGCGCGCTGAAGCACCCAAGCTGGGTCATGGGCCGCAAGATCACCATTGATTCCGCCACCCTCTTCAACAAGGGCCTGGAGATGATCGAAGCTCGCTGGCTTTTCGACATCGGCATGGACCGCGTGAAGGTCGTCGTGCATCCGCAAAGCGTCGTCCACTCCATGGTCGAGTTCGTGGACGGCTCCATCATCGCGCAACTCAGCACGCCCGACATGTGCCTGCCCATCCAATACGCCCTCACCTACCCTGAGCGTGTCGGCAGCGACCGCGTGCAGACCCACTTCGCAAAAATCGGCACCCTCACCTTCGAAGAACCGGACACCGACCGCTTCCCTTCGCTCAACCTCGCGCGCCGCGCCGGTGAAGTCGGCGGCACCCTGCCCGCCGTGCTCAACGCCGCCAACGAAATCGCCGTGGAAGCCTTCTGCAACCGCCAGATCAAGTTCACCGACATCTCCGCCGCCGTCGCCCGCGCGATGGAGACGCACAGCGTCATCGAGCATCCCACGCTGGAGCAGATTCTTGAAGCGGATGCGTGGGCACGGCAGAACACCCTTCGCACATGACATTCGCGGTGCAGCACAGTGCCCTGCGCGACCTCTACGACAAGGTCGTCGCCGGGGAGCGCCTTTCCGACACCGATGCCCTGCGCCTCTTCGAGAGCAAGGACATCAACGCCGTCGGGGCCATCGCGGACTTCGCGCGGCAGCGGAAGGTGGGTAACCGCGCCAGCTACATTCTTAACCGCTACCTCAACTACTCGAACTACTGCATTCTCTCCTGCCAGTTCTGCTCCTTCGCCCGCAAGAAGCGCGACAAGGACGGCTTCGAGTTGACCAGCGAGCAGATGGTGCAGAAGGCCCGCGAGGCGCTCGCGCTCGGCATCACCGAGTTGCACATCGTGGGCGGGCTGCACCCCTCGCTGCCGTTCAGTTACTACGTGGACTTCCTCAAGGCGCTCAAGGCGCTTGATCCCCGTCTGCAACTCAAGTGCTTCACCGCGATTGAAATCCTCCACCTCGCATGGCTGGCCAAGAAGTCGGTCGTCCAGACGCTCATTGAGCTCAAGGCCGCGGGCCTCGCCTCGCTCACCGGCGGCGGCGCGGAAATCTTCCGCAAGGAAGTCCGCCACGCCATCGCGCGGGGCAAAGAGAGCGCCGAGGAATACCTCGACGTCCACCGCACCTGGCATCGCCTCGGCGGGCGCAGCACCTGCACGATGCTTTTCGGCCACATCGAGAAGCTTGATGACCGCGTGCATCACCTGAGCCTGCTGCGCGCGTTGCAGGACGAGACGCACGGCTTCACCGGCTTCGTGCCCCTGCCCTATCAGCCGGAGAACAACGACATCCCGGTGCGCGTGCCGCCGACGGGCTTCGACCAACTGCGCACCATCGCCGTGAGCCGGCTCTACCTCGACAACTTCGATCACATCACCGCCTACTGGGTGGGCATGGGCCTCAAGCTCGCGCAGGTGGCCCTCAGCTACGGCGCGGATGACTTGCACGGCACCATCGTCGAGGAGCACATCTTCCACATGGCCGGCGCGCAGTCCCCGCAGCTCCAGACCGAGGCGGAGATGGTGAAGGCCATCCGCGAGGCGGGGCGAGTGCCGGTGCAGCGGGATACATTTTATGAGCCGGTGAGGGAATGGCCGGCAGAAGCTGCAAAAGCTGAGGCGCCAGCAAACACCGTGAAAGCGATTGTGTCAGACAAGCACTTGGTGAAGTCATGAAAGACTCGGACAAACTCCCCGAGCTCCGCCTCGCCCCCATCGAGTCGGCGGACGACCTCGCGCACCGCGTCGAGCGCGAGCAGCGCAGTGCGAACGTGCAGCGAGAGAGCGACCTCGAAAACTCCCTCGCTCCGTTCCGTGTCGGCTCCGTGCCGTATCTCAACGCCGTGCCGCTGACGCGCGGGCTGGAGAGCCAGATCGAGTTCATCCCACCCGCGCAGCTCGCCGAGAAGCTCCGGCGCGGCGACCTCGATGCCGCGCTGGTCAGCATCACCGAAGTGCTCTTCCACGATGGCTACGACGTGCTGGACGGCATCGCGGTCGCGTCGCTGGGCGAAGTGTTCAGCGTCTTCCTTGCGCACCGCATCCCGCTGGAGCAGGTCACGGAAGTCTTCTGCGACACCGCCTCGCTCACCAGCGTGAACCTCTTGCGCGTCCTGCTCGCCGAGCGCGGGCTGAAGCCGGAGTTCAAGCCGTTGCCCAGCTACGCGGAGGCCGGCCAGCACGAGGCTGTCCTTCTGATCGGCAATCCTGCCATCGAGTTTCGCCGCGCGCCGCACGCGCATGAGATTTGGGACTTGGGCACAGCGTGGCTGGAGCTGACCAAGCTGCCGTTCGTGTATGCCATCTGGGCCTTGCGTCGCAGCAAGGACAACGATCGCCTCCGTCGCCAGCTTCGTGAAGCCCGCGATTTCGGCATGGATACGCTGGACTACATCATCAGTTCCCGCTCGGACTACGACCTGAATTTCCGCCGCGACTACCTTGGCTGGCACATCCACTACCATCTCGGCGCAGACGAGAAGCGCGGCATTGCCAAGTTCATCGAACTGCTGCGCCAGCATTCGCCCCAGCCGGTGTTTCCGCCCCGCTTCGTGGTTTGAAACCCGAACTTTGGGCTTGGAGCAGCAGGCTCTTGGGCTACAGTCCCACCCCGTCAACTTTCACCCGCCGCATTGAGCGGCAATGAACACAAACAAGCTATGCCAGAGAAAATTGGATTCGTCGGAGTCGGTCGCATGGGCGCCAACATGGCGCGCCGCCTCAAGGAAGTTGGTTATCCGGTCGTCGCCGTTTATGACGTGCGTGCCGCCGCCGCCCAATCGCTCGCCCAGGAAATCGGCTGCGAAGCCTGCGTCTCCCTCGCCCGCGTCACCGCGCTCGCCGACGTGATCATCACCGTCGTGACAGATGACAAAGCGATGCTGAACATCTTCACGAACAAGAAAGACAATCTGCTCCAGGGTGCGGCCGGCAAGGTCTTCGTGAACTGCGCCACCATCTCGCCCAAAGTGCATGTCGAAGTCGCCAAGCTCGCCAAGAAGGCCAAGGCCGCGACGTTGGAAGCCTGCATGGCCTCCAGCATCAACCAGGCGCGCGCCGGCACGCTCTATCTCATGTGTGCCGGGGAGGAGCAGACGTTCAATCAGGTGAAAGAACTGCTCGTGAAGCTCTCCGACGAGGGCAAGTTGCTCCGCTACATCGGCACCGCCGGCAAGGCCGCGCAGGTCAAGGCGCTGGTCAACATGGTCATGAACATCAACACCGCCGGCCTCGCCGAGGGCCTCGGCCTCGCCAGCTCGCTGGGCCTCGACCTCAAGACGGTCATGGAAGTCTTCAGCCAGACGGGCGCGAACAGCCGCGTGCTCGTCACCGACGGCGAGGACATGATGAATCGCGACCACTCGTGCTTCTTCAGTGCGGCCCACGCCGCCAAGGACAGCGGCATTGCGCTGGGCATCGCGAAGGACCAAAAGCTAAATCTCCCGCTGGCCACCGCCACCTACGGCCAATACAGCAAAATGGTGAAGGCCGGGTTGGGCGAACTGGACAAGTCCGGCATTGCCGAACTCACCTTTCCCGGTCGCGGGCCGAAGAAGGGTAAGAAGTAAATTGCCCCAGCTCTCCATCAGCCTCCTGTCGCGCGTCGGCAGGAGGCTTTTTCGTTTGATTGGAAGGCGGCCAGCGGCAGGACGCAGAAGTGCGCCACGCGCGGTCACTTCATTGCGGCCTCTTCCAGCTTCTCAATGCACACGGCGGTGATCTTGTATTCCGGGGTCTTGGTGTAGCGGTCGCGGTGCGAGGTCGTGATCTGGTTTAGGTGGATGCGCGTGGAGTGGAAGGTGGTGTAGATCTCACCGGGCTTCACGTGGTCGCTGATCTTCACGGGCAGGTCCGCTGAACCCTGCTCGCTGCGGAGGCGGACGATCTCGCCGTCAGTGAGGCCGAGCTTCGTCGCGTCCGTTGGGGAAAGCTGCAAGTAGTCGGTGGCGTGGATGCCGTCGTTGGGCGTGCGCGCGGTCTGCGTGGCGGCGTTGTATTGGTAGAGGTTGCGGCCGGTCGTCAGCAGGAAGGGGAATTCCTTCGTGGTCAGCTTCGGCGGCGCGACATATTCGATGCGGCGCAGCGCGGTGGTCTTGCCGTGGGTGAAATGATCGGTGTGCAGCGTGCTGGTGCCAGGGTCGTTTTCGTCGAGGCACGGCCACTGGAGGCCGCCCTGCTTGTCCATGCGCGCGTAGGTGATACCGGCGGCCTCGGGCCAGAGTGAGCGGACTTCGTTCCAGATTTCCTCGGCGCTCTTCCATGCGAAGTGCTCGCCCTTGCCCATGAGCTTGGCGATGTCGCAGACGATTTCCCAATCGGAGCGCGCCTCGCCCTGCGGCGGCACGGCCTGGCGCACGCGCTGGATGCGGCGCTCGCCGTTCATGAAGGTGCCGTCCTTCTCGAACGAACTCGCGGCGGGCAGGAACACGTCGCCGAATTCCTTGGCCGTCTCGTTGATGAAAATGTCCTGCACGATAACGAGGTCGAGCTTCTCCATCGCCCGGCGCGTGTAGTGCATATTCGGGTTCGTCATCACGATGTCATAGCCGATGGACCACAGCACCTTCAGCTTCCCGGCGGCGGCGGCGTCCATCATCTCCATCATGTTGATGCCGGGATTGGTGGGCAGCGGCACGTGCCAGGCCTGTTCGAATCGCCCGCGATGTTCGGTGAGCGGCACGTAACCCGCCAGCAGCTTCGGCTCGGAGCCCATGTGCGGCGCGCCCTGCACGTTGTTCTGGCCGCGCAACGGATTGATGCCGCAGCCGGGCTTGCCGATGTTGCCGGTGAGCAGCGCGAGGTTCACGAGCGCCATGATGCCCTCGGTGCCCTGGATGTGCTCGGTCATCCCGAGGCCGTGGACAGACAGTGACGGCTTGTTTGTCGCGTAAAGACGCGCGGCCTCGCGCACCTTTGCCGCCGGCACACCGGTGATGTGCTCCACCTTTTCCGGCGCGAACTGCTTCACGAACTCGCGATACTCGTTGAACTCCGTCAGCCGCGTGCGGACGAACTCCTCGTCCACGAGGCCCTCCTCGACGATGACCGCGCCAATCGAGTTAAAGAGCACAACGTTCGTGCCGGCGTGTAACTGGAGGTGAATCGTCGCGAACTCGTTCAGCTCAATCTCGCGCGGGTCCACGATGATGAGCTTCGCACCGTGACGCGCCGCCTGTTTGATGCGCGCGCCGGTGACGGGGTGGCCCTCGGTGGGGTTCACGCCCGCGACGAGAATGGTTTTGGCGAGCGCGATGTCATCGAGCGAGTTGGTCGCCGCGCCGGTGCCGAGCGTCATCTTCATCGCGGCGGCGGTCGGCGAATGGCAGACGCGCGCGCAGCAATCGATATTGTTCGTGCCGAGCACGACGCGCGCGAATTTCTGCGCAACGTAGTTTTCCTCGTTCGTCCCGCGCGCGGAGCTGAGCACACCGATGCTGTCCGGCCCGTGCTTCGCCGCGGCTTCGCGGAGCTTGTCCGCGATGAAGCAATTCACCTCGTCCCACGAGACCTTCTGCCATTCGCCATTGCGCCGAATCATCGGCGAGAGCGGGCGGTCCTTGGCGGTGATGTAGTCGAAGGCGTAACGGCCTTTCACGCAGGTGTGGCCGTGATTGCTCGGGCCTTCCATCGAGGGACGGATGGTGGTGATTTGCCCGTTGCGCGTGCCGACGTTCACCTCGCAGCCGGTGCCGCAGTAGGAGCAGATGGTCTTCGCCCAGTTCGTCGGCACGCCGCGCTTGAGGATGCTGATGTCTTCGAGCGCGCCCGACGGGCAGGTGTCCACGCACGCGCCGCAACTCACGCAGCCGCCGTCCTGCAACGTCTCGCCGCGCACCGGCCCGATGCGCGTTTGGTCGCCGCGATTCCACGCCTTCCACACGAACTGCCCCTGCACCTCCTCGCAGATGCGCACGCAGCGGTAGCACGTCACGCACTGCGTCATGTCCACGTTGATGTAGGGGTGCGTGGTGTCCTTCATGAAGGGCACCGCGGGCTGCGGCGCGTTGCGCGAACCGCGCGCCTTTACGTCATACTCGCGGAGGTAACGGTGAAATTGTTTGTCGGGAAACTGCGCGACGGCCTCGGCGGGATAATCCTTCGCAAGCAAATTGAGCAACGTCTTGCGCACGCCCTGCACTTCGGGCGAGTGCGTGAGAATTTCCATTCCCGCGCGAAGCTGCGTGTTGCACGCGGTGACCAGTCCGTTCACGCCCTTGACCTCGACAGCGCAGAGACGGCACGAGCCGTAAGGCTGGATGCGGTCGTCGTGGCAAAGCGTCGGCACCTCGACGGCGAGCTGCTTGAGCGCCTGGTTGATCGTGAGCCCTTCGGCGAAAGAATGCGACTGGCCGTTTATGGTTACTTGAAGCATGGCTCAACCTCCGAGGGATAGTAGCGCAGGATGGATTCCGCAAAACGCGCGAGGCCCGTGCCGTGGCCGCAAAGGCTCGCGAGCTTGAGCGCGGTGACGAGTTCGTGGCACTCGCGCAGGTCGGCCTTCGTCGCGTCGCCCGCGCAGGCGTTTGCGAAAATTTCCTCCACGCGCCCGCTGCCGCTGCGGCACGGCGTGCACTTGCCGCACGACTCGTAGGCGCCGAAGGAGAAGACGTGCTCCATCAACTCCGGGATGGACGTGTGCTCATCGAATGCCACGACGCCGCCGTGGCCGACGCCCGCGCCGATGGCGGCGAGTTCCTCGAATCCGAGCGGCGTGTCGATGAGGTGCGGCGGAATGATGCCGATGATGGGGCCGCCGATGAGCACGGCCTTGAGCTTGCCGCCGCCGCACAGTCCGCCGCCGATTTCCTCGACGATGTGCCGCACCGTGACGCCGAATTCGACTTCGTAAAGTCCGGGGCGGCTGAACAGCGAGTTGAGCGAGAGCGCCTTTGTGCCGCGGCTCTTGTTGAATCCGAGCGCCGCGTAAGCCTCGCCGCCGTGAGTGACGATCCACGGCACGTTCACAAGCGTCTCGACGTTGTTGAGCAGCGTCGGCTTGTCGAACAGCCCGCGCTCGGTCGGATACGGCGGACGCGCCATGACTTCGGGGCGCTTGCCCTCGATGGAGCGGAGCAACGAAGTCTCCTCGCCGCAAACGTAACTGCCGTGGCCGGTATAGACTTCGAGCTCGAACGCGAAATCTTTCCCACCAACCTTCGGCCCCAGCCAACCCGCCGCGCGCGCCTCGGCGATGGCTTCGCGCAGCACTTGGTTCGCGAACGGATATTCGAGGCGGCAGTAGATGTAGCCCTTGCTCGCTCCGACCGCGTAGCCCGCGAGGATCATGCCTTCGATGAGCACGTGCGGATCGTCCTCCATCAGGTAGCGGTCAATGTAAGCGCCGGCATCGCCCTCATCGGCATTGGCCACGACGTATTTCTCGCCCGGCGGCTGCGACGCGACTGCGCGCCACTTGCGTCCGGCGGGGAAGCCCGCGCCACCGCGTCCGCGCAGTCCCGATGCCTCCACGGCAGCGAGCACTTGCTCGGGAGTTCCCGAGAGTGCCTTCGCCAGCGCCGCGTAGCCGCCGAGCTTTTGATACGCAGCGAACGTCCGCGCGCCGCCCGCCGCGATGCGACCGAGCACGATGCCATGCTTGGAGAAAACCTTCACCGGCGGACGCGGGTTGGTCTGGCCTTTGGCCGGTGCCGCGAAACATTCACCGAGGCAATAGACGCGCGGATTCTGCGCGTTCGCCTCCGCCCACAGCGCGGGATTGAGATGCCGCGCCGCAAAACACGCCGTCCCCTGACACGCTTTCCCGACGTGCTCAGCGTGCGGCAAGTGGTAGAACGACTCGACGTCCGGCGCGAGCGCGTGTGGAGGACGGGCCAGATTGACGCGTGAGGTCGCGGGAGCAGCTTGCATGATTTCAGAAAAGACGTGTCCCAAACCGATCACCCCCGGGACCTATGTCCCTGTGGGGCAGGCTGAATCGGGTCTGCGCGGCGTTCATTTCGACCGAGCATCGGCAACTCCGGCGGCGCTGCAACTTTTTTCATTTTTGAGAGCAAGGTTAATTTCTTTCCGAAAGCCGGTTTCAAAGAGGAGCCGCCTTCCGGGCCAGCGCTTTCGGCTAATGAAAGTTCTGCGTCACCAGCTTCAGGTGCGCCTTGCCTTCCGGGTAAGTGATGACGTAGGCGGTGTCATAATCGGAATCTTTCCATTTAGGCGGTTCGGGTGTGACGCCCAACGCACCGGCGAGCGCGGGCAGATGTTCGTGCACCCAGCAAATGACGACGATTTTTCCCTGATAGCGCGCGTCGGTGAACAGCACCTGTGCAAGCCGGGCGTAATCCTTCGACTCAAACGGAGTGTCGATTTCCAGCTTTAGCTTGCTGGCCACGGGCACGAGGGTCTCGCGAGGACGCTGGCCGTGACCTTTGTGAGTCGGATGGCTGGCGATCAGGATGTCGAGTGATCCAAAACGCGCGACGTGCTTGTCCTTGGTAAAGAAGGCAACCAGCGCCTTGGAACGAGCGACCCCTTCCTTGGACAAATGCAACGCTTCGGGATCATCCGGTTTCTCACCGTGACGAATGACGATGATGGCCTTGGGTTGCCCACCAGCAGGCAACAGCGACAAGAGCAGCAGGACCAAAACCGCAGCGGGCTTCACGGCGCTGTTGGTAGCGCGTCGGCAGTAGGCTGTCCAGCGCCCGACCGTCCAAGGAGCGCGACTCACTACTTGTTAAGCGCCTCGAAAACCTTGCCCACGAGTTTCTCGGAGGGCTTGAGCGTTTGCTGGCCGGGCTGCCAGCGGGCGGGGCAAGCCTCGGCCGGATGGGTCTCGAGATAGGTGTTCGCCTTGAGCTTGCGCAGGAGCTCGGCCATATCGCGCCCGACGTTGTAGTAGTTGACCTCGGAAGTGACGAGCTTGCCGCCGGGGCTGATCAGAAACGTCCCGCGCAACGCCAAGCCGGACAGTTCATCGTAAACACCGAACATTCGGGCGACGCGCCCCGTGGGATCAGCTCCCATGGTGTATTTCACCCCTTCGAGCAGTTTCTCCGAATTGCGCCAGGCTAGGTGGGCGAACTTGGTGTCGGAGGAAACCGAGACGATCTTCACGCCGAGCGCCTCAATTTCAGGCTGCACGGAAGCGAGGTCGGCCAGCTCGGTCGGGCAGACGAAGGTGAAATCAGCCGGATAAAAGACCAGCACGGTCCACTTGCCCCGGGCTTTTTCCTCGGCCAAGGCAAACTTGCCGAACGAGCCTTCGGCCGGCTCGTAGGTTTCCATCGTGAAGTCCGGCACATCCATGCCGACCGAGATCAGGCGCTGCGTGTTTGTTTCCATAACGTAAATTATTTTGGCTAGTTGAAGCCCGCGATCCATCGTGGGCACCGGGAGCACTAAACGGTTTCCGGCTGATGTCAACTGCGGCGGGCAATTATTTTCCGACGCGCGCGGCCAGCTCCTCCGCCGGATAAGTCCAGATCTCGGCCAGTGTCGGATGGTAATGCGGCATGGTGGCAAGTTCGCTCACGGTCATGCGCCCGGCCATGGCGACAACAATCTCGTGGATGAGTTCCCCACCGGACGGGCCCACACACGCACCGCCCAGGATTTCTCCCGACTGCGGATCCGCCAAGAGCTTCACAAAACCATCCTTAGCCTCCATCAAAAGCGACTTGCCATGGTCGGCGAATGGATAGCTGGCCACCATGACTGCCCTGCCCTGCGACTTCGCCTGTGCCTCGGTGAGTCCCACGCACGCCACTTGCGGGTCGGTAAACACGATGCTGATCAGCAGCCGATAGTCCATGCGAGTTGGAGCAGTCGCGTCGAGAATGTTCCGGGCCGCGACTTCGCCTTGCTGGATCGCGAGGTGGACGATTTCGTGCGGTCCGGTGCAATCACCGGCCGCGAAAATGTGGGGCGCGGTCGTGCGCATCCCCAAGTCCGTGGTGATGCGCCCGCGCTGGTCCAGTGCGACGCCCGCTTTGGCCAGCGCCAGGCCAGCGGTGTTGGGCGCGCGGCCCAGGCCATGAAAAATTTCCTGCGCCGCAACCACCCGGACCTGGCCTTCGTGCTCGAAAGTCACGTGCTTCAAGCCGCCTTCGCCTCGTGCATGCAGCAACCGCGTGCCGGTAAACAGCTCGATGCCTTCACGGCGGAATACTGCCTCCATTACCTCGGCGGCGTCGGGATCGAAGTCACGCAGCACGTGCGCGCTGCGTTGGAGCAGCGTCACTTTCACACCGAACCGGGCGAAAAACTGCGCGAACTCCACCGCCACCGCCCCGCCGCCCAGCATGATGAGCGAGTCAGGTAATCGCGTCATCGTCATCGCGTCATCGCTGGTGAGAAAGCCGACGGTCTTCAACTCCGGCAACGGCGGCGCAGCTACCACGGAACCGGTCGTGATCACGAAATGCGCGCTGGTGAGCCGATGTCCATCCTCCAACTCAACCGTGTGTGGGTCCACGAAACGGGCACGGCTGCGGATAAATTGAAATTTCCCGCTCTCCAGTTGCTGGCGACGGTAGCTCGCGAAGTCACCGATCATCGCGTTCTTGCGGGCCATCACCTGCGCGAAATCGAAACGCACGGCTGGCACTTGAAGGCCCCAGGTCGATGCGTGCTCGGCAAGATGTTTCACTTCCGCCGCGTAAAGCAACGCCTTGGTGGGCATGCAGCCGCGCAGGATGCACAGCCCGCCCACTTCGGGACCGCCCTCGATGACCACGGTGCGCTGTCCCCCGCGTGCCACGGCGCTCGCGGCAGCGTAGCCCGCGCTGCCACCGCCGATGACCGCCACGTCGAAATCAAAGTGGCCGGGTAAACTCATGGAGCCGTGTTCACTCAATACGTCGCCCGTCCACCAGAAAGGTCGAACACGCCGCCCGTGGTGAACGAACAATCATCGGAGCACAGCCAGGACACCAGCGCGGCGGCCTCCTCGACCTTGCCGAAGCGACCCATCGGAATTTTTGAGAGCATGTAGTCGATGTGGTATTGCGCGCACTGCTTGAGGATGTCGGTCTGAATCACGGCGGGAGTGATGCAGTTCACCAAGATGCCGTTCTGCGCCAGTTCCTTGCCGAGCGATTTGGTCAGGCCGATCACGGCCGCTTTCGATGCGCTGTAATGCGAGGCGGTCGGGTTGCCTTCCTTGCCGGCGATGGAGGCGATGTTGACGATCCGGCCGTATTGCTTTTCGAGCATGATCGGCACCACGGCGCGACACACGTAGAAGACGGCGTTGAGATTGGTGTTCACCACGGCGAGCCACTGCTCCGGCGTGAACTCCCAGAGTTTGCCATTTACGCCGGCAATGCCCGCGTTGTTCACGAGCAGTTCGATGGAACCAAATTCCTGCTTCGTCGCGAGTGCAGCGGCAGAAACACCGTCGGGATTGGTAAGATCAACGGTCTGAGTCGTCACCTTGCCGAGCGGGGAAAGTTTCTGCTGTGCCTCCTTCAAGGCTTCCGGGTCACGGTCCCAGAGGCAGACGCTGGCACCGGATTGCAACAGGCGCGTGGAGATGCCGAAGCCGATGCCGCGCGCCCCACCGGTGACGATTCCGTGTTTACCCTTCAAGTCGAGTTGATTCATGCCCGGCTTGGTTAGCGGCTGCACCAGCGGCGCACAAGCAAGTTTTGCTAAAACAGGGAAACAAACCGTCATTTGCCACCGATGCACCACAGCGCCTTGTGCGTGCGGATGAAGAGCTCGCCCTTCGACGGCACCAGCGAGCTGTTGGACCGTTCGCCCAGCGGATTGGTCGCGAGCAGTTCGAACGTGGGGCTGGCCTTGAAGACGAAGCAATCACCGCCCTGCGTAATGGTGTAGCACTTGCCCTCGGAGAGGAGGACGCTGCTCCAGTTGGCGCCCGTCGGCCCCTTGCCCGCGAGGCGCTCATTCCATACTTCCTTGCCCGTCTCGAGGTTCAGGCACATCGCGGTGCCGGGATCGTTGTGAACATAGATGTGTCCCTCGTGAATCACGCCCGAGCCGATGCGCTGCGGTGAACGTGGGTGATGCCACAGCCGCCTCGACTCCGTCACATCCCCGTTGCCGCCCGTGCGCACGGCCAAGGCCATGCCGCTGAAGCCGCCCATCGCCACCACGATACCATCGCGATGCAGCGGCGAGGTGTAAACGAGCGGATTCAAGCCATTGCACGTCCAGCGCTCCTTGCCTGTCGCCGGATCCAGTGCGCAAACGCGGCCGGGCCACGCCATGATGAGAGAATCGCGCCCGTTCTCGTTGATGATCGTCGGCGTGGTCCATGAGCCGACCCATTTGCCCCGCGACGCAGCCTTTTTGTCGGCGGGCGCGTCCTTCGGCGCGGTTGGCGGGTTACCCGAGTCACCGCCGGGCTCCTCGTTTTTCCAAACGGTCTTGCCCGTCTGCTTGTCCACGGCGAGGAGGTAAGTCGTCGCGCCGGGACCGAAATTCAGAAAGCAAAGATTACCGTGGATCACGGGCGAGGCTGCGTTGCCCCAGATATGAATCTGGCGGCCCAAGTCGACGCGTCGCCAAAGTTCCTTTCCGGTGAAGTCGTAGCAGAACAGCCCGTCGCTGGCGAAAGAGGCGATCACCCGTTCGCCATCCGTTACCGGCGAGGCCGCACAATAAGGATTCGTCCCGTGAGTGGGTTCCTTCTCCTGCGTGGTCAGACCGGATTGCCAGAGTAGTTTCCCGTCGGCGCGATTGAGGCACATCAGCGTGCGACGGTCCCCCACGGCCTGCGTCACGAAGACGCGCTCGCCCCAGACAATGGGCGTGGAGTTTCCCGCCTCAGGCAGCAGCACGCGCCAGCGGACGTTTTCCGTGGCGCTCCATTTCATGGGGAGATTCTTTTCGTCGGAAACACCATCGCCCGTCGGACCGCGCCAGGCGGGCCAGTTGGCCGCAGAGAGGGAGATTGAAAGCGATAACAACAACAGCGTAGCCCGCGTGGTCATGGCCGGACTGTAGCCACGGGCTTCCGGGACAACAAGCAGCACATCCCATCTGGCGGTGTTTCGTCGGGCAGGATAGCCTTTCGCTCCATGCAAATCTCCGCCGGCACCATCTTCGTTGGGTGCGGCGTCATTTTGATGTTCGCGGCATCGCATCCCGCGCCACTGCGCAAAGGCCGCTGGTTGAAGATGCTGATCTCGCTGCCGGTGCTCGGTGTGGCGGGGTGGCTGTTTGACCAGGGGAGTCCAGCTTCCGTGCAACCGCTGGTGGGCTGCGTCATTGCCTTTTCACTCCTTTGGCTGAACAATTTCACGTGGTTCGCTGCCGAAGCAGTTCACCGCGTCGTGCATGGCCGCCCCAACCAAGGCGGCGGCGGCTTCGTGCCGGACTATCGCGGCACACGATCGCGCGTGGAGGACGGCGACTTGGAGCAGGCGATCGAATACGTGCAGTTCGAGCTCTCCAAAGAGCCCGGCAACTTCGAAGGTCGCTGGCTCCTTGCCGCCATCTATCAGGAACAGCGCAAGTTCAAGGAAGCCGCAGAACAACTCGACCTCATCCTCGCCTGCCCCACCAGCACGCCAGCGCAGATCGCCTCGGCCCGCGCCGCGCTGCAACAGGTGCGTGCGCAGCAAATCCAGTTGGATTCCACACGCGAACGGAAATAACCTCTCCGCCTCGACATGAGCAGCCACGCGCCGCAACTCAGCCTCCCCGCCAAGGCCAACATCCCCACCCACATCGCCATCATCATGGATGGCAACGGGCGCTGGGCCAAGCAGCGCGGCCTGCCCCGCGTCGAAGGCCATCGCAACGGCGTCGAGTCCGTCCGCAGCACCGTGCGCACGTGCGGCGAACTCGGGGTGAAGTATCTAACGCTCTACGCTTTTTCCGTGGAAAACTGGAACCGCCCCAAGGATGAGGTGGACACGCTGATGAAATACCTTGCCCGCTTTCTCAAGAACGAAATCGGCGAGCTCAACAAGAACAACGTCCGCCTCGAAGCCATCGGCCAGATCTACCGTCTGCCCGAGTTCGTGCAGGAGCAGCTCGCCAAAACCAAGGCCGCGCTGGCCAAAAACACCGGTCTCACGCTCATCCTCGCCCTCAGCTACGGCGGCCGCACGGAGCTCATCGAAGCCACGCGCGCCATCGCCCAGCAGGTGAAGGCCGGCCAGCTCGACCCGGCGGAGATCAACGAGCAGGTCATCGCCCGCAACCTCTACACGCACGCCTATCCCGATCCCGATTTGCTCATTCGCACCAGTGGCGAGCTGCGGGTGAGCAACTTCCTCCTGTGGCAGATTTCCTACGCGGAGTTCGTCGTCACGCCCACGCTCTGGCCGGACTTCCGTAAGCCGCAGCTTTACGAAGCGCTGGAGGAATACACCCGCCGCCATCGCCGTTTCGGCGGGCTGTGATGCGGTGCGCGCGGGTTTTCAGCGGCCGTAGTTGAAGGGATCGGCAAACTTGGGATCGCTCACCAGATTGGTGTCCGTGAGCGTCTTGAGGAAGGCCACCAGCGCGGCCTTTTGCGTGGGGGTGAGATTCAATCGCAGCGGCGTTCCGGAGGCCGGCCCGTTGCCAGGCGGCACGCGCAGCGGGGCCGAAAGATTGGGATGCGCGACCACGCTGGAATCGTAAAACTCCACGACCTGATCGAGCGTGGCGAAGCGGCCATCGTGCATGTAGGGCGCAGTCAAGGCGATGTTCCGGAGGGAAGGCACTTTGAACAAACCCTCGTCCGCTGGCTGGCCGGTGAGCGCGCCCACGCCCTTGTCCAAGTAGGGATTTTCCAGCCCGTTGTTGAAGATCCCCGCGCCGGGCACGAAGTTGTCCGTGCCGTGGCAGGCGCTGCAGGTGGCGCTGCCGATCTGGCCGAAAAACACCTGCCGCCCCAGATTCTCCTGCGCCGAGAAGTTGGCGAAGCCCATGGTCAGCCCGACATCGTATTTCGATTGCGTGGAAACCATGGAGCGCATGAACTGCGCAAGCGCGCGGGCGATGCGATCCGAAGTCACATCCGGCGTGCCGAACGTCTGCGTGAAAAGGTCGCGGTAAAACGGCTCGGCGGCGAGCCGGTTGGTCAGCGCCGTCAGGGTCATCGCCATCTCGACGGGGTTTTGGATGGGCATCAGCACCTGATCTTCAAGCGTTGCGGCGCGCTCGTCCCAGAAGAACTTCTGCCGCTGATACCAACGGGCATTGCTCAAACCCATGGTGTTGCGCGCCGTCAGTCCGCCGTTAAAGCCCGGACTGAAAGGACGAGGGTCGGAAAACCCATACGCCTGCTGATGGCAGGAAGCGCAGGCGATAGTCTGGTTCGTCGACAGCCGACGGTCGTAAAAAAGCACGCGGCCCAGCGTGGCTCCGGCGTCCGTGGTGAGATTGGTCGCCGGGGTGTTATCCTGGCCAAGAATCGGCTGCTGTAGGAACTTCACGGGCAGCACCGGAGCCGCGTAGTTAAACGGGGAACTGGGGAGCTGGAGTGCGTTTGTCACCTCGCTCGTCAAGGTCTGGCGAGCCGGATCAAAGACGGCGCGGAACGTGAGGAATGGCGTTGCATCACGAGGAATCCCCAGTTGAAAAGCCCCGTTGTGCAACTTGAGTGACGCGACCTCGGTCCAGTTCGAGAAGTTGACCGAGCTTTGGAGCTGCCAGACGAAGTCACCCGGATCGTTGATCCGGATCGACACCACATTCGTGGCATCGCCGGGCAGGAGGACGACGGAGGATGGCGAAGCCCCTCGCACGCACGCCGCAGTGAGAATGCCACTCAGGGCGAGGGCAAGCATCATCCGCTTCAGCAAGTGGGAGGCGGGTATCATTTCACGCGGGCAACGTAGCACACTTGGCCGAGAAATACACGCTCGGATTGCCGCCCCAACCGCTGCCATCATTCCCGCCGCCCCGCCGCTCACTGCAAGGCGTAGGGCAGGCGCATCAACTTCGTGTTCAGCTCGACGAGGCGGTTGCGCACCATGTCCGTGGTGGTGCGCTCGTCGAACGTGTAGCCGGGCAACGTCTCGAAAGTCCGCAGCACGGCACAATAATCGGAGTTCACCATCACGCCGAGGAACTCGCCGGTCTTGCTCAGGACGATGTCCCCGGTCGAAGGCGAGAACTCGCCGTTAAGCACGCGGCTGATGATGCGATTTTTCATCCGGACATAGTCTGGCGTCTTGGCATCGAGCTTGAACTCGACCTCGCCGTAGTGGCGGCCGCCCCGGTTGACCAGCACGGCCTCGGTGAATTTGAACGGATTCTTGGCCACCGGATACATCTTCAAGCCCAGCGCCTGCGCCTGCTGCAAGTTTACGGGAATGACCGCCAGGCGAGGATCGGCCGTGATGAAGGTGAGCGCGCCGCTGCCCAGCACCTGCGGCGGCTTGGCCACCCGCGCCAGCACCCGGTCCATGCCCAGCGGCGTGTTCAGGGAGAACGGCGTATCCGTGATATGGACGATGGCCATGACGTTGCGACCGTCATGCACGAGAATGCTCTTGGCCTCCCGAGAGCGATCCCCGGAGCCGATGAGCACATTCTGTTGCGCCGAAACGGCCACATCCACGCGGTTGCTGAGGAACTCGCTGAACATGAGGTTCATGTTGATGGGCGTGTTCTCGCGGATCTCCTTCGCCAACTCGCCAGACTTCACGGCGAGCTGCCCCACGCCTTCGGAGAGACGGGCGGTCTGATTTTGCAACTGCTCCTTCTCCTTCTGAACGACTTCGACGGTCTTCTTCAAATCGGTGAGATTCTCACGAAGCAGGTTGCGTTCAGTCTCGGCCACCTTGGCGGCGGTGGCAAATTGCGCGGCCTGCGCGGCGACGGCCTGGCGTTGCTTCTCCAGTTCGGCGAGTGCGGCCTGCTGCTTCTCCAACTCGGCTTGCTTCGCCGCGAGCGCCGCCTGCATCTGTTTCTCCAGTTGCTCCCGAATCAAATCTTTCTCCGCCTGCGCCACACGGACCGTGGTCGCGAGATTCGAGGCCTGCTGGGCCACGGCCGTTTTCTGCTGTTCCAACGTCGCGATGGTCTGTTGGCGCTGCTGGAGCTCCTGGGTGAGTTTGCCCTTCTCAGCGATGATCTGGGTCTTCTCGCCCAAGATCTGCGCCTTCTCGGCCTCGATGTTCTTGATGGCGGCAGTGAGCGCGTCCTGTTTCTGTTTCGCATCGGCAGCCTGCTTGGCCACGGAAGCATAGCGTTGCGACAAATCCTGTGCGGCGGTCTGGGACTGCTTGAGGTTCGCCTCCAACTGACTCTTTTGGGACTGCAATTGAGCCAGCGTCTGCGCCCGGCTCTGCGAGTCGGCTTCGGCGAACTGGAGGCGCTGCTGAAGCTGGTTGCGCGTGGCCTGCTCCTGTTCGAGTGCGAGCCTCATCATTTCCGCCAGGTCATTGTTTGGCCGCGTCGTGTTCGCACTGACTTCCGGCACCGGCGGTTTGTGAGCCGCCGGCGGCTCCACCTTGTCCCAGCGGGTTAGCGCGAGGAGGTTCAGCAACAGAAAGTCACAGATGATGAGGAGCAGCGTCTTGTTCATGGCCGCGAAGTTGGTCAGGCCAGCACGGCCGCGCGCCCGCTGGCTTCGGATTGGCATTCCATGATGAGGCGACGCTTGCACGCGCGCACATGGCGGATCTTCACCAACGCCACACAGACAATGCCGAAGAGGTTCGAGGCGTAGGCGGCGAGGAGGTTGGCCTCGATGACCTGCAGCACTTGCAGCACGAGCGCGGTGGCAGTGCCAGCGATGCCTACGTAGAGCCCCGAGTCAAACAGGTTCTCCTCGTTTTCCATGAGGCGGAGCTTGAGCGAAGAGGGCGCGGTGCTCATCTCGATCTCGCGGATCTTCATGACGCAGATGGAATACACGGCCACTTGCAGGGCGGCGAAGAGCACGATGCTGAGGATGGTGGAGAGGTCCATACGTGGTTTCGTTGCAGTTACTTTTTCTGTCTTGCCCGTCGGAACGGGTGAATTGGTCAACACCGGCAAGTTCAAGCGCAGGCGAAATTCCGGCGAGCCGAGCGGTTTCAGCAAAAACGGCTCGCCCGCCGCCAGCAGCATCAGCGCCATCACCAAGGCCACCGCCGCCCGCTGGCCGTGAATCATCCGCACGCCTGCCGCCGCACGACCGTCAGCTTGGACGGGTGAGAGCTCGCGCCACACCAAGAAAAATCCCAATCCGGCCAGCAAAAAACAAATCACCTTCGCCGCGAGCATTCCGCGCGGGGCGGCAAGTGTCCAGCCGGCGAGGAACCCCGGGGTCAGGCGCGCGGGCCCGAGCGGGAGCGAGCGGTCGAGGAGCAGTTGAACCGCGCCCGCGCCCTTTGCCAAGGCCTGCTTCAGGTCGGCCGTGCCCGCCTTGCCGAACCGCAGCAGATAAGCCGCCACTTTGTCCGGGGCCCGCGTGAGCAGGCTCGCCGTGTAAAGCTGGGCAAAGTTATCCGGCGCCACCTTGGCCAGTTGCACGCACTCACCCAACGCCTTCGCGTTCGGCAGCACGCGCATCAGCTCGCAGAGTTGAATCCAGTCCAGCCGCCGCGCCAGCGTGAGCACGTCCATGCAGATCGTCTCCCATTCGCCCGCCAGCCGTGACGCGTTTGCCTTTTCCGCCGCCGTGCGGATGTCCTGGGCCAGCAGCGGCGAGAAACGCTCCGCCTGATACAGCAACGCCGTGAGCAGGATCGTTGCTTCCAACGGCTGTCCGCCCGGGCGGCTCACCGGAACAAACTGCGTGGTGCTGGAGAGTTCGCGCGTTTGTAGAATGGCCTGCACCCCGGGCGAACGCGCCGTCGCCAGGTGCTCGCGCAGCAGCGCTCGGTTCGTTTCCGTCAACAAAAATGGCAGGATGGCCGTGCTCGCGGGCCGCGCGGGCGTGGCGTCTTTGAAGATCGATTCGATGAACGCATCACGCCCACCCCACATCGTCCACCCGCGCCGCGCCTCCAGCGCCGCTAGTTCCGCCGTGAGTTTCGGCACTTGTGGATCCTTCACAGCCGTGGCCGCCGAAAGCGCGAGATTCGCCACGCCCGGTTTCTGATCGCTCACCGCTGCGAGCCCCAGCCCAGTCGCTGTCTGAGACCCCTGCCCCGCCCGTTCCAACAGCGCCGGATGAAGGGATTTCCAATTTGCGGGCAAAGACGCTCCGAGCAGAAGCAGCAGAACGGAAAGCACCCCGAAGCCGATCACCCATCGCAAATCCGGCGGCAACTCCACCAGCTCCGCCTCCGGCTCGACCGGAACGGCACGAACCGAACGCGTCGCGCGCCAGCGGGCTGGGTCAAATGGATTTTCGTCGCCGTTCACAAATCGATCATTGGACGGGCGGCGCGGTGAAAAACTCCGCGCCGTTCCTTCCATCGTCCAAGCGTGCCCCGACTGACTGCCCACCGCGAGGTGAAATTCACGACGCGCACGTCGTTGCCAATTTTCTCCCGCTGCCCTTAACTCCCCGCCGTGCCGATGACTGTCACCGCCGCCGCGCCGATTGAGATTTGCCCTGGATTTTCCCCCCGCCCCGGCATCACGCACGCGGTTTTCGACTTCGACGGCACCCTCTCGCTCATCCGCCACGGCTGGCCGGACATCATGCTCGGCATGTTCTTGGAAATGCTCCCAGCCCGCGCCGATGAAGATCCCGCTGCGCTGCGTGCCGAACTGATGCACGAGATGCTGTCGTTCAACGGCAAGCAAACCATCCACCAAATGGTTGCCTTCGCGGAACGCGTCCGCGCGCGGGGAGGCGAGCCGCGCGAGCCGCAGTGCTACCTCGCCGAATACACGTTGCGGCTCGAACGCGACATCGCCCGCCGCAGCCGGCAAATCCGCGACGGAGCCAGCCCGGACAGCTTCGTCGTGCCGGGCGGCCGCGCGCTCATCGAGCGGTTGCTCGCTCGCGGCCTGAAGCTCTACATCCTGAGTGCCACGCTGGAGCCGTTTGTGCGGCAGGAGGCCGCGCTTCTCGACCTCGCGCGCTACTTCGAGGGCCGCATCCACGGCGGGCACGAGGCCACACCGCCGTTCTCCAAAGGCCAAGTCTTCGACCGCATCCTCGCGGAGGAAGGCATCTCCGGCGCGCAACTGCTCTCTTTCGGCGACGGCCCAGTGGAGTTGCACCACACGAAGGAACTCGGCGGCCTCGCCGTCGCCGTCGCCAGCGACGAGACGGAGATCGGCTCCGGCAAAATCCACGAGCAGAAGCGCACGCAGCTCATCGCGGCAGGCGCAGACTTGGTGATTCCTGATTACCAGTGCGAAGAGCAACTTGTTAAGTTGCTGCTAGGCGACCATTAATTCTCCGACCACCGATGCAACCTCCCGTCCCCCTCGATCTCTCCAAAGTCCGCGTCTTCCCGCTCACACAGCGCAAGAGCATGAGCACCGTGGACGAGGTGCTCGTCGAGCCGACCACCGCGCCGCCGCCGGTCAGCGACTTCAACGCTGCGCTCATCGAGCGTTGCGCCCGCGACATCAAGGCCGCGCTCGAACGTGGCGCGTCGGTGATGTTCATCTACGGCGCGCATCTCGTGAAAAACGGCGGCCAACTCCTTCTCGGCCAGATGCTGGACCGCGGCTTCCTCACGCACCTCGCCACGAACGGCGCGGGGACGATTCACGATTGGGAATTCTCCTGGCTGGGCCGTTCCACCGAGAGTGTCCGCGACAACGTCGCCACCGGCAGCTTCGGCACCTGGGATGAGACCGGACGTTACATCCACCTCGCATTGCTCACCGGCGGCGTGCGTGGCTTCGGCTACGGCAAGTCGCTCGGCAAGTTCATCTACGAGGACGGCACGTGCATCCCGACCGAGGCCGAACTGACGAAGTTGATTGTCTCCGAACCCGGCCATCCGCTCACGCCCGCGCGCGCGGACTTGCTGCAAGCCATCCAGCACTTCAGCCTGAAAGCCGGCCCGCTCATCCTCACGCACCCGCACCGCAACAGCAGCGTGCTCGCGCAGGCCGCACGCCACGAGGTGCCCTTCACCGTGCATCCGGGCATCGGCTACGACATCATCGCGAACCACCCGTGGTTCAACGGCGGCGTCATCGGGCGCGCGGCGGGCGTGGATTTCGCGCTGTTCGGCGGCTCGGTCGAGAAGCTGGATGGCGGCGTGGTCTTGAGCGTCGGCTCGGCCATCATGGGGCCTCAAGTCTTCGAGAAGAGCCTCAGTTGCGTGAACAACCTGCGTCTGCAAGCGGGCCGGCCCATCGTCAGCGGCCACAGCATTTACGTGGTGGATTTGCAGGACGGCGGCAACTGGGACTGGACCAAGGGTGAGCCGCCGAAGGACAACCCCGCTTACTACCTGCGCTTCTGCAAGAGTTTCTCGCGCATGGGCGGCACGATGCACTACGCGCAATGCGACAACGTGGCGTTCCTACATCACCTTTTCCACAAGCTAGAAGACCTACACGGCCGCACCGCAACGAAGGAAATCCCCGACATCGGAGACCCCAACCCCGAACCGCGCTACAAGTGGTGATGACTTTTTGCCGCGAAAGCACGCAAGGAACGCATAGGCAATTCTTCTTTGTGAACTCTGCGCCCTTTCGCGGCTAATCCTCATGACTCCCGCCCGCTTCACCGAAATCACCTCGCGCTACGCCTCGCTGCGCCTCGCGCTCGTGGGCGACTTCTGCCTCGACCGCTATCTGGAGATTGATCCCGCACGCGCCGAGACCTCCATCGAGACCGGCCTGCCCGTCCACAACGTCGTGCGCGTGCGCTCGCAGCCGGGTGGTGCGGGAACGATTCTCAACAACCTCTCAGCGCTCGGCGTCGGCGTGATCCACCCCGTCGGCTTTTGTGGCGAAGACGGCGAAGGCTACGAGCTGCAACGCGCCCTCGCCCTGGTGCCCGGCGTGCAAGGCAACCTCCTCGTCACCCCACTACGCCGCACCTTCACCTACTGCAAGCCGCTCGTCGTCGCCCCCGGCCGACCGCCCGTGGAACTCAACCGGCTCGACAACAAGAACTGGACGCCGACCCCCGCGCTGATTGAAGGCATGATGGTTAGCGCACTGGAAGTCCGCGCCCGCGAATTAGAGGCCGTCGTGGTGCTCGACCAGGTGGATGTTCCTGAGACTGGAGTTGTGACGCAGCGTGTGCTTTCGGCGCTCGGCGAGCTGCGCCGGCAACGCCCGGAACTGCCCATCGTCGGTGACAGTCGGTGCGGTCTGCGCGGCTGGCCGCCCATCATCTTCAAGATGAACGCGGCTGAACTCAGCGCGCTCACCGGTCTGCCCGCCGATGCAGGCTTGCGCCAAATCAACGAGGCTGCACTGGCACTCGCGAAACAAAACGGCAGCGAAGTCTTCATCACCCTCTCCGAGCGCGGCATCCTCGGTGCGGCGCCGAATGGCGAGGTGGAACACGTCCCATGTCATCCACTCCGCGGGCCACTTGACATCGTGGGCGCGGGCGACTCCGTCACCGCCAACCTCACCGTCGCTCTCGCTGCCGGCGCGACTTTGCGCGAAGCCATCGAACTGGCCAACGCCGCCGCGTCCATCGTCATCCATCAACTCGGCACCACCGGCACCGCGAGCGTGACACAAATCCGCGAGCTGCTGGTGCCCTGATCCGTGCGGCAGTTGCAAACCGCCGGCACGCACTTGCCTCCCAAGCGCCGCTTCCGGCATATTCCCGTCGCCATGAAAGTGAAACTCCTGCTCCTGACCCTCAGCCTTGCTATCAACATGTCCGCCACCGCGGCCGAAATCTGGTGGCCGCAATTTCGCGGGCCCAATTGCTCCGGCGTCTCCGACTCCGCCAAGCCGCCGATCGAATTTGGCCCCGGCAAAAATCAATTGTGGAAAACCGCGGTCCCGCCAGGTGCGTCTTCGCCGTGCGTGTGGGACGACCGGATTTTTCTGACCGCGTTCGCCGACGGCAAACTGGAGACGCTTTGCCTCGCGCGCACCGACGGCAAACTGCTCTGGCGTCGCCCCGCACCCGCTGAAAAGTTGGAAGAATTCCACGCCACCGAAGGCAGCCCCGCCGCCGCCACGCCCACGACCGACGGCAAAACGGTCATCAGCTACTTCGGTTCGTGTGGCCTCGTGGCCTACGATTTCAACGGCCAGGAGCTTTGGCAACACAAGCTACCTGTGATCCAGACGCCCGGCAGCTTCGGCTCCGGCGGTTCGCCCGCGCTGGCGGGCGGCGTGGTGCTGGTGAACCGCGACCAGGCCGGCCCGTGCTCGCTGCTGGCGGTGGACTTGAAGTCTGGCAAAAAACTCTGGGAAGCGCCGCGCACGGATGTCGGCCCCGGCTTCGGCTCGCCGATGCTTTGGAAAAACGCGGGCACCGACGAAGTCATCATGTCCGGCTCGCTCAAGCTCAAGGCCTATGACCTCAAGACCGGCAAGGAACGTTGGTCGCTGGGTGGCCTGCCGTCCTTCACCTGCACGACGCCGGTCGTGGGTGACGGCATGCTGTTCTTCGCCGGTTGGGCTCCGGGCAAAGAGGCCAACACGATGCCGACGTGGGCTTCAATGGTGCAATTTGACAAGAACAAGGACGGAGCCATCACGCCAGACGAGTTGAAAGGCACCGAGATGGAATCCTTCTTCCGCTCACTGGACGTCAACCATGACGGCAAAATCACCAAGGAAGACTTGGACAGTCTCGCCGCGATGATGGCCAAGGGCGAGAACGTCCTACTCGCGGTGAAGCCCGGCGGCAAGGGCGAGTTGAGCGAGGACGCCGTAGCGTGGAAGCAGACACGCGGCCTGCCCTACGTGCCGTCACCGTTGCACTATCGCGGCCGCGTCTATCTCGTGAAAGACGGCGGCATGGCGTCGTGCTTCGATGCGAAGACGGGCAAGGTCCACTACCAGCAGGAGCGCCTCAACGCGGCGAGCAGCTTTTACGCGTCCCCCGTCGCGGCTGATGGCCGCGTTTATTTCACTTCGCTCAACGGCAAGGTCGTCGTGGTAGAAGCCGGTGGCGACGCGCCAAAGACGCTTCATCAAGCCGATTTTGGCGAACGCATCTCCGCCACGCCCGCGTTGGTGGAAAACGCGATATACATCCGCACGGCGACGGCCCTCTACGCGTTCGGAAAGTGAACTGTAGGGGCGCTCTGTGAGCACCGGACCGACGGTCACAGACCGCCGTATGACAAGAGCTACGCCGCGCGGATGGCAGGCGGGGCATCCGCGTTCAGCACCCGAATCTCGCGCTGCGGGAACGGAATCTCGATGCCCTGCTTGCGAAACTCCTCAGCGAGACCCTTGTTGACCTCGGCCGCTGCGCCACCGAAATCGCCAACCTTGGCCCATGGCTTTACCGCGATGGTGATGGCGGAATCGCCAAACGACGCGACGCCGACCACCGGGGCCGGGTCTTTCAGCACCAGCGGCGAACGTGCCAGCACGGCGTTGACCGCGTTGAGCGCCTTGTTCAAGTCCGTCGAGTAAGCCACGCCGACGCTGAGATCGAGCTGCCTTATGGAGCCGTAGTTGTGGAGAATTTCACCGATGACCTTGCGATTCGGGATGACGACGCGCGACTTGTCGCCGTGAACGAGAATGACCGAGAACAGTTCAATCGCGTGAACCTGCCCGTGCACGCCGTGGATCTCGATGTATTCGCCGACGCGGAAGGGCTTGGTGAAAATGATGAGCAGTCCGGCCATGAGATTGCCGAGCACCCCCTGCAACGCGAGGCCAACGCCCACGCCGGCAACGCCAAGTCCGGTCACCAATGGAGTGATGTTCATGCCCGCCGTGCCCGCCGCCAGCATGAGCGAGAAACCCAGAATCAGCAGCTTCACCACCCGGGTGATCAAAATCCTGACTGGCGGTTCGAGGTCGCGCTTATTCAACCAGGCCAGCAATGCCTTGCCGGCCACCCGGGACAGCAGAATGCCCACGACAAAAATAACAAAGGCGGAGGCGAGCTTCGGCCCGTTCTCAAACAGGAACTTAATGGCCTGGTCCCAGATTTTGTTGATGACTTCAGGATTCATGATGTGTAACCGCTGGTGCGGATGTCTCGCCTGCACGAAACTAACAGTCCGTCGCCAGCCGGCAAATCGAAATTCTCCCGGTGTTGGCTGGGCTGGGCTTGGATCCTGGTGGCGGCCATCGCCGCGTGCGGCTGCCTCTCCGGCTTGCGGTCGGGACCATGGCAACGCTTCGAGTTCGAGCAACCGCAGATGGGCGTGCCCTTCCGTATCGTGCTCTATGCCGAAAGCGAAACCCTCGCGAGCACCGCAGCCCGCGCGGCCTTTGCCCGCGTCGCGGAGCTGAACCAAATCTTTAGCGACTACGAAGACGACAGCGAGTTGAGCCAGCTCTCGCGGACATCGGGCAGCGGCGGCGCGGTGCCGGTGAGCGACGAGCTGTGGCGGCTGCTGAACGTGGCCCAGGCGATGTCGCGAAAGTCCGACGGCGCGTTCGACATCACCGTCGGCCCACTCGTGCAAGTCTGGCGCCGCGCACGGCGCCAACGCGAGTTGCCGACGATGGATGTCATCGCCGAAGCCAAGACGCGCGTCGGCTGGGAGAAAGTTGTCCTCGACCCGCGCACGCACACGGCGAAGCTGCTTGTGCCCGGCATGCGCCTTGACCTCGGTTCCATCGCCAAGGGCCGAGCGTTGGACGAAGCGCTCCGGGTGTTGCGTGAGCACGGCATCAAGTGTGCCCTCGTCACCGGCAGCGGCGACATGGCCATCGGCGATCCCCCGCCGGGCCGGGCCGGCTGGCGCATCGAACTTGCGCCGCTCGACGCACCCGGCGCGCCGCCCACGCGCTTTCTCTCACTGCGCAACTGCGGCTTCGCCACCTCCGGCGACTTGTTCCAGCACGTCGAGCTGGGCGGCAAACGCTACTCGCACATCGTGGACCCGCACACGGGCTTGGGCATGACCGACCACAGCCTCGTCGTCGTCATCGCACCGGACTGCCTCACGGCGAACAGCCTTTCCACCACCACCTGCGTCGTCGGCCCACGGCGTGGGCTGGCACTCGTGGAGTCCACGCGTGGCGCATCCGCCCGCGTCACGCGCAAGCCCGATGAGCGCGTAGAAGCGACCGAGTCACCGGGCTTCGCGCGTTTCTACGAAAAGTAGGTCAGCGCGTCTCGCCTGACTCTCCATCTAAACTTGCACGCTGGCAGAATCTTTAAGGCAGAAGAACAGGCGGGACGCACTGTCCTACTTTCACGCATTCCCAACGCGCTCGGCGCCGTCTATCTTGTCGCCGTGACCAATCGCGTGATCTCAATTGCCGCCGCGTTTGCCGTTTTGCTTGGGCTGACGCTCCCAACTCTCGCCGCGCCCGCCCCGCCCGATTTCCAGCGCGAAGTCCGCCCGCTGCTCTCACGCAACTGCTTCGCCTGTCACGGGCCGGACGAACACGCGCGCAAGGCCAATCTTCGCCTCGACCTGCGCGACGCCGCGCTTGCGCCCGCCAAGTCCGGCCAGCGCGCCATCGTCCCCGGCAAAGCCGACGCGAGCGAACTCATCCGTCGTATCACGAGCCCCGACCACAACAAGCTCATGCCGCCGCCCGAGACAAAGAAGCACCTCACGCCCACCGAGATGGACACGCTCCGCCGCTGGGTCGCCAGCGGCGCGGATTACCAGCCGCACTGGGCGTTCATCAGACCGAAGCAGGCCGCATTGCCGAAGGTGAAGCAAACGTCTTGGCCGCAGAACGCAATTGACCACTTCATCCTCGCGCGCTTGGAGCAGGAAGGCTTGAAGCCCTCGCCGCCCGCTGATGACTACACGCTCGTCCGCCGCCTTTACCTCGACTTGATTGGACTCCCCCCAACGCCCGAGGAAGCAGATGTGTTCGTGAAGTCCCTCCAAGCCGGCAATCGTCAATCGGAAATCGCCAAGCTCGTCGAGCAACTCTTCGCCTCCCCCCACTACGGCGAGCGCTGGGCGCGCAAGTGGCTCGATCTCGCGCGCTACGCCGACACCAACGGCTACGAGAAGGACCGCCCACGCAACATCTGGCCTTGGCGCGACTGGGTCATTCGCGCGCTCAACGAAGACCTGCCCTTCGACCAATTCACGATTCAACAAATCGCCGGCGATCTGCTACCGCGTCCGGCCCTCGGCTCTCGACGCTCAACTCTCGACCCCATCATCGCCACCGGCTTCCACCGCAACACGATGCTGAACGAGGAGGGTGGCATTGACCCGCTGGAGTTCCGCTTCTACGCCATGGTGGACCGCGTCGCCACGACGGGCACGACGTGGCTCGGCCTGACGGTCGGCTGCGCACAATGCCACACGCACAAGTTCGACCCCATTCTGCACACGGACTTCTACGCGATGATGGCCTTCCTCAACAACGCCGACGAGCCGGACCTCGACTTGCCCGACGCCGCGCTCGACGAACAGCACCGGAAGAATCTCGTCCGTGCCGCCGAGTTGCTCGCCGAGTTGCCGTGGAAATTCCCCGCCAACTCGAAGGCCGCTCCGCCGCTGACGAGCGCCGAACACCTCGCCCAGCGCTTTTCCGAATGGCTCGCCACCGAGCGCGCCCGTGCCGCGCACTGGACTCCGCTCCGGCCGCACGAAGCGAAGTCCAACCTACCGCTGCTCACCGTGCAGCCCGACGATTCCGTCTTCGCCAGCGGCGACATCAGCAAGAACGACACTTATACGCTGCGTTTCCGCAACGTCCCCGCCGGCACGACCGCGCTGCGTCTCGAAGCTCTGCCCGACGACCGCCTACCCGCGCACGGTCCTGGCATGGCCTACTACGAAGGACCGAAGGGCGACTTCTTCCTCGGCGAGTTCCGCGTGAAAGCGGACGGCCAGCCGGTGAAGCTCGCGCGGGCGTCGCAAACCTACGCGAAGATCTGGCTTGGCGGCGACCGCTCCTCCGCCGCGCTGGCGATTGACGGCAATCCCGAGACCGGCTGGGGCGTCTTCGAGCGCTTTGGCGAGCGACACGTCGCCGTCTTCCACTTCGCGCAACCGCTGGCTGCCGCTGCCGACCTCGAAGTGCAACTTCAGTTCGGACGCCATTACGCCTGCTCGCTGGGGCGTTTCCGCCTCGCTGCAACAAGCAATGCGCAAGCCACGGCAAGCGAGGTTCCTGTCGAGACCGAAGCTCTCCTTCGCATTCCCGACACCCAACTCACGGCGGACCAACGGGCGAAACTCCGCGAGCAGTTCATGCTCGTCGCACCGGAGCTCAAAGCGGCGCGCGCTGAAATCGAGAAGCTTCGCAAGCCACCGGCCCACCAAACCACGCTGGTTCTGCGCGAGCGTCCGCCAGAGAACCCGCGCCCCACGCACCGCCACCATCGCGGCGAGTTCCTGTCGCCGAAGGAGGCCGTCGCGCCCGCCGTGCTCGGTGTGCTGAATCCGCTTCCCCCCGGCGCTCCCGCCAACCGCCTCGGCTTCGCGCAGTGGCTCGTCTCGCCGGAGAATCCGCTCACCGCGCGCGTCACAGTGAACCGTCAGTGGGCCGCGTTCTTTGGTCGCGGCCTCGTGCGCACGACGGAGGACTTCGGCCTGCAAGGCGACGCGCCCACGCACCCGGAGTTGCTCGACTGGCTGGCCGTCGAGTTCATGAAGCAAGGCTGGTCCTTGAAGCAACTGCACAAACTCATCGTGACCAGCGCGACTTACCAGCAAAGTTCTGCCTTCACCCACGACTCACAAACTCAGTCCCAGACCCCAGACCCCAGACCCCAGACCCTGCTATCGCGCTTCCCCCGCTCGCGCCTCGACGCCGAACTCATCCGCGACTCCGTCCTGCGTGCCAGCGGCCTGCTTTCGCCAAAGGTTGGTGGGCCGAGTGTTTATCCGCCGCAGCCCACGAGCGTCACTTCCGAGGGCGTTTACGGCGGCAAATCTTGGAACGAAAGCACCGGCGAGGACCGCTACCGTCGCGGCCTCTACACGTTCGCCAAACGCTCCGCGCCTTACGCGATGTTCAATACTTTCGACGGCCCCAGCGGCGAGGCGTGCGTCGCCCGTCGCGATGTCTCGAACACGCCGCTCCAAGCGCTCACGCTCCTCAACGACACCGTGATCCTCGAAGCCGCTCAAGCCCTCGGCCGCCAGTTCGCCGCACAGCCCGGCACCGTCGAGAGCCGCGTGGAAACCCTCTTCCGCCGCTGCGTCACCCGGCCACCGTCCGCCGAGGAGCGCATGCAGCTCGTGAAGTTCTTCGAGACCCAGTGCGCCCGCTTCGCCAGCGGCGAGCTGAAAGCCGCCGACTTCGCCGGGAAAGGCGACGGCGACGCGAATGACCGCGCCGCCTGGACCGCCCTCGCCCGCGCACTGCTAAATCTCGACGAGATGATTTCGAAAGGCTGACCCATGACCCCGCTCCAAAAACATTGCCTCGCCGTCACCCGCCGTCACTTCTTCCGCAATTGCGGCGTCGGCCTCGGCAAAGTCGCGCTCGCCGGGTTGCTCACGGACGCCTTCGCCCGCCGCGCCAGCGCTGCCCCGGTGAATCCTTTTCCCATCAAGCCGCCGCACTTCGCGCCGAAGGCGAAGCGCGTCATCCACCTGTTCATGGCGGGTGCGCCGAGCCAGTTGGAGCTATTCGATTACAAACCGAAGCTCGCCGAGCTGGAGGGCAAGCCCATCCCGCCCGAGGTCATCGGCGGGCAACGCTATGCGTTCATCCGGTCGGATGCGGCGGTGCTGGGGCCGCGCTTCAAGTTCGCCAAGCACGGGCAGTGCGGCGCGGAGTTGGGCGAGACGCTGCCTCACCTCGCGAAGATTGTGGACGACATCGCCATCGTGAAGTCCATGCGCACCGACCAGTTCAACCACGCGCCGGCGCAGATTTTCTTCAATACCGGCTTCGGCCAGCCGGGGCGGCCCAGCATGGGCTCGTGGGTGCTCTACGGTCTTGGTGCGGAGACGAGCGACCTGCCGGCGTTCGTCGTGATGAGCACGGGCAGCGGCATCAGCGGGGGCTCGGCGTGCTGGGGCAGCGGCGTCCTGCCGGGCGTTTACACCGGCGTGCGCTTCCGAAACCAGGGCGACCCGATTCTCAATGTCTCCAGCCCGCCGGGCGCGGACGCGCAGTTGCAACGCGACTCGCTCGACTTGATTGGCAGCCTGAACCAGCGCCGCCTCGCGCTCGACGGCGACCCGGACATCGCCACGCGCATTGCCGCGTATGAAATGGCCTTCCGCCTCCAGACCAGCGCGCCGGACTTGATGGACTTGCGCGGCGAGAGCAATGCCACGTTCGACCTCTACGGCTGCGACCCTGCGAAGCCGTCTTTCGCGCGCTCGTGCTTGCTGGCGCGGCGGATGATCGAGCGCGGTGTGCGCTTCATCAACATCTACAACGAAGGCTGGGACGCGCACTCGAACGTCGAGGGCAACGTCCGCAACAACTGCAAGAATACTGACCAGGCCAGCGCCGCGCTGGTGATGGACTTGAAGCAGCGCGGCCTTCTAGATGACACGCTCGTCATCTGGGGCGGCGAGTTCGGGCGCACGCCAATGGTGGAATCCAATGCCGCGCTGGGCCGCAGCCTCGGCCGCGACCATCATCCGCAGGCGTTCTCGATGTGGCTGGCCGGCGGCGGCGTGAAGCCCGGCCTCACCTACGGCCAGACCGACGAGTTGGGCTTTCACATCGTCGAAAACCCCGTTCATGTCCGCGACCTACAAGCCACCGTCCTCCATCAACTCGGCCTCGACCACGAGCGTCTCTCCGTCCGCTTCCAAGGCCTCGACCTACGCCTCACCGGCGTGGAGCCGTGCCAGGTGGTGAAGGGAATTCTGGCGTGAAGCGCCCGCGAAACCCCTTGCTTTGTAAATCCTAAAAGACCACGTTTTCCGCAAGTTACGTCGACTCTTCCAACCAATTATGAAATCAACTCTCCCTTGTGCAACACGCCTCTTGAGTTTGACGGTTGCGGCTATGCTCGTCGCGTGTCTCGTCACCATATGTTCGGCAGCAGACACCACGGACACAACTCCCAAGGGCAAGGGTAAGAAGCAAGCTATGAAAGGCCGGGCAAGTGACCTAATCACCCCTCCCGTGACGGCCACAGCCACCGGTGTGACAGGATCGGCAGCGGTGCCCCAAGGCAAGAAGGGGGTAATCAAACTAGATGCCAAAGCCGAACCTGAGCCCAATCGTGGCAACGGTAAAAAGAGGAAAGGGGCCAATGGGGTCACCACTGACCCAAGTGAACTCGGGGCCCTGCGCGATGCTTACAACACACTCTCCCTAGCCGACCATGACTACATGGGCCATCGCCGCAAAGCCATGCATCATTTGGACCAGGCAGCCCATCTTCTCGGTGGTGATTTCAGTGGCGATGGAAAAGGCCATGAGCCACAGAAGCTATCCGACGCTCAATTGACTGCGGTCAAAGCTTCACTGGAGAAACTGCGTGGCTCGATTGCTACCCAAGGAAGGCCGAAGTTGCTAAACCAAGTGGATGATGCAATCAAAGAGATCGCCATCGCCTTGACGATAGGATAGCACTTTGGGGTTCATCGCAGTCAGGTGCCCAACTTTCACTGGAAGCGCGATGGCCGGTCGTGGGGCTCTTTCCGCACCGGGTCCGGCTTTGGCGGGTTTACGATACTTTTGCATAAAGCCGATTTCTCTGCGTCTATGCCTGACGGTATACAAATCGCTTGAGAGCCTATCCGTTTCTCGCCCTTTTCTTTTTGACCTTGTCCCTGCCTCTCCGGGCTCCGGCCGCTTCTGCTGCGCCGGACTTCACGCTGGTGCAGGCGTTGTTCAAGAAGCACTGCGTCGAGTGCCATTCCGTGACGGATGCGGAAAACAACCTTGTCCTCGAAAACCACGCCTCCCTCATGAAGGGCGGCGACGGCGGCGTGCCTGTCCTGCCTGGCAAGAGTTCCGACAGCCTGCTGGTGAAGTCGCTCGAAGGCCGCGCGCCGGTCAAGATCATGCCGCCAGGCAAGCGAAAGAAGTTCGAGCCGTCCGAGCTGGCGTTGGTGAAGGCGTGGATTGACGGCGGGGCCAAGCCGCCCGCCATCGCCACCGAGCCGGTGCGCGAGCTGGTCACACCGAAGATTGCGCCGCGTGTCACGCCCCGGAAGTCAATCCAGGCCGTGGCCTTCGCCGCGCAGCCGAACGTCATTGCCGTTGCCCGCTATCGCGAGGTCGAGTTGCGCGACGCCGAGACCGGCGCGGTGCGGCACACGCTCACGGGCATTCGCGGCAACGTGAATTCGGTCGCCTTCTCCACTGACGGCCAGTGGGTGGCGGCGGCGGGCGGCGAGCCGGGCTTGCAGGGTCAGGCGGCCATCTGGCGCGTCGCGGACGGCTCGCTCGTGCGGAAGTTCGAGGGCCACTTCGACGCGCTGTATTCCGTCGCGATTTCCCCTGATGGCAAGCTGCTGGCCACCGGCAGTTACGATCAGAAGATCAAGCTCTGGGACACCTCCACTGGCACGGAGGTCCGCACGCTCACCGGCCACAACGGTGCGGTCTATGGCCTCGCCTTCCGGCCCGATGGCCAGGTGCTCGCCAGCGCCAGCGGCGACCGCACGGTGAAGCTCTGGGAAGTCGCGAGCGGCAAGCGCCTCGACACCTTCTCGCACCCGACGAAGGAGCAATACACCGTCGCGTTCAGCCCGGATGGGCGGCGGCTGGTGGCGGGTGGCGTGGACAACCGCATCCGCCTCTACGCCGTGAGCGCGGGCGCGGTGGAGGGCACCAACCAGTTGCTCGAATCCAAGTTTGCGCACGAGGGCGCGGTGCTGCGCATCGTCTTCGCCAGCGACGGCGCGACGCTCCTCTCCAGCGCCGAGGACCGCACGGTGAAGTGGTGGGATGCCGCGAAGCTCATCGAGCGCGGCCACCTCGACCCGCAACCCGACCTCGCGCCCGCCGTGGCCTTCACCGCCGGCAACACGCGCTTTGTCGTCGGACGACTGGACGGCTCGCTGCAATTCTTCGACACCAAGACCGGGAAATAACGGGGCCGTGGTTTCTGGCAGCAGGAGAAGCTTGGGATGAAGGAGTGCGGCGGCGGAGCAAGGACCGCTCGGGTTCGCCATCGCTTTTCAAGTAGTGAATGAACTCTTCTTCGCCGCGTATCCACCTGAGGACTTTCAGCGTCTGAACCGACATGCGAATGTCTACCGTGCGCTCGCTTCAACTTCTACTTATCGGTGGCCTGATCGCCTTGGTCGCGTCCTCGCCGGTTCCCTGCCCTGCTGCAAAGACGCCGCTGCGGCCCAATATCGTTTTCCTCCTGGCCGATGATCTCGGCTGGAGCGACGTTGGATGGCATGGGAGCGAAATCAAGACGCCACACTTGGACAAACTCGCCGCCTCCGGGGCGAGGCTGGAGGCGTTTTACGTCCAGCCAGTCTGCTCGCCGACGCGCGCAGCGTTGATGACGGGGCGTTATCCCATGCGACATGGTCTGCAAGTGGGCGTAGTGCGGCCGTGGGCCAATTATGGGCTGCCGTTGGCGGAGCGCACGCTGCCGCAGGCGCTACGCGAGGCGGGCTACGTCACCGCGATCTGCGGCAAGTGGCACCTCGGGCACTTCACCCCGGAGTATCTGCCCACGCGGCGTGGCTTCACGCACCAATACGGCCACTACAACGGGATGATCGATTACTTCACTCACGAACGGGACGGTGGATTTGACTGGCATCGCGACGACCGGGAACTGCGCGAGGAGGGTTATTCCACCGTGCTCATCGGCAACGAGGCCGTGCGCCTCATCACCGCGCACGACACGAGCAAACCGCTGTTCCTCTACGTCCCGTTCAACGCGCCGCACGCGCCATTGCAGGCACTGGAGGAATATCTGAAGCCTTACGCGCACATCGCGGATGCCAAGCGCCGCAACTACGCCGCGATGGTCGCGTGCGAGGATGCGCAGATCGGCCGCATCGCCGCGGCGATCGAGCAGCGAGGAATGACCGGCAACACGTTGTTCATCTTCTCCAGCGACAACGGCGGTCCGACGACGCTCGGGGCCACCAACGGCAAACTGCGCGCGGGCAAGGGCACGCTCTACGAAGGCGGCACGCGCGTGGCGGCGTTTGCGACGTGGCCAGGGCACATTCAAGCCGGTCTCGCGCTCCACGAGCCGTTGCACATGGTGGATTGGTTTTCCACGCTGCTGCGTCTGGCCGGTGCGCCGCTCGATCAACCGCTCGCGCCAGACGGGCGCGACATCTGGCCGGTGCTCACAGCTGGCGCGAAATCGCCGCATGAGGCCATTCTGTTGAACACGACGCCTAGCAATGGCTCGGTGCGCATGGGCGATTGGAAGTTGGTCGTGGGCGGCAACCGCAATGACGACGGCGGCGAGGGAGCCGCCAATCCCGAGGCGAAGGAGGGCAAGGCGAAAGGCAAGAAAGGCAAACAACCGAACGAGGCGGCCCGCGTCGAGCTGTTCAACTTGAAGGAGGATCTGTCCGAGCAAACCAATCTGGCCGCACAGCAGCCGGAGAAGGTGAAGGAATTGCGCGCGCGGCTCGACGCGTTTGCGAAAGAGGCCGTCCCGCCCAAGTCCGCACCGAAGGCTCCTGACTTCAAGACCCCGCGGGTGTGGGGGGAGAAGTAGCCGACAACGAGTTGCTTTGTCCGTTGCGGAAGATGGCGATTCTTTCGCAGACTCGGCGGATGAAACACGCGTTTCTATCAATGGCGGGCATGGTGCTGCTGGCCCTGCTTGCAGCTCCGGCGCGCGCGGAGTTCCCCGTTCCCTACAACACCGAGCCGGACACCAACTCCGCGCCGATGCCCGCCGCCCAGGTCGCCGCGCAGATGAAGCTGCCGCCGGGCTTCAAGGCCAGCGTCTTCGCCGCCGAGCCGGACGTGCAGAATCCCATCGCGCTCGCGTGGGATGCGCGCGGGCGCTTGTGGGTCGCGGAGAATTACACCTACGCCGAACGGGCCACGCGCTTCGATCTGCGCCTGCGCGACCGCGTGCTTATCTTCGAGGATGCGCAAGGCGACGGACACTTCACGTCGCGCAAGGTCTTCACCGACGAAGTGCAAATGCTCACGAGCGTCGAGGTCGGGCGCGGCGGTGTGTGGCTCATGTGCCCCCCGCAGTTGATCTTCATGCCGTGCGCGAATGGCGGTGACAAACCCACCGGCCCCACCGAGGTCGTGCTCGATGGCTTCACGCCGCCCGCCGAGAACTACCACAACTACGCCAACGGCCTGCGCTTCGGGCCGGACGGCTGGCTCTACGGCCGCTGCGGCGCGTCGGCTCCCGGTGAGATTGGCGCGCCCGGCACGCCGAAGGAGTCGCGCATTCCCCTGCGCGGCACGATGTGGCGCTATCACCCGACGCGGAGGGTCTTCGAGGCCTTGAGCAGCGGCACAACGAACCCGTGGGGGCACGATTGGGACGCACACGGCGAACTCTTTTTTATCAACACGGTCAACGGCCATCTGTGGCACGGCATCACCGGCGCACACTACGTCCGCCCGCACACGATTGACCCGAACCCGCGCACCTACGCGCTGATTGACCAACACGCGGACCACTGGCACTTCGACACGGCGAGCGACTGGACCAAGTCCCGCGACGGCGCGGCGGATGCCTTCGGCGGCGGCCACGCGCACATTGGCATGATGATTTATCAGGGCGACAACTGGCCCGCCGAGTATCGCGGCCGGCTCTTTACACTCAACATGCACGGCCGGCGCGCGAACCAGGAAATCCTCGAACGCAAGGGTTCCGGCTACGTGGGCAAGCACGGTCCGGACTTCTTCACCGTGCCGGACAAGTGGTTTCGCGGTATGGAACTCACCTGCGGTCCCGACGGCGGCGTGTATGTGGCCGACTGGAGCGACACCGGCGAATGCCATGACAGCACCGGCGTCCACCGCACGAGCGGCCGCATCTACAAAATCACTTACGGCGAGCCGAAACGCCCAGCGGTCACGGACCTCACGAAACTCTCCGTCGCCGAACTCGTCCGCCTGCACACGCACACGAACGAATGGTTCGCCCGGCAAGCGCGGCTTGAAGTTGTATCACGATACGACCGCCGTCATCCAGTTGATGCCGAAATCGGAGATCAGTGGTGGGCATTACATGACGACCCAAACCCCATTGTGCGACTGCGGGCATTGTGGACGACTCACAGCGTCAATTGGGCTGCTGTGGATGATGCAAAGTCGTTCGCCCAGCTGGCACGCGATAAGAGCGAATACGTCCGCACGTGGGCCGTCCGCCTGCTGACGGACTCCTGGCCGCTCGACACCGTGTTGAGCCAACGCCCGGTGGCAGCCGACGTAAGGAGGCTCACTTCAAACTCGGGTGCAAGCGTGCGAAAGAGTGAGAGCTTCCTCACGACGGCTGCTACCATGCGCGAGCTGGTCCGCCTGGCCCGCGAGGATAGCTCTGCCCTCGTCCGGCTGGCGCTGGCCTCGGCGCTGCAACGGGTGCCCGTCAGCCAGCGCGCAGAACTCGCCATCCCGCTTGTCGCTCACAAGGAGGATGCCGCTGACCACAACCTACCCGCGCTCATTTGGTATGGCCTGATACCAATCGCTGAGACGCAGCCGGATGCACTAACGAAAATCGCCAACGTCTGCGAACTCCCGCTCACCCGCCGGCTCATTGCCCGCCGGCTTGCCGAGGACATCGAGAAGCAGCCAGCGCACGTGAACAACCTGCTCTTGCTCGCCGCCGCCAAGGGCGAGGCGTTCCAGAGCGACATTCTCTCCGGCCTCGCCGATGGCCTCGCCGGCTGGCGCAAGGCCATGAAGCCAAGCGCTTGGGACGCCTTCGCCAAACAAATCGAGAAATCCGCCAACGCCGCCCTACGCGACCGCGTGCGGGACTTGAGCATCGTCTTCGGCGACGGCCGCGCGCTCGACGAGGTCAAGCGCGTCGCGTTGGCGAAGGACGGTGACATGAACGCCCGCAAGGCCGCGCTGCAAACGCTCATCGAGAGCCGTCCGCCAGACTTGCGCGCGATCTGCGAGCAGTTGCTCGGCGTGCGCTTTCTGAACTCCGTCGCCGTGCGCGGCCTCGCGCAGTTCGACGACCCGGCCATCGGTGAAAAGCTCGCGAAGAGCTACCGCAGCTTCCATCCGAGTGAACGCGCCGCCGTGCTGGACACGCTCGTCTCACGGCCGGTCTTCGCCCGGGCGCTGCTGGCCGAGCTGGCGGCGGGCAAGTTCCCACGCGCGGACGTGACGGCCTTCCACGCGCGGCAGATTCGCAGCTTCAACGACGCGGCGTTGAACGCGCAGTTGGCGAAGGCGTGGGGCGAGCTCCGCGAGGCGGCGGCAGATAAAAAGGCGTTGATCGCGAAACTCAAGGCAAAGCTCACGCCGGAGGTTTTCGCGAAGGCGGACAAAAGCGCGGGCCGGGCCGTGTTCAACCTCGCGTGCGCCGCGTGCCATCGCCTTTACGGACAGGGCGGCGAAGTCGGACCGGACCTGACTGGGGCGGGCCGCGACAACCTCGACTACCTGCTCGACAACATCGCCGACCCGAGCGCCGTGGTGAGCGCGGACTTCCGCATGACGGTGGTGAATCTCAAAGACGGACGCACGCTCAACGCGCTCATCGCCGCCAAAACCGATCGCACGCTCACGCTCAAGACTATGACCGAGGTGCTCACCATCCCACGCAACGACGTGACCAGCTTGCAGGAATCCGCCCTCTCGCTGATGCCCGAGGGTTTGCTGGAAGCGCTCACGCCCGCGCAGCAGCGCGACTTGCTCGCCTACCTCATGCACAAGTCGCAAGTGCCCCTGCCCTGACCGGAACTGGCTAAACGCACAAGCCGCAAGTGGATTTCGCCCTCACGCCAAGCCCGCCTGAGCGCTTGAGCTGGTGAGCGGGGAGAACAACATCAACGATGCGACCAGCCGAAGCGGCCGGGACGGTCGCCTTGGTTGAAGAAAGGCCAGTAAACGAACGCGGATTTGCCGATGACGCTCTCCTGCTTGAAATCACCCCAAGCGCGCGAGTCGAGGCTGTTCATCGTGTTGTCACCCATCACGATGTAATGCTTGGGCCGCACGGTAAATTCCTGTTTGTCGTCACTGAACAAGGGGGCCAGGCCGGGCCGGGAGTTTTGCCGCGCGACCGTCTCGTTCACATGGCCGGAGAACTCGCTGTCTTTCGGCGGACCGGTGAGATGATAGACATTCTCGAAGCGCGGCGTGCTGGCGTCGAGGCGTTGACCATTGATGTGGAGATGTCGGTCGTTGTCCATGCTCACGCGCTCGCCGCCCATCGCGACCATGCGTTTGATGTAGAACTGATCCTGCGGGAGGCCGTCGATGCCTTTGGTCTCGAAGACGATGATCTCGCCGCGCTCGGGCCGGCGGAAATTGTAGGAGAGCCGGTCCACAAACAAGTGATCGCCGCTGATGACCTTGAGTTTGATGATGTCCTCGCCCTTCTTAAATCGCTGGCCGGGGTATAAGCCGGCCCGGTTGGCATTGCCGCCGAAGAGTTGATCGGGGGGAAACCAAACCGTGTAGTTCCGTTCACCGACTTGAAACGTCTGCTTCTTGACGAGCGGCAGAATGGTCTTGGGGGGATCAACCCGCCGCAGTTCTCCGTCTTCCTCGCAGACGACGTGATAATAGGTGATGCCGCGAAACCATGAGTCCACGAATTCGTCCACGCCGCCCGGGAACTTCACCTCCGGCTCGTTGCGTGAACTCTGGTGCGTGATCCCGTAGAGCGTCGGCTGCATCGAGCCGGTGGGAATCTTGAACGGTTGGAGAAAGAAGGTGCGGATGGCCATCGCCACCGCGATGGCCACCAGAATCACCTCCACATTCTCCCGCCAGCTCGCGTGCGGATACGGCCGCAGCCACTGGTTGGCGACTTCCTCGACGTTCTTCATCTCGGCCTGCAACGCCGCAGCGTCGGCCTTCGCCAGCACGGCGGCGCGCAATTTGGCGCAGGCATCCTCCATGGCCGCGATACCCTCGGGCGTGAGGAGGTCGCGTTGGGCAGCAAGAAGATTCAACACGTGTTTCCGCAGGTCCAATGCCTGCCGCACCGTGCCCGAAAACAGCCAGCGCAAGAATAGAGTCACCGGCGACCTCCCTGCCAGGCCCTCGTCAGAGTCTCTCGCTTTGCGCCGTTTGTTCCGTTTCGTGGCTGCATCAAATTCCCTTTCGCCTCAGGTCTTCAGCACCTCGATGAACGCCTCCTGCGGGATGTTCACCGTGCCGAACATCTTCATGCGCTTTTTGCCTTCCTTCTGCTTTTCGAGGAGCTTGCGCTTGCGGCTGATGTCACCGCCATAGCACTTCGCCGTCACGTCCTTGTGCATCGCGCCGACGGTTTCCCGCGCGACGATCTTGCCACCGATGGCTGCCTGGATGGCGATGGCGAACTGCTGCTTGGGAATGACTTCCTTCAATTTCGCCGCCAGCGCCCGGCCGCGCGACTCCGCCTTCTCGCGATGCACCAGGCACGAAAACGCATCCATCACCTCGCCATTCACGAGCATGTCCAGCTTCACCATGTCGCTGATCTCGTAGCCCACCGGCTCGTAATCCATCGAGCCATAGCCGCGCGTGATGGATTTGATGCGGTCGTGGAAGTCGATGAGGATTTCGTTCATCGGCATCTTGGCCGTGAGCATCACGCGGCGGGTGTCGAGCGTTTCGGTATTCGAGATTTCGCCGCGCTTCTCTTTGATGAGGCCCATCACGTCCCCGATGTTTTCGTTCGGGCAGATCGCAAAGGCCTTCACCATCGGCTCCATGATGTGCTCGATGTAGGTCACGTCCGGCAGGAATGCCGGGTTGTCCACCTGCAACTCCCGCCCGTCCGTCATCTTCACCTGGTAGATCACGCTCGGGTAGGTCGCGATGATGTCCATGTCGAACTCACGCCGCAGCCGTTCCTGCACGATCTCCATGTGCAACAGCCCGAGGAAGCCGCACCGCAGCCCGAAGCCCAGCGCCGCCGAGCTTTCCGTCATGTAAGTCAACGCCGAGTCGTTGAGCTGAAGCTTGGCAATGGCCACCTTCAAGTTCTCGTAGTCCGCCGTGTTGATCGGATAAATGCCCGAGAACACCATCGGGTGAATCTCCTGAAAGCCCGGCAACTCCGGCGCGGGCTGGCGCGGATCGGTGATCGTGTCGCCCACCTTCACCTCGCGCGGCGTCTTGATGTTCGCCGTGAAATAGCCCGTCTCGCCCACGGTCAGCTTCTCGCGCACGTAAGGCTTGGGCCGGAACGATCCGACTTCCTTCACCTCCACCGTCTTGCCCGAGTGCAAGAGCTTCACCTGCGTGCCCGCCTTCAACTCGCCGTTGGTCACGCGCACGAGGATGACCACGCCCTTGTAGGTGTCGAAGAACGAATCGAAAATCAGCCCCTGCAACGACGGCACGCCCGTGGGCTTGGGCGCAGGCATGCGATGCACAATCGCTTCGAGGATGTCCTCGATGCCGATGCCTTCCTTCGCGCTGGCCAGGATCGCCGACTCGCCGGGGATCGCGAGGATGTCCTCGAGCTGCTGCTTCGCCATCGGGATGTTGGCGTGCGGCAGGTCGATCTTGTTGATCACCGGGATGATCGTGAGGTTTTGCTTCATCGCCAGGTGGACGTTGGCCACCGTCTGCGCCTCCACGCCCTGCGCCGCGTCCACGATCAGCAACGCCCCCTCGCACGCCGAGAGTGACCGCGAGACCTCATACGCAAAATCCACGTGGCCCGGCGTATCGATGAGGTTCAACTCATACTCCTCCCCGTTCTTGGCCGTGTAATACATCGTGACCGGATGCGCCTTGATCGTGATGCCGCGCTCCCGTTCGAGATCCATCGCGTCGAGCAACTGCTCCTCCATGTCCCGCGTGGCGACCGTGCCCGTGCGATGCAGCAACCGGTCGGAAAGCGTCGTCTTCCCGTGGTCGATGTGGGCGATGATGCTGAAATTGCGAATATGTGCCGCGTCCATCAGATAAACTATCTTAGTCCTAGTCTTGCACTTGCTCTGCCCGACTCCCCTCCCCTGCTCTGCCGGGTTGGGAAACGAGCGAATCAAACCGCTGCGGATGCAGCGACCGCGAGAAGATAGCTACGGAACCCTTGATGGGAAGGGAAAAGTCCGCCGGCGGCAGTAGAGGGAGTGTTTACTCCGCCCGCCTCACTTCACGGCTAACCTTTGGACTTGCCTTTTTGGGGCTCGCTCCGAAGATTCCTGCCTTTATCTGTGCAACCTGAACCCATCGTAGTCGAAACCGAAACCTCCTGGCAGGTCGAAGCCATGGCGTGGCTGGAAACCCACAAGCTCCATCTGGCCTACGCCGGGGCGGCTGGCCTGGCCCTGTGGTTCGCCACCTTCACCTATCAGCACGTCCGCAAGACCAAGGAGGCCGAGGCCAACGCGGCCTTGGCCGCGTTGAACAAACCGGCCGACAAAACCGGCAAGTCCGCACCGGTGGCCGCCGCCGATTACTTGCGCGTCGCCGAGGCTCATGCCGGCACTCCCGCCGCAGAACGCGCCCTGCTCTTCGCCGCCGACCGGCTCTTTGCCGAGGGCAAGCATGCTGAGGCCAAGGCGCGATTTGAGAAGTATCTCGCGGGCAACGCCAGCCGTCCCGCCGCCCCGGTCGCGATGATGGGCGTGGCCGCCTGCCAGGAAGCCGCCGGGGAAGCGGACAAGGCCCTCGCCACCTACGAACAGCTCATCTCCCTGCACAGCGGCAGCCCCGAGGTGTCCCAGGCCAAGCTCGCCATCGCCTTGCTGCACGAGCAGAAGGGCCGCAACGACCAGGCCCTCCGGCTCTACGACGAAGTTCTCCGCGCCAAGCCTGTGACCGTCTGGCGAGTGGAAGCTGAGATGCGCCGGGAACAGCTCCTCCGCAAGGATCCGAAGCTCGCCCTCGCCACGCCCGCCGCCGTCCCGGCTCCGGTCGTTGCCCCGGCCACCAACGCGCCAGCCAAGAAGTAAGTCGGTTTCAGCTCCGGCTTCCTCGGTTTTGCTCCGCCATGAAACTCACCATCATCGGCACCGGTTACGTCGGCCTTGTCACGGGCGCGTGCTTCGCCGAGGTCGGCCATTCCGTCATCTGCGTGGACAACGACTTGAAGAAGGTCGAGCTGTTGCGCGGCGGCGGTATCCCCATTTACGAGCCCGGCTTGGAAGACTTGGTCAAGCGCAACGTCGCCTCCGGCAGTCTCAGTTTCACCGGTAGCACGGCCGAAGGCGTGGAGAAGTCCGACGTCGTTTTCATCGCCGTCCCCACGCCGCCGCAGCCGGATGGCTCGGTGGACTTGTCCTACATCGAACGCGTCGCCCGCGACATCGCCGGCGCGATGACCAGCTACAAGATCGTCGTGGACAAGAGCACGGTGCCCGTGAAGACCGGCGAGAAAGTCGCCGAGACCATCAAGCGCTACTGCAAGGCCAAGGTGGACTTTGACGTGGTGAGCAACCCGGAATTCCTTCGCGAAGGCTTTGCGGTCGAGGACTTGATGAAGCCGGACCGCATCGTCGTGGGCGTCGGCTCGCAGCGGCCCGCCGCCGCGATGCGCGAGCTTTACGCGCCGTTCAACGCGCCGATCATCGTCACGGACATCAACTCCGCCGAACTGATCAAGCACGCGGCGAACTCCTTCCTCGCGCTCAAGATCTCCTACATCAACGCCATTTCGATCATCTGCGAAGCGAGCGGCGCGAACGTCGAGGAAGTCGCCAACGGCATGGGCATGGACGCGCGCATTGGCCGCCGCTTCCTCAATGCCGGCCTGGGCTTCGGCGGTTCCTGCTTCCCGAAGGACCTTAGCGCCTTCATCAAGATCGCTGACACGCTCGGCTACGATTTCCAGTTGCTGAAAGAGGTCCAGCACATCAACGCCGACCAGATGGAGCGCTTCGTCAAGAAGCTCACCGACACGCTCTGGGTGCTCAAGGACAAGAAAATCGGCGTGCTCGGCCTGGCCTTCAAGCAGAACACCGACGACGTCCGCATGTCGCCCGCCATCGACCTCTGCCAGCGGTTGCTCAAGGAAGGCGCGGCGATCCGCGTGTTCGATCCACAGGCGATGACCAAGGCCAAGGGCGTCCTCCCGCCCGGCCCCACGACCACCTACGTCGCCGAGATGAACGAGGTCGCCACCGGCTGCGATGCACTTGTCGTTGCGACCGAGTGGCCGGAATTCAAGCTGCTCGATCTCGATCGCGCCCGCCACGCGATGACCCACCCGATCCTCTTCGACGGGCGAAACCTTTTTGACCCTGCCGAGATGGAGAAACGCGGCTGGGTCTATAAGAGCGTGGGCCGGTAACGCAATACTGGATGTCTGATGCTGGATTCTGAATGAAGACCTCCGGCACAACGCAGCCATCCAGCATCCAGCATCCAGCATTCAGCATCGAAGTCTCTGCGGGCCTCGTCTTCCGCGCTGGCCAGCTCCTCATCACGCAACGCCCTGCAGGCGGACACCTCGCCGGCCTGTGGGAATTTCCCGGTGGCAAGCGCGAATCCGGCGAGACCTTCGAGGCCTGCCTCCGGCGCGAACTTCAGGAGGAATTGGGCGTGGATGTGCGCGTTCACGACGAGTTGGAGCGCATCACGCACAGCTACCCGGAGAAAACCGTCCACCTGCGGTTCTTCCGTTGCACGCTGAGCGACGAATCTGCCGAACCCCAAGCCCTCGGCTGCCAAGCCGTGGCCTGGGTGACCCGCGAGACGCTGCTGAACTACCCCTTCCCCGCCGCCGACGCGCGCCTTTTGGAAATGCTCAAGTCAGCAAACGCATGGTGGCAGCCAAGCTGAGGGCAGAGTTCACGCTCGTGCGAGAGTGGGGCAAGGCGGCGGAGACAGAACGAACCCGCCTCGCTCTCCCGAGCGCGGCTACGCCGACGCGGCTCAGGCTCCCAATCGCAGGAAGGCCCGGCTCGCGGCCGGTGATTCCACCACGGCAACCGTCACGGTCTGCGCCTGCGCGGCGGATACTTCGGCGAGCGTGCCGAGACGGTGAGGTGTGATGATTTCACCGGGCGAGAGCAGGACTTCATCGGTCTGGCCGGCGATCCGGGCGGCGTCCACGACGAGGTCGCCGGCTTGCAATTGGCGGAGAGATTTGTTCTTCACGACGGCAGCGGTGGCGAAGGTCGCGGCCTGAATGACGAGCTCCGGCAGGCGCAGGGAGAAACGTCGCGTCGGGGCTGTAGACGGCGGCGACTGCGCGCGCGCAGCAGCAGATGAACGGCTTCGGCGAGCACGCCGAGGAGTTCGTGCTCCGAGTTGGCCGCGCGCCGCAGCACGGCGCGGCACAGGGCGTGCGCGCCACCGCGGGTAATGTCGAGCCGCAGGTCCACCCATTGCGCGTCGCGTTTCACGTAGGCCGGCAACACGACGGAGAAGTCAGCCGAGCCGGCGGGTTCCGGATTCAACTCCAATTGAGACTGGCCCAGACCGATTTCCCGCACGGCCTCCACCAGCAGCGCCCCCAAGTCGGGCACCTCTGCTGGCGCGGCAACGGGGACGTTCACCACCGCAGCCACCGGCGTGGCCGGCTTGGCGGCGGATTGCGCTGCCACTTGCTGGCCGGCGATTTCGCCGAGCATGGTGTGGCGGCGGATGAGCGCGTCGTATTCGGCAATGGTCTTGCGCAGTTGCTCCTCGTATTTGAGGGCGCGCAGGGCCACGCGCAGGCGGGCTTGCAATTCCGTAAGGTCGCAGGGCTTGACGAGGTAGTCATCCGCGCCGGCATCGAGCCCTTTGACGATGTCGAGCTTGGTGTTGCGTGAGCTGAGGAGGATGACGTAGGTGCGGACCGGTTGTTGAATGGCCCGCAGGCGGGCGCAAACCTCGGGGCCCGTCATGCGCGGCATCATCCAATCGCAGATGGCGAGCTGCGGGGCGGCGGGAGATTGGAGGACATCCCAGGCTTCCGCGCCGTTTTGCACCACGAGCGACTCGTAACCAAAGCGGGCCAGGAAGCTCGCGATGATCTTGCGGCTGATTTCGTCGTCGTCGGCCAGAAGGATTTTCATGGAATCGTCGTGCCATCCTTAGTCAATCAAGGCGCGGGCGCAACCCAAAGCTCCGCCGAATCTTCGCCGACGCTGCGCCATCAGCGCCTTGCCAAGCCACCTTCGACTGCTACGCTCGCGCCATGCTGACCACCCGCTCGTTCGTGCAACGGCTGTCCCTCGCCCTGGCCGCTCCGGCGGCCTTCTCCGGCTGTCGTTCCCTGGCTCAAGTCGAGCCGCTCTGGACGCCGCGCGCGCTGACCAAGCCCGGCGAATTCACGCCCGGCATCGAAGGCCCCGCGTGCGATCGGGAAGGCAACATCTACGCCGTCAACTTCGCCAAGCAGCAGACCATCGGCCGGACGACGCCCGATGGCCGCTCCGAAATCTTCCTCACCTTGCCCGGCAAGAGCACCGGCAACGGCATCGTCTTCGATCGCGCCGGGACGATGTTCATTGCGGACTACGAGGAGCACAACGTGCTGCGCGTGGACATGAAGACCAAGCAGATCACCGTCTTTGCGCATAACGCGCAGATGAACCAGCCCAACGACCTGGCCATCGCGCCCGACGGCACGCTCTTCGCCAGCGACCCGAACTGGAAAGACGGCACCGGCCAGCTCTGGCGCATCGATCTCGACGGTAAGACGACGCGGCTCGCCTCAGGCATGGGCACGACGAATGGCATCGAAGTCAGCCCCGATGGCAAACGCCTCTACGTAAACGAAAGTGTGCAACGTAACTTGTGGGTCTTCGACATCGCCCCCGACAAATCGCTGACGAACAAGCGGCTGCTGCGGAAGTTCCCCGACCACGGCTTCGACGGCCATCGCTGCGATGTGGACGGCAACCTCTACATCGCCCGCTACGGCGAAGGCGTCGTGGCGGTCGTGTCTCCGCAGGGTGAAATCTTGCGCAAGGTGCCGGTGCTGGGCCCGCGCCCGAGCAACCTCTGCTTCGGCGGTCCCGATGGCCGGACGGTTTACGTGACCGAAGTCGAGCACACGCGGCTGGTGGCGTTCCGCACGGATCGCCCCGGACTGGCGTGGCAACGGTGGCAAGAAGGGAAGCGTTGAAGAGGGAAAGTCGCGGGGCCCGGCGGGGCGACGCAGTTTGCCTTTTGAGCCGCCGGGGCGCGGCGTTCATGCCGCTTTAACCTGCGGCCGGGATGCGAGCGCGCAGCTCATCCGAGCCGGCACTTTGCCATTTACATTTCGGGGCACGAGATTTCCCCTCGGGCTCATGATCTGCCGGCTGTCCCCTGCTCTGCTCCTGTTGGGCTTGCTCCTCGGCGTCCGCCTGCCGAGTGCCTCCGCCGCCGCGCGGCCCAATATCCTCTGGCTTGTCGCGGAGGACATGTCGCCCGATGCCGTCGCCTGCTACGGCGCGAAGCAGGTCTGGACGCCCCATCTCGATCAACTCGCCAGCCGGGGCATGCGCTACACGCGCGCGTTCACCACCGCGCCGGTGTGCTCGCCGAGCCGCTCGGCGTTCATGACCGGCATGTATCAGATCACCATCGGCGCGCATCATCATCGCTCGCACCGCGATGACGGCTACCAACTGCCCGAGGGCGTGAAAGTGCTCACGGATTGGCTGCGTGGCGCGGGCTATTTCACGGCGAACATCGTCGAGTTCCCGGCGGAACTCGGCTTCAAGGGCACGGGCAAAACGGACTGGAACTTCACCTACACCGGCAAACCCTACGACTCTTCAAAGTGGGAGGAATTGAAGTCGCACCAACCCTTCTACGCGCAGGTAAACTTCCACGAGACGCACCGCAAATTCATCGCTCCGAAACGCGCTGACCCCGCGCAGGTCGAGCTCCCACCCATCTATCCCGATCATCCCATCGCGCGCCAGGACTGGGCGGACTACCTCGACTCGGCCACGGAACTCGACCGCAAGATCGGCCTCATCCTCCAGCAGCTCGCCGCCGACGGCCTCGCCGACAGCACGATGATCCTCTTCATGGGCGACCACGGCGAAGCCCACGTGCGCGGCAAACAATTCTGCTACGAAGACGGCCTCACCATTCCGCTCATCCTCCACTGGCCCAAGAATTTCCCCGCGCCGAAGAACTTCCATCCCGGCACGGTCAGCCACCAACTGCTCGAATCCATCGACTTCCACGCCACCACGCTCGCCCTCGCCGGCGTGAAAAAGCCCGCGAAGATGCAGGGCCGCGTCTTCCTCGGCGACGACGCCGAGCCGCCGCGCGAGTTCACCCACGGCGCGCGCGACCGCTGCGATGAAACGATGTTCCGCTTCCGCACCGTGCGCGATGCCCGCTACCGCTACATCCGGAACTTCATGCCGGAGCGGCCCTTCTTGCAGACCAACGATTACAAGGAACGCAGCTACCCCGTCTGGAACCTCATCAAGCAACTCGGCGCCGAAGGCAAACTCACCGACTGGCAGAAAAACTTTTACCTCGCGCCCACCATGCCACCCGAGGAGCTCTACGACTCCGAGGCCGACCCGCGCAACATGACCAACCTCGCCCACTCCCCGCAGCCGGACCACCAAGCCGCGCTCAAGCGCCTCCGCGCGGAACTGGATCAATGGCTCATCGCGGCGGACGACCAAGGCCGCTTCCCCGAGCCCCCCGAAGTCACCGCCCGCAAAGGCGCGACCAAGCCCGGCAACCCCGTCGAACCCAAATCCAAGAAGGGCAAGGCAAAGAAGACGGCCGACCTGACTGTGCCAGAGCAGCCACCGCCACGGCAGCCGCCACAGCTACCGCCACCGGGAGG